>CAYUGQ010000086.1:0-11709 GCA_964444305.1 uncultured Candidatus Sumerlaeota bacterium
CAAGCAGAGACTCGATCTGTGGAGCCTCGACTCGCGGCATCTCACACAGAATGACTTTCTGCTGTACGTATTGTGGAACAACAGAATCGGAATTGGCGGCGAGCTGCTGCCATACAGCTTGGGCGCGAATTGTGCCCGTCGCACGGGATTGCTTGCGATCCACCACAGCTGCGTTTAGTAGGATCCTCGAGCTATACCCTTTCATCTGTACAGCGATATTGCCCTCCCTGTCGCACAAATCTATATCCAGCTTGGTGACCCTATCCGCTGGCTGACTCCCATCAGAGTAACGGACCCATGCGTACATCTCCCGGGTGCAGGGCGCAATAATGCGCAGGGATTCCAGAGCAAAAGGCAACGGCGGCGGCCCAGACAGCTGCCCGGGCTCACCGATTAACCCAGCAGTGGCCTGTAGAGCCCCGTCCATCAGGCTGGGATGCAGTAGATAATCAACCCAGTCGGCGGAAGTGGCGGCCGGCGGCAATCTCAAATCCGCGATTAGCTCGTTTGTTCCTTTTTCGATAGCGAAAATGCTTCGGTGCGCCGGTCCATACTCCAAACCCATATTGACAAAGGCGGCATACAAATTTTCGGCATCCCATACCGTTTGTCCCATGCGGGCCCGCAGCCCTTCTACGGAAATTTTATTGACCGACGACCCGCGACTGAAGAACGCCTGTCCTTGACAATGGATGGTTTCCTCGCCGCCGACCCGGCTGTAAATTTCATAGCCGATCTGTCCTTGATCATTGGGAAATAGCGCTATCGTGACCTCACTGTGCCCATCGACCGCCATCGGCTGCAACCACACGGTATCGCGCAACTCCAAAATATCAGAGTCCGCCTGTTCCGGGACTGCACGCGCCATGGCCGCTCGGGCCATTTCCAGGTAAGCCACACCGGGTAATATTCGCCGTCCATTGACACGGTGATCTCTAAGGAAAAATTCCGCACCGGTGAAAACTGAGCTGTAGCTTTGCTGATAGATATTCGACGTATTAGTGTGCAGTAGTGCATGTAGCACGGAAGTGCCGACTGCAGCCGATGCGGCCGTTCCCGCTACAACCCCGGCGGCGTCAACCCAGTATTTATCGCGCGCGAAAGGGTAAGTGGGAAGCGCAATTCTACTGGATCCGTGAGCGAAGAGCCTTGAGTAGTCTAGGGAATATCCCTGAACATAAAGCTCGCCTATCGTGGACAGATGTTCTAAATAACGGCTCGCGTCGATCGCGCCGGAACATTCTCGGATGCACTGATTAGCGTAGTTCTTCAGCGAAACCTGTTCACGTACGCCGCTTTCCTGAAGTTCGGAGGTATAAATTAGATTTCCCGCACCCGTGTCTAACCACTGCTCCAGGGCGCTGAGCAACTCTTCCCGACTGCGCACAATAGAGGAAAACCGATGTGTGAAATGCAAACGGCCCGTTAACAACGTATAACTCAGGTCGTTCAGCGACATCCCGGGCACATCCTTGACCGCGGCGAGTAAACTGCGCACCTGTTGCTGGAGTTGCACTTTGGAAAGTGCTGAAAGCACTACCAAGTAAGCCGGTGACAGGATCTCAGCTCGGTCCGCTTCGGGAGCTTCCTCAATCACGAGATGAGCATTAGTACCGCTAAAGCCGAAAGAACTGATGGCCGCACGGCGTTTACGATTATTTTCCGTCCCCCAATCCCGCAGCTCCGTATTGACATAGAAAGGACTCGAATCGTAGTCGATGGCCGGGTTCCCCTGACTAAAGTGCAGAGACGGCGGAATTTGTCGGTGTTTCAGCGCAAGCAGAAGCTTCAAAACTCCGGCCACGCCTGCCGCGGTTGCCGCATGACCTATATTTGTCTTCACAGAACCGATGGCGCAGAATTGCTTTTTGTCCGTGTAATTGCCGAATGAACGGCTGAGTGCGGTGAATTCAATAGGGTCTCCCAGACTCGTTCCGGTGCCGTGGGCTTCGACAACTTGAATGGTTTCGGGATTGATTCTGAAACGCTCATACACCGCGCGTTGGAGACGTTCTTGCGATCGGGCGCTCGGAGCCGTAATGCCGTTGGTGTTCCCGTCCTGATTTATGCCACTGCCGACAATCACGCCGCGTATCGAATCTCCGTCCCGAACCGCATCTCCGAGACGCTTCATAACCAGCACACCGACGCCTTCACCGGGTACAAAACCATCTGCTCTGGCGTCGAACGCATGACATCTGCCTTGCGGCGAAAGCATGCCTGCACGGTTGGCATACTGGTAAAACTGCGGAGTCGCCTGCAAAAAGACGCCGCCGGCCAGAGCCATGTCAGTCTCTTCCGCCCATAGGCTTTGGCAAGCTAAGTGGATAGATACCAGCGAACTGGAACACGCTGTATCGATAGCTACTGCTGGACCTACCAGATTTAAGTAGTAAGCGATGCGCGCGGGGATAAGCGAAGGTGACTTACCCCAGAAGGCCTGCCCCGGGGGTTCGCCCCTGAAGAGTTGAGAGTAGTCCGATGCAGCGCAACCCACGTAGACTCCGCACCGTTTTTCGTCCATGCCCTTTCCGGCATATCCCGCATCCTCCAGCGCCTTCCATGACTCTTCCAGGAAAAGGCGCTGTTGTGGGTCCATATAGAGCGCTTCGAGCGGTGAAATTTTAAAAAACAGTGGATCGAAGAGATCGATGGAATCAATGAAGCTTCCACGACTGCAATAGGGCCGTGTACTGGCTTGGTCGGTGACACACTCTTCAGTACGCCAGCGCGTAACTTCCGTAGTCAGCTCCTTTCCGTCCCTGAGGTTGCGCCAAAATTCCGCCAGCGATTCGGATCCGGCGAAGCGCCCGCTCATACCGACAACGGCTATGGAATCGTTATTTACTCTGGCGCGTTCTTGCAAGCCTGCGGCAGACGAAGAGGTAAAGAATGGAGGATCAACCCACAACTCCTGGGGCACAGAGACCACAATCTTGCCGATGGTGCCACGCTCGGAAAGCGCCTGGTAGGCAGCTTGAATTGCATCGAAAGTGAATGTTCGGAAAATCGTTGGGCGGATAACGCCCTGGCGGTAGAAATCCAGCATTTCCTGGCGATAACGCGCCATCGTCTGCGGGGCCTCTAGACCCAGCTTGCGCATATCCACGCTGTGGAAACTCTGGTTGTTGTTGAGAACGGAAAGATCCACGGATTTAGCAGACTTCAACGCCGTCATGGCGATCTCAATATAGCGTCCACCGGGAGCCAGGCATTTCATGCCTTGCTGAATTGCGTCGCCTGCAAGCGTATTGATCACGACATCGACGCCGCGGCCACGGGTAAGACGGCGGATTTCCGCTCCAAAGTCGCTTTCAAGATAGTTAATGCAAAACTGAACGCCTTGCGAGCGAAGATACTCCAGCTTCTCATTAGAGCCCGCAGTGCCATAAATTGTGGCACCGTAGTGCTTAGCTAACTGCACTGCGATCAACCCTGCGCCCCCAGCTGCCGTTTGAATAAGCACGGACTCGCCAGGTTTGAGATTCGCCTTATGAAAGGCATCAATCATAGTCACACCGACGGCTGGCAGCGCGCAGGCATCCTCGAAGGACATAGTTTCCGGTTTCACGGTCGCATAGTCCTGGTCGCAGACCACCGCCGTAGCATGCCCACCGAGGGATGCACCGGTCTGCACGATCACGGAATCACCTACACGCAGCTTGCGTACGTCTGAGCCCACAGCTACCACTACTCCACTGGCATCGAAACCGGGTGTAAACGGATACGGCGGCATTGTGGGGTACATGCCGCGTACGCATAGAAGGTCGCCAAAATTCAGAGAGAAGGTTCTTACAGCGACACAAATTTCCGTGGGCTGGAGATTCTCAATCCTCGCTTCAGCGATCGTGACATCGCTTATTTCGCCGGGGCCATTTATCAGCACCCTGTGGTATTTGAGACCCGAACCGGCGGCGGAAAGCGCTGAAACAACAACGCCTTCCCTCACAACACGATTTCGCTCCCGAATTCGGGATACTGAAATCGGTGCGGCAACTTTTGTAGGTACAGCCACAGTGGTGGTGGCTGAATCTATTTTTTCCCCAAGCGAATCGCGCAGCGCTTGATGATGCTCAGAGACGATGAAATTGACGAGCCTATCCAGGTTGTTGTAATCGAACAGCACCGTGGTCCGCAAAACAAGATTCATTTGCTGGTTGATCCTGTTGATCAACTGTACTGCGATGATCGAATCCACACCGAAGTCAGAGAAGCTGCGATCCGCCTCTATCAGCTCTGGTTTTATCTTCAGCGAAGAGGCGATGCAGTCGCGCAAAATCTCGTTTACATAGGTCTGCAGCCGCGGGCCTGTCAAGCTGCCAGCGATTTGCTCTGATGCGCTGTTCGTCTTGGCTTTTACTGCGCTGGGCAGTGTTGTGACGGGCAGCGGTTTTTGCTTTAGGGTCCGTTGCCGCACGACACCGTCGCTCGAGGACGCGATAATTTGCTGCCCAAATTTATGGGCGTTCACAGCGGGAAAAAACGCGAACTCAAAGCCCTCATCCGCCAAAACATCCCGCCACTGCTCAGGGGCCAACCCAGGATTACTGGGCAGGCGCAGGGCGGCGTCTTCATAAAGCCACCAGCCTTCCAGTAGGCCAAAAGTCAAATGGTGAAACAAAGACCAAGTACTGATTTCGTTCAATAGCAAAATGCCGCCGCTCTTCAACGCAGCCTTAGCATTGCGTAAGGTTTCTCTGATGTTGGGGGTTGCATGCAAAACGTTGGTGGCAATAACGAAATCGTAGCGATTGGCGGCGACCTTTTGTTTGGCCAGGGGCTTGGAAACATCGAAGATCGCTGTGGTCAACGCGGGGAATTGCGGCCCATAGTGCTCCTCCGCGTGCATAAGAAAGGCTTTCGACAGATCGGTATAGCAGTATTCGATGACCGAGTCGCTAAATTGTTGTAGGCGCGGCAGCAGTCTCGCGGTAGTGCCGCCCGTACCGGCGCCGATTTCCAGAATGCGAACCCCATCGACTTCGCCCATTTCAAAAAGTCGCTCGATGCACCCTGTCAAGGTCGTGGCCAGGATGTCGTTGTAGTAATCCGACACTGCGTTATTTTTGTAAACGCCTTCCACTAGACGCATGGAGGAATCAGGGAACATGACATCCGTTGCCGAGCGCTTGCCGCCAAGAATATCTGGGAGCGCCCGCAGACAAGCCTCCAGCAGGACCACCTGCGCCTCAAGATCCGCGTTCGCTCGCCAGCCAGCACTCGCGGCATCCCACGCGGACCACAACTCGGGCAGGTTGCGCACTCCAGCATTGAAGGTCATCTCGGACTTCAACAATTTTTGTTGCCGCAAATAATCTTTGCTGCCGCTGAGCCAACGCTCGTAGAACGGTTTGGGCGGGGTGCCGGATGGTCGCGCTAAAGCGGACGCGCTCTGAGCGAGCCCTAATGACATAAGCACCGATGCGAGGATTTCTTCCGCCAGCGCATTCATTTCCGGAATTTTCATGGCGTGCTCTAGCGCTACCGTCGGCGTAGGTCCGTCTTGAATAGACAACATTTTATTGACTTGAGGTAGTACAGGCGTCGCCGGGGGATAATGGGCCAGGCTTTCCGTGAGATTCAGTTCATCGAGCACCTGAACGTTCAGCGCCTTGAACAGAGCCATCTGGTTTATTCGCGAACTTACCAACGACTGCAGGCATGACATGCCCTCCTGTACTTCGATGGAGCCTACACCCATCCGCTCCATACGTTTCCGGTAAGTCTCGTCCGCAACGACACCCACGTTCCCCCAAAAGCCCCAGTTCATTATTTTCACTGGGTAAGTGCGCTTTTGCTGCAGACTATGCGCGAAGCTGTCCTTGAAAGCACAGCCCGCCGCATAATTGGACTGGCCCGGAGCGCGCGTAAAAGAAATCAGCGAAGAGAAGAAAAGAACAAAATCCAGATCATGACTACCGAAGACGCGGTCAATATTAACGCTGATATCGACTTTGGCGGAGAGACTGGCGCGAAAAGCTGGCTCTTCCATTTGAGCGATGCTTTTGTCCTGTAGCACTAAGGCTGAATGGACAACGCCGTGAATGGCGGGATAGGTTTCGAGGACCTTTTCGAACGCCTTTTGCAGCGAGTTCAAGTCTGTTGCATCGGCCGAAATATACAGCGGTGCATGGCCCAGTTCACTCAGCGCATTTAACTTGTTTTTTATTGTCGCGTTATATTCCTGCCGACCGATCCAGACCACTCTGGCCTGATAACCTTCGATCATGAACCGGCTCCAGGTTTCGCCGAGACCACCCGCACCGCCGATTACGATATAAACTCCTCTCTGCCGGTAAAGAGGCGGCGCCTGAGGTAGGTCCGGCATGCGCGCCAGCCCCTGCCTGAACCATTCACCTCGGCGGTAGGCCAAGCCGTCACCCTGCTTGTCCCAGGCCAACGATAGACATTCTCGCGCCGTGATTGAGCCGAGTGAATCCACATCCAACAAGCGCAAGTTCCAGTGCGGAAATTCTTTGGCCACACTGCCGATTAGGCCTGTTATTCCAGCATGAGCTGGTTGAACAACTTCGCCCTGTGTAACCTGGCGAGTTTTTCCCGTGATCAAAGTCCAGCAGAGTTCTTTTTGAGCATAACCAGCACGCAACAAGGTTTTTATAATTCGAAAAACTGCCAGTACACCCTGCTCCTGCAACACCACCAGGTCTGATGCGACTTCCTCGGCCGGAACACTAGCAAAGGCAACGTCCGGCGCGACCCAGAGCAATTGGTCGAAAACCCGGTCGCGCAAAGCCGCCAATTGGGCTTCGGAGGATGAACCTCTGGGCAGCTCCAGTAACTCCGTATTCGGACAGGTTTCCCGCGACCAAACAACATGCTCCCGCCCGCCGAGCAGCAGCACCTTGGTGGGCTCGGCAAACTCTGTCATGCCGACAACGCCGACGGAGACAGGATTCCAGACCGGAGCCAGGAATTGCAGCCCGAGTTCGACTTCCTCAGGCTCAACAGTGATTACCGAGTCTTGTCTTGGAGCAGTACCTTCGCCTTCTAAAAGGCGAGACGAAAACCCGCGCATTTCCACACAGACCTCGCCTTCCGGGCTGCACAGATCGATATCCACTTTTACGGTGCCGGAGATTTCTTCCGGGCGATTACCCGGCGCATAGCGCACCCAGGCGCACATGTTTTTTGTACAAGCCGAATACACATGCATGGATTCCAGAGCAAAGGGTAACGCCGGTTGCTCAGCGCGATCGTCTGGCCGGACAATTAGACTAATCGTGGCCTGGAGCGCAGCGTCCATAAGACTGGGATGCAGCAGATATTCAGACGCCCCAACGTCTGGAATCGATGGCAAAACCAGTTGCGCTAGCAGCTCGTTACGACCGAGCCTAACCGAAGCGATGCCTCGGTGAGCGGGTCCGTAGTGAATGCCCATTCTGGCAAAGACCGCGTAGATGCGCTCAGCATTCAGCTGCCCATCAAGCATCCGCTTGCCGAGCTGTGCCAAGTCGAGTTTGGCAGGCGCTGCCAACGCCTGGAGAGCAGCACGTCCCTGGCAATGGAGTATCTGTCGACTACTGGTATCCGAAGGATCGGCACTGTAAATTTCGAAATCGATTCGTGTAGCGGAATCAGCGGGCGAAAGCGCGATGTCGACTTGTTTTGCTCTTCCGACCACCACAGGCTGTATCCAGACAATGTCGCGCAGTTCGATAACGCTGGACGTTGGATGCACCGGCAAGGCGTTAACAATGGCGGCACGCGCCATTTCCAGGTAGACCACCGCAGGAAGGACCTTTTGCTCCGAACCTCCGATTAACACCTGATGATCCCTTAGGAAAAACTCGCCGCCGTGGAAGGTAGAACTGTAATTTTGCGAGATTAAATCAGATGTATTGCGCTGCAGCACAGGATGAAGCGCTGACGGCTCGGTGAGCACTGACGCAGGTCCGCCCACATCAATCCAACACCTTTGTTTCGCAAATGGATAAGTGGGCAACCTAACGCGTTTAGGCGGGCGGCTTCCGTAGAGTTTTCGCCAGTCGGGCTCTACTCCTCTAATCCAGGCCGTCAGCAATTCTGGCAAGTGTTTCGTTGCAATCCAAGCGTCGATCTCCCGCGGTAAATCATTGCCGTTAAGGTTCTGATCGGCACGGCTCACACACCCGCGATAGAAGCCTTGGATAGGATCTTCGTCATTGATATGCGCCTGGAGCTTCGCATCGAGTTCAGTGAGTGACGCGACTATAAAGCCGACTCGCTCGCGCATCGATGCCCTGCCGACCTGCAGTGTATAGGCGGTGGACGCCAGGTATTGACTATCATTTTCGCGCACTTCCGCTGGCTTGCGGATGTGCATGAGCAGATCGCGCGCGCGCTGCCGGAGCTGGTCGGCGGTTTCCGCTGACAAGAGGATTGCAAATGGCCCCGCAATAGGCTCGTTATCTAAATCGTTGAGCAGGTACTCTTCCAATATTAAATGCGCATTGGAGCCACCCGCGCCGAAACTGCTAACACCACCACGTCTTGGCTGAAGTTCACCGGCGACGGAAATGGGATTCCAGGTGCCAGCCCGCTCCACGACATAAAAAGGAGTTCCCTCGAGATGAATCTGTGGATTGCGCGGAGATGCATACAGCGTCTGCGGCAAATACCGGTGCTCCAAGCACAGTAAAACCTTGATGACACCCGCTATGCCCGCAACGGTTTCCAGATGACCGATATTGCTTTTGACCGAGCCGAGACCGCAGTAGGGGCGCTCCGGCGGCGGCAGATCGTAATGCCGGTACAGATTTTCATAAGCTCGTTTTATGCCATTGATTTCAACAGGATCCCCAAGAGCCGTTCCTGTGCCATGGCATTCAATGTAACCAACGGTCCGCGGGTCGATATTCGCCGCACGCATCGCCTCTTCAATCAGTTGGGCCTGCAGCCGGGGGTTGGGCGCAGTCAAAGAATTTGACTTGCCGCCATGATTTTCAGCAGATCCGCGAATCAATCCGAGAATATTATCGCCGTCCCTCTCCGCAGCGCTAAGGCGCTTTAATAAGACGGCCGCGACTCCCTCGCCTCTGACATAACCGTTTGCCATTTCCGAAAATGTCTTGCACTTGCCGTCCTCCGCGAGCATGCCTGCTTTCGAATAAAGCAGATGCATTTTGGGAGTCAACATCAGATTAGCGCCGCCGGCGAGCATCATTTCACATCCGTCTTGATGTATGGACTGAATGGCTCGGTGGATAGCGATTAGTGAAGATGAGCAGGCGGTATCTATGACGGCACTCGGCCCTGTAAAACCGAATAGGTAGGAGAGGCGGTTCGGCGCAAACAAATGCATCAGACCGCTCATCTGGAGCACGTCATGATTAGGCGATGATTGGCGCACCAGTTCAGCATAGTCGTTGAGATTGATGCCGAGAATCACCCCGATTTTTCTCCCAGACAAGGCATGCGGATTATACCCGGCACTCTCCATAAGCTCCCACGAGCACTGCAGGAACAGCCGGTGCTGAGGATCCATCAACTCCGCCTCTTTCGGGCTCAGCTTAAAAAACCCCGGATCGAATAGATCGATGCCGTCGATGAAGCCGCCCCATTTCACGCGGGTTTTGTCGTCTTCCTGGGAATCGCCGTAGTATTCCTCCCAATCCCAACGTTCGCGAGGCACTGCAGAGATGCAATCGCGAGCCTGCACTAGGTTGTCCCAGAAGGTTTCCAAATCCTGCGAACGGGGAAAATATCCATGTGCACCTATGATCGCGATTGGCTCAACTGCCTTTTTTACCTGAGACAATGTGCCCTTCGTGTTCTCTGAGAATGCGCCGGAGCTGCTGGCCTCACGCCACCGTGTCGAGTTCCTCGATTGTTTCCAAAGACCTATCTGATCGTTCGATATTCGGGGAATTTGGGCGGTAATTTTACTTTCGGATTCCGTCGCCAAAGGTTCGTTGGTGACCGTACATATCTCAGGCTGTGCCAGCCTTGGCAGGGATGCAAGATAGAGCGCCAAATCGAACAGGGAGGCATGCTCGAAAAACAAAGTGGGTTCGAGCGCGAGAGCCCAACGATCGTTGATACGCTTAATAAAATCGACAATCAGAATTGAGTCCAACGGGTATTCCCGCAGAGACGCCGATAGATCGATCTCGGCTTCGGAGAGCAAGGTAGTTTTAGCAAACAATTCGACCAGGCCCGCCTTGATTTCAATAAGGCGTCTGTCAACCTCGGCGGAGCACTCTTTCTTCGGCGAGAAAGTGATCCGATATTCGATTGCATTGAATTTCGCTGTTAACTTCTCGTATTCACGAAAGCTTCCAGGGAAGGTGCTGATATTCTGGTTATCCAGATTTTTGTACCAAGATGAACAGGGTGATGTTTCCGAGGCGTCGAGATTCTTTGAGGCCAACCAATCTGTGTATTGCCGCAGCACATCAGATTGGATCTCAATACTGTCAAACGGATGGTCGAGATACGCCTGGAGTATCTGGCCAATGTAACCAACTTGGCTTTCCACAAAGAACGTCACCGAACTCGAATTTGTATTGGTATTCGGTCCATAGAGAAAAAACAGATTGGGAAAAGCGGGCGCTGTCATTCCCAGGTACGTCTCGGGTGCACTCAGCCACGCCTCTGACAGCAGAACTCCTCCAGAACCCTTCACCGCATAAGGGGGAATAAGATTGTTCAGAGAGAACCCCGTGGCGAGGATGACGAAATCCGTGGGAAAGGTCCCCGCGGATGTCTCTATCGACTTTTCATTGAAACGGAGAATAGGATCTGTGATTAATCGGACGTTGGCAGACTGTATGGCTTCATGAAAGGTATTGGAAACCAGGGGGCGTGAACATCCCGTCGGATACTCCGGACGCAAGCCATTCGCAGTCAACCAGTCATAAAAAAACTCGAAGCTGCCCAGGTCAGTTGCATTGGATTGAGAATAAAACTCCGTGACTTTCGAAGTTTTATCGAAAGGATCGAATTTCGGGTGCTCATCCAAAAGCAGCCGGTATTGATCCTGCGAATCCATGAAGTGTTGCCGGACTTGCTGCCAATAAGCGGGATCCGCTTTCATTTTACGGATTGAAATGGGTGAGTATTTCACACGCGGAAAAACGTACTTGGGGCTTCTCGCGAAAACCTGCAGTTCCTCAACCTGTGACTGCAAAGCTTCGACTAACTGAAGGGCGGTGGCGCCGTTTCCGAGAACGGCAACCTTTTTCCCCTGCAAGTTGGAATCTACCGGAAAGTTTGCTGAGTGAACCACGGGGTTCAAGAAAGTGCCCATTCCCGTGATCTCAGGTATACGAGGTGTGTGCAACTGCCCGGTTGCATTAATCAGAAAACGCGCGCTGCATTGTCTTGAGTCGTCCAGACGCACGTTCCAGCGCCCAGTCGTTTGATCGAAAGTAGCTTCGTTTACTGCGGCGTTAAATAGAATGTGTTCGCCAATGCCGTATTTCTTTACGCAATGTTTCAGGTATTCCAGAATTTCTGGCTGTTTCGGCCAGGGATCGTTTCCCTGAAACATTTCAAAAGAGTAGCAATAGGCGAATATTGGGATGTCGCAGCCGCAACCGGGATACAGGTTCTGGCTCCAGGTTCCCGCCACCTCGTTTGTTTTTTCCAGAATCAAGAAATCGATTCCCAGTTTTTTGAGGGCGATCCCCATACAAATTCCCGACAACCCGGCGCCGACAATAATGGCCGTTTTAGGATCCGACTGCCTCATGAAAAAGCCTCACTCAA
>CAYUGQ010000087.1:0-11580 GCA_964444305.1 uncultured Candidatus Sumerlaeota bacterium
CATAGGATTGCCAGGTCTGCCATTGATAGCGGCCTTCTCAACAGAAGGTCTGCAGCCTGGAGAGCTTGTGCTATGTCGTAGTGATGAAGTGCTGAGAAGTATGAGCGTGTGAGTGAGCACTGGGCACCAAAAAGGTGCCTGACTGGACCAATCTCCTTTCTCATGTAAGTTTTGTTAAATGAGATTGGGTTAGCCTATATTGTGCCGGTAATAGTCAACGCAAAAGCGCCGCCTGCGGAGTGTGGTGCAGGCGGCGCAATTGACCAGTTTAGCTGTTTTGATCAGGCAATTATGTTCTGAGCTACAGCTGTCGCTGCTTCAAGCTCAGACACCCGCTGGCGATCGATTTTTTCCGTCAGGCCGAGGTCGGCATAGGTTTTTAAAAGGGACTGAGCTTCCAAAGCCCGATAGACGACATTGGGATCGATAATTGTCCGACCCATGATCTCCTCAAGGGTTGCAGTGGTGTAAGCCTCACGTGCGGTTTCTGTCTTGGTGCCATACTGTCCGAGGTTTGATGCAAAAATTCCTGCGGCGCTGAAAGGAAGAAAATCTTCATAGCGGAGACCTTCATAATCAACGTATCCATCAGAGATAAGCTGCTGGATGTCAGTGGATGAAATTCCTGCAGCGGCCTGCTTGCGTCCGGCATCTGTGGCACTGTAACGGCCAAAGACCAACCCCTGCTGAAGAAGCTCCGGCAGGGTTTCCGGAAACTCGGCAAATGCCGCACCGTACTCGTGCAGATAAGCATCGTAATCATTTTTCACCAGGGCAGGATTTTTATCCCGTGCTGCATTGGCCTCCGCCAGGCAGCGGTCGTAAAGCTCGCGACCCTTCGGAGTAGTAGCATAGAAACGCTGTTCAATCTCGCCAAAGCGCGCCGTGTGTTTTGCCTGAACCTGCGTGCCGTCCGGCTGATGAAAAGTGACTGCCTCCGTCAGAGCTTTGTAAGAATCCTGCCTCAACAAAACCGGAGTGTTCATGTCGGGCCCTTCGGTAAAATCCTTAAAGCCTGAGTGGTTTAGTTCCGTCAGATCAAGATCAGGCTGGCCAAGGCGATCTGCCAGGGCATTAGCCCAGGTTTCAAGCTGGCCGTCGGAAATTTCACCCGCAGTGAACTGCTTAATGTCATCGACCGAAAGATGGCGGAAATGAAGCTTCATATAATCATGATCCGCATGCTTGCGAAGCCACATTAGAGCCTGAGTCGCGCGGCGCACAAATTCATCTCGGCTAAGCTCACCCAGGGCAAACTTCATCGCCGACGTGTATAGATCCATACACAAAGTGTTCGGCGTGAGGTGGTTCAAGTGGTGCGACTGAAAGCATGAGATGTCAGCCGCGATTTTGAAACCGGCCTCGCACAATTGATTATAAAGATCATAATCGTTGGCTTGAGCGGTCCACTTAAAAATGCGGTTTGTGCCCTCTTGTACCAGCTCTTCCGCTTCGGCCTGAGACAGGCCACCTTCATTTTCGTTTTTTAAAACCAGTTCACGGGCTCGATCCGTAAAAACCTGCCGGCGGGAGAGAAGGTCTTGCACCCGGGGACGAATCTCGGCAGGGAGGTTTTCGATCATCAGCAGTGAGGTAAAAACGCGGTGCTCCGGATTAAGCGGAGACCTGAAAGCTGTAGCGATGATGGGCTGGCTCTTACCACCCAGGCTCGTCATGTCATAAAAGTTGTGGGGCTCCATTCCGAAGGCCGAAAAGTACCCGGCAATCCAACGATATTCTTCATAGGTGCCAATGCGGATGGCACCGTGGCGTTCGCCGCTGGCTTTTTCCAACTGGTCTTCTGTGATGTCAAAACTCTGGTGGCGGGCGGAAAGAAGCGTGCATACAGTTTCGTTGGAGACCTTGTTAACGAGAAGTGACTTATCGTACAGGGGAACTTCCTTGCCAAACATGGCGCTCAGTTCGGCGAACAGCTTATGTTGCATGACAATTTTGTCTGCATGCGCGGTGGTGGATGCGGTGGCGTTACCCATGGTTTTTCGGCCTTCCTTTTTAGAAGATAATCAACGGGAACTGTGGTTCTACTTAAAAGATTACCTTCTAAGACCTTTTTGTTTCAAGGGAGGTTTGGGCAACTCCGGATTGGTACCCTTGGATAGGCGCATGTTAGTCAGATGTGTTCGCTTATGTCACCAGCGGCTTATAAACCATGGATCCATTCCAAAGCGATCAGGATTTTTTTGGGTTCGGATGATGTTGCCAATACTGATTGTGCCATTAGACGGATCGTAGTCGATAAAAGGCCGGAAGTCAGTATTTGTACCCCCGGGAGGCGTATTAAAGTATTCCCGGTCTGGCCCGTTAGACATCTGAAAGTAATCGCCAGCTACACGGTAAGCTTGAGGGTACCACGCCTGTGCATCAGTTCGTTTCATCTAGTAAGCCATAGGCTGATAAACGTGCCGCACGAAAAGTCTCCCCCGGCCGTGGTCAGTTCCCGGGTCATCCCACGTTGGATGATGAACTTTGGGTTGGAACGGGTCCTGAGGAATGGAACTGATGTAAGCTACAGGGGAGCTTACTCGACCGGGGGTCCATATGTGGTAGGGCCAACTGACCAGAGGTCTGCCTGGCGGAGCCCATACTCCTGTCATATGAGCCTCCCAGATTGGATACTGGTTCCAATCCAGTTTATACGATTCAATAGCCGTTGCCACTGCGCGCATGTCGGCCTTATTACGGGAGATTTTCGCGCGTGTTTGAGCTTCCAGAAAGTTTGGAACCGCAATGGCCGCAAGAATGGCGATAATGGCAACGACGATTAACAACTCAATAAGCGTGAAAGCTCGGCTTCTCCGTTTACATTCATGATTGTTTATGCACTGAAGCACTCCCTGGATAAAATTGAACCCCACTGCTTAAAAGTAATATTACTTATATCTTAAATCGGGGGGGCGATGTCAATGCAAAACACACCTATGCGAATTATGCCAAAAACGGAAACTTCCCCAGTCGAATAAATCGTCAGAAAATTCGAGCGACGTTGATATTACCGAAGTTCCAATTGTATCTAGCACCGTTTTTGTGCAAGCAGATGCGTTTTTTGTTGACCCCGTAAAACTCCGTTGTTCGAGTCGGAACCAACATCTCGAATTTCGAGAGGCATTATTTGCCTGGCAACGCCCTGTCTGTAGCGAAGGACGAATGCTGGACAAGATCTGACAACAAAGATCCGACACCGAAAAAAGTTCTCGTCTGCCGCAATCCTCCGGGTTCTTGTTATAGACGACTTCATTTTCCGACGTCGGCCAGAAAGGAACGCAGTATGGATTTACATCCGTTGTTCGACCTGGATGACGACGATGATTATAATGATGACGAGGGCGGAGCCGAAGAGGCCCCCCGGGAGGAACCACCATCTGGTTTTTCTCGGCGTCAATTCATCAAGCGTTCGGCCACAGGCGCCTTTGGCGCAGCTGTAGCCGGCGCAACGTTGGCCGGTGACGGTTTCATTTCATCGGCCCATGCGAAAAAGAAAAAACAGGCCAAGTTCAGTAAGAAAAAGCCGAACATCCTGATCATCATGACCGATCAGGAGCGTAACCCGATGTACTGGCCCGAGGGCTGGGCTGAGGCGAACCTGCCAAACCGGAACCGCCTGCTCCAAAATGGCCTTTCGTTCAACAAAGCTTTCTGTAATACGGCCATGTGTTCTCCAAGCCGTACAACGCTGTTCACGGGTTTATATCCAGTACAGCACGGCGTGGAGCATACGCTGAGTAAGGGCGGATCCCTTTCAAAAACTGAGAACGTCTTGCATGAAGGCACTCAGAACATTGCCCGCATGCTGGAAACAGCCGGTTATAATGTGCAGTATCGCGGCAAATGGCATCTTTCAAAAGACAAAACCTGTCTGACCGATGCGAACACAACAGAAGATCTGGCAAGATACGGCTTTAAAGGATGGCAAGGGCCGGACGGTGGCCAGGACGTTGAAGTAGAGAATTTTGGTGGAGGCTGTGCAGACCACGACGGCCGCTGGGCTAATCAGGCTGCAGAATTCCTTCGCAGCAAAGAAGCCAGGAATCAGCCCTGGGCCATGGTGGTGTCGTTTGTAAATCCCCATGACGTGCTGGCTTACCCCAAAAGCTGGAATGAAATGGTCGGTAACAACCAGTATGGTTATCACTTTAACTACGGCCATAATCACCCAGAATGCTTTGAGCAGGGAATCGAACTGCCGCCGACTCATACGGAAGAGTTGCTCCATAACTATAAGCCAACCGCCCAGGCGCAATATAAAGTGCTCACCGCAGGACTTGGTCCCCTGTCTCACGTAGAAAAAGTTAACTATGTTAACTTCTATGCGTACCTCCACAAGGTCGTGGACCAACATGTGGGCACAGTGCTCGACGCGCTTCAGTCCCGCAAAAATGTCTACAACCGCACAGTTGTTTTCCGCCTGTCGGACCATGGCGAGATGGGCATGTCCCATGGCGGTCTGCGTCAAAAGGCGTTCAATGCTTATGAAGAGACATTGAATGTG
The DNA here is from genome assembly GCA_964444305.1 of uncultured Candidatus Sumerlaeota bacterium. Lineage (GTDB taxonomy): Bacteria > Sumerlaeota > Sumerlaeia > Sumerlaeales > Sumerlaeaceae > JAKFFN01. The sequence goes on from CAYUGQ010000087.1 coordinate 4,508, forward strand.
CCGCTGATTATTTCTAATCCGAAATACTTCCCGAATCCTGTCAAGACGGATGCGCTGGTTAGCCTGGTGGATGTCGCTCCGACAATCGCGGCGCTGGCCCGGGTTCCAAACTGGGAACAGTGGGACTTCAAAGGCAAAGACCTGACGCCGATCATGCTGGATGCAATGCAGAATCCGGAAAACCCAACGGCAACAGTTCAGGATTCAGTCCTGTTTACCTTTGACGATGATAACCCGGCCCAGCCTGAACCGCAGACCATTGTCACGCAACCGCGCCACATCCGGGCGATCAGAGATGAGCGGTATAAATTTACCATCTACTTTGATCCTTTCGGAGAGCACCCGCCCGAGAGCGAACTCTATGACCTCTGGACCGATCCGCAAGAGATGAACAATCTGGCTCATCCGGACAACGTGGCTCACTATAATCCGGAACTCATCGAGTACATGCGGGAGAAAATGCTGAGAAAAATGGACGAGACGGGAACGAGCTTCCAGCCCATTTCCCCCTATCGCCCCGAACCGGCACACGCTTAATTTAACCTAAGGTGGTCCGGGCCGGCATTTCATGAGTCTGCCCGGACCATTATTTTTTTTGATTTGATATGACGACTGCCACCGAAACCCCTGCGAACCTTGATGCGTTTCACGTTCTGATGAAACCACGAGGTGCTATCTGTAACCTGGACTGTAAATACTGCTTCTTCCTGTCCAAAGAGAAACTGTTTCCCGGAAGCAATTTCCGTATGTCGGAAGAGCTTCTGGAAAACTACGTCCGCCAGCATATTGAGGCGCATAATGTGCAAGAAGTGACCTTTGCGTGGCAGGGCGGTGAGCCGACCCTGATGGGTCTGGATTTTTTTCGCCGCGCCGTAGAGTTTCAGGAGAAATATCGCAAACCAGGCACCCGGATTTTGAACACCTTCCAGACCAATGCAACGACGTTCAACGACGCCTGGTGTCAGTTTTTCCATGAACACAATTTTCTGCTGGGAATCAGCATCGACGGCCCCGCCGCCATGCACGACTATTATCGCGTGGACAAGGGGGGATCACCAACCTGGGCCCGCGTGATGGCAGGGATCGCCCTGGCAAAAAAGCATAACGTCGAATTTAACGTGCTGGTTACAGTGAACTCCGCCAACGTGGCCCACGGCGCAGAGGTTTATCGCTTTCTGCGGGATGAAGTCGGCGCCCGATATATGCAGTTTATCCCAATTATCGAGCGGGATAACGAAACTGGTTTTCAAGAAGGAACCGACGTCACCGATCGGTCCGTAACAGGGGAGCAGTACGGTCAGTTCCTGATTGAGGTATTTAACGAATGGGTCACTAACGATGTGGGCACCGTGTTCGTGCAACTCTTTGACGTGGCCGTGGGCGTATGGCTAGGCCATCCTGCAGCGCTGTGTGTGTTTGCGGAAACCTGTGGAGGCGCGCTGGCGCTGGAACACAACGGTGACCTGTATTCCTGCGACCATTTTGTGGAACCCCGCTTTCACTTGGGGAACGTCAAAGACACGCCCCTTTCAGACATGGTTAATTCCGAAAAGCAGCGGCAGTTTGGGCAGCATAAGCGGGACTCGCTGCCAAAGTATTGCCGCGAATGCGAAGTGCGCTTTATCTGCAACGGCGGTTGCCCGAAAGATCGCATCGCTATGACACCGGATGGCGAGCCGGGATTAAACTATCTCTGCGCCGGCTTTAAAGCGTTCTTTACCCACATCGATCCCGCCATGAAAACCATCGCCCGCCTGATTCTAAGCCGCCGCTCTCCCTCAGAAATCATGGGTCTGATAGCCGCCTCGGAACCGCCACAGGAATCGCCTGAAGATGCACAGTAATCAGTGCCTTTCGGCAAGAAGGCTGATCTGAGAATTAAACCGAAGCGAGGCTTTTCCGACGCACGTCGTCAGTATTGTCATAGAAGAAGTTCCGGCGACGGGGAGTGAAGCCGGCATCCGTGATCAGGCGCTCGATTTCTTTGGCATCCAAAGCGTAGACGGTCCCTGCAGCACTGACGACGTTTTCTTCCATCATGGTACTTCCCATGTCGTTACAGCCATAAAATAGCGAGGTCTGTCCGATCTTGCCGCCCTGGGTAACCCAGCTCGACTGGATGTTATCAATATTATCCAAATAGAGACGAGCCACCGCGGTCATCTTCAGATACTCAAAGCTGTCGACCGTGTCGCATTGGAGTCGCAGGTCAGGCGATTGCTGATAAGTCCAGTCGATAAACGCAGTGAAGACGCCGGTTTCATCCTGAGTTTCGCGAATGCGACGCAGATGTTCAACCCGTTCTTCGAGGGTTTCTATATGACCAAACATCATCGTAGCGGTGCCGCGCATACCCAGGCGCGAGGCAACCCGCATAACCTCAAGCCATTCCTCGGTTAGACATTTGTTTTTGGTGAGTTCTTTGCGGACGCGATCAACAAGGATTTCTCCGCCACCGCCGGGAATACTGTCCAGGCCAGCCGCATGCAACCGGGTGATAACCTCTTCCAGACTCATTTTATTAATGAGCGCAAACCAGTGTATCTCCGGCGGAGAAAATGCATGAAGATGGATGCCATGTTTTCCTTTGAGATGGCGAAGAAGGTCTTCGTACCACTCAAGCTTAAACTTGGGGTGAAGCCCGCCTTGAAGCAGAATCTGCGCTCCGCCAGTGGCTATGAGCTCTTCGATCTTCTGATCAATTTCTTCAAGAGGCAGCACATAGGATTTTTCTTCATCCCAGGCCTTCGCGTAAAATCCACAGAAGTCGCAGTCCGCAGCGCAGATGTTTGTGTAGTTAATGTTTCTTTCGACAATATAGGTGACAACGTTATCTGGATGCTTCTGCATCCGCACCTGGTGTGCAGCACTGCCCAGCGCGGTCAGGTCGTGAGATTTCAACAGGGTGAGACAATCTTCGTCGCTAACGCGCTCACCGTTGATGGTTTTGTCGAGTATTTCAGCTACAGAATTATTGGCGGCCATTTCAATTTGATGCATACGATCAACTTTTAACCCCATTCAGCCGGGCAATGTAGTTTGTTCGGGAATAACGATTTCTCTATACACTAAAGCACAACAAGCGTTTGCAATCCGCTAGTCCTATAGCAGGAAGCCGACCGAGTTTAGCCTGAAACCATGACCAGCCCGCATACAGATTCTCCGGCGACTGAAGCTTCGCCCTTGGTTGACTGTCGGCCAGAACTTGCCCCTTTAACAGAGGAAGAGCAACAACTGCGGGCGGCTATAGAACCCGATAAACTGCCGGGCCACATTGCCATTATTATGGACGGCAACGGCCGATGGGCTCGCAGCAGGGGATTTATGGACAGAATCCGCGGGCATGAGGCAGGTAGCGAGAGCGTCCGATTTGCCGTGAGAGCCTGCGGCGAGCTGGGCGTAAAGGTCCTTACCCTCTATGCGTTTTCCGTGGAAAACTGGAGCCGGCCTGAGCACGAAGTAATGGCCCTGATGGAATTGCTCCAGGCCTTTCTGAAGCAGGAAGCCGACGAGATTCAAACCAATAATGTTCGCCTGATCGTTTCAGGCAGGATTGACGACTTACCCGCCGGGCCCCGCGGCGTGTTGCAAAAGGCAGTTGAGGACAGCGCGAGAAACACCGGCCTGATCCTGAACCTGGCGCTGAGCTATGGAGGCCGGGCCGAGATACTGGATGCCGTGAAGCGCATTGCCACGGAAGTAAAATCCGGCACGCTTGAGATTGAAAAGTTATCCGAAGAAGACATCAGCGGACGATTATATCATCCCGAAATTCCTGATCCGGATCTCCTGATTCGCACCAGCGGGGAGATGCGCGTATCCAACTTCCTGCTGTGGCAAATCGCTTATACGGAAATCTATGTCTCGCCCGTACTATGGCCGGATTTCCGGCGAAAGCATCTGTTTGAAGCCATCCTGAATTTTCAGGGTCGCGAACGCCGGTTTGGCAAGGTTACACCGGACTGATGGGCGCAGCAAGCTCCAGGGGGCGCATTGCCCTGTTGATGATCATCACGTTGCTTGTTTGCCTGCGGGTGGACTTCCTTCGGTTTACGCTCCTGCCTCTGCTGACGGCACTGCTCGGCGTGATGAGCGCGCGAGAGTTGCACCGCATGGCAGGAAAAGTCGGGGTCGAATACTCCCGGGCCGTCGCCATGGCTTTAACCGGCGGCATCGTTCTAGCCGGAATGCTGAGTTTCAGCGCGTTTGCAACTGTTCTCCCGATTCTGCTGACGGGCGCAATTATCATTCTGTTCCTCATGCACATGAGAATTTATGGCATCCCCAGCGCATTGACAGGCGTTGCGGTGGGAGCTCTCTCACTGCTTTATGTCGCCGTCCCTCTTGCCCTGGCTCTGCAAGTATTGCAGTACGACCGCCTGTTTCTGTTCTTTGGCCTCATTATGATCTGGTCCGCCGATTCCGGCGCATATTTCGTTGGAAGAAAATTTGGACGAACCAAAATGGCTCCAACCCTAAGTCCGAAAAAGACCATTGAGGGTCTGCTGGGCGGGGTGATGACGTGCGTGATAGTTGCCTTGCTGTTCGCCCTTGCCGTGCCTGATGTTTCATTTCCGTATCCCATTACACACCTCTTGCTGTTGGCCGTGGGTCTGGCCTTCGCTGCCCCCTTGGGAGATCTGTCTGAATCAGTATTAAAGCGAGATTGCGGCGTTAAGGATAGCGGACACAGCCTGGGCGGCCACGGCGGGGTTTTGGATCGCATCGACTCCATGCTCTTCTGCATGCCGATCTGCTACGCCTACCTCCGGCTGTTTGTCTGGCCAGCTATTGAGTGGTAGGGGAGTCGGGACCGACCCAGATTGGATCAACGCTGGATACCCCGGCGGACTCACCACGCAAGCCTTCCTTTATAGCAGCCACGCACCGCATGGCAATTTCTCCAGCCGGAAAAATAACGCGGGAACATTCAGCGCAAGCGTCTGACGAAAACGCCGGATCGTCGCAAACCACCAGTCTGATTCGTGAACTCGCAGCCTGGCCCATCGATTTGATCCCGTAGTGCACACCCAGGCCCACTCCGCTGCCAGCACTGATGACACCACTAATTTCCAGGTCCGCATTGCGATTTATCAGATCCAGCAGGGCATGATACCCGGTTGGATCAGTCGGCGAAGTCTGCCCCACAAGACTCTCCCGCCACGAAAGCCCGGCCCTCCGCAACGTATCCCGAAAAGCACTCAAGCAGGCATTGGCGTAATCAGGATTATTACTATTCGTGATCATCGCAACACCAGGCTGATTATACTCCACCAGCCGCTCAGCAGCCAGCCGAACGGCGTCACCCGGATAGGTAACAACAATACCCATCGGCGCACGCAGCGGGCGTTGCTCCGAATGGAGCATGACAACAGGAACCGTCTGCGCCATAGTTTCCAGAACCGTGATGTGTTCTGGCGAAGGGTAAAATGAAACCGCGCAATCCATGGGATCACGACTGAACAGGTAGCGCTCCAGCTCATGAGGTTCACCGCTCAACGGGACCAGGCGCAGGCTTATATTTTCCGGTAGAAGCTGTTGCATCTCCCGATAAACTTCGGCCAGATCTATCCGGGAAAGGTTCATTTCCTGCGGTCCCGGCCAAAGAGCAAAAATGTTTACATGGCGGGGAGAACTCTCCGTGATCGGCACAGCGGATGGGTTTACCTTCGCCACAAAAGTCCCCTTGCCCTGCTGCCGCACCAGGTAGCCGTCTCTCACAAGCTCATCCAGCGCCCGGGTGACCGTCGCCAGGCTCAGTCCATACGTCCGCATGAGCTCGGTCTGAGAGAAAAACCTGTCGCCCGGCTCATAGTCACCGCCGGTGATTTTATCTAACAAGATCGACTTCAGCCGCACATAGCGTTTGGTGTCAGGCAAAGACCCTTCCGGACAAACCATAATCAGTTCAGAGCACGAAACAAGTTTGCCATCTCAAGCGCAACCATCGCTGCTTCATAACCCTTGTTCATGGATTTCTCGCCACTGCGTTCCGTGGCCTGATCCACATTTTCCACCGTAAGAATCGCATTGCCCAGAGGCATTTGATGCTCGCGGGTGATGTCACAAACTCCGCGAATGGCCTCAACAGACACATGTGTATAATGGTCAGTATCCCCGCGAATGACGCAGCCTATTACAATGACCAAATCATAATGGCGACAGTTGACGCCCTTGGTGACGATGCGCTGAGTCAGCGCCGGCAGCTCTAGAGCTCCGGGACACCAGAACAGGTCGATACCCTCCTCATCCGTATTGTGCTCTTTCAGAGCCTCCAGCGCGCCATCTTTTAGGCGGCCTGTGATGAAATCATTATAGCGGCTGACGATTATGGCGGCGCGCAACCCCTTGCCGTCTGTGGAACCTGTATATTCTTTCATGGATAATCCCTGGCGCTGTCTAGCGAATGAGCTGATGATACTGCCACTCTATACAGCCCTGAAGCTAAGGCGTTCATGGGGCGGTATTTACGTAATAATACACGACTGGACTGGTATGCCAGTTTCAGGATGGAAACGAAAGTCAAAATCTGCGGAATCACCAGCGTAGAGGATGGCCTGTGCGCCGCCCGCGAGGGAGCCGCTTTTTTGGGGTATATTTTCTATCCGCCCAGCAAACGCTTCATCGCCCCGAGGTCAGCCCGGGAAATCACCCAGACCGTACGGGCCGAGCTTCCTCACGTTCAGCATGTTGGGGTCTTTGTAGATGAAGAGCCCGAAAATCTTGCCTGGACCGCTAATCTTGCCGGCTTGGACATTATACAGCTTCATGGTAAAGAATCTGCCGGGTATTGCGCCGAACTGGACTTGCTGGGTCTGCGCATAATGAAGACAATCGGCATCGATGAGAGCGGTGCGACCATTAATCCGGACAGCTATAAAGCCGAGTTTCTCCTTTGCGACACCCATGATGACAAACTAAAGGGCGGCACGGGCAGACGCTTTGATCTAAGTCGACTGCCGGCGGGATTGCCACCGGAAAAACTGTTCGTCGCCGGGGGGCTGAATCCTGATAATGTTGGCGAGCTTTTAGCTGAGATCAGGCCATTTGCGGTAGATGTTTCCTCCGGAGTC
>CAYUGQ010000088.1:0-11517 GCA_964444305.1 uncultured Candidatus Sumerlaeota bacterium
CACTCGCGCACTGGAAACACACGAAAACCGCGGAGCACTTTATGGAACTCAGCGGTTTAAATAACCCATAGAGACGGATCTGTGGCTACGCCATACCCCGGTCTCACGAGAATACGCCTGGGGTAAGGGGCAATGGGAACCTCTTGTTCGATGATGTCGACGAAAATGATCCATGGTACTTCTTAGGCTCCATTATCTGTATCAACCAGGCAATTTACACATTGGCATTGGCCAGGCGAGGATCGTTCGCCTGGCCGGGGGGGTGGAGTTTTGAGTTTGGACTGCCGTTTGTTAGAGTTCGTATTTGCGGATTTTGTTGTAGAGGGTTTTGAGGCTGACGCCTAGCTTTTCTGCTACCATTGGTTTGTTGCCGTCGAGGTCGTCGAGGAGCTTTTTGATCATGAGGCGTTCCATGTTTTCGAGGGTCATTTCTTCGCCGTTGAAGAGTTGGTCGAGGTCGCCGGTGTTGGCTGTTCCTGGGGCGGGTGTTGTGGCGGAGGTGGGGGAGGATGATGTTTTTTTTGGGGCTTTGGCGGTGTTGGAACCGGTGTGGCCGGGTTCGTTGCGGGTGGCTCCTACGCCGGCGAGTTCTTGGCTTTCTTCTTCTGCTTCGAGGAGGAGGGAGATGGGGCTGGGGGTGTTTTTTAGCACTTCCATGTCGACTTCTTTTTTGAGGTAGTCTGGCATGCAGGCCATGTCTACTTTGTCGCCGTGGGCGATGATGAGGGCGCGGTTGATTACGTTTCGCAGTTCGCGGACGTTGCCGGGCCAGTTGTAGGCCATGAGGAGTTTAAGGACGTCTTCTTCGAAGGTGATGGGGGGGCGTCCTTCTTCTTCGCAGAGGCGTTCGAGGAACATTTGGGAGAGGAAGGGGATGTCTTCGCGGCGTTCTCTGAGGGCGCAGGCGTGGATGGGGAAGATGTTTATGCGGTAGTAGAGGTCTTCTCTGAGCTTGCCGTCTTCGATGGCTTTTTTGGGGTCGCGGTTGCTGGCGCTGACGATGCGGACGTTGATTTCGATTTCCTGGTTGCCTCCGACGCGGCGGATTCGGTTTTCTTCGAGTACGCGGAGGAGTTTGCCTTGGAGTTCGATGGGGAGTTCGGTAATTTCGTCGAGGAATATTGTGCCGCCGTAGGCTTCTTCGAAGTAGCCGCGGCGTTGTTGGGTTGCGCCGGTGAATGCGCCTTTTTCGTGGCCGAAGAGTTCGCTTTCGATGAGGGTGGGGGCGATGGCGGCGCAGTTTACGGCTACGAAGGGTTTTGTGCGGCGGCGGGAAAAGTCGTGTACGGTTTGGGCGACGAGGGTTTTACCGGTGCCGCTTTCTCCGGTGATAAAGACGGAGGCTTCGGTGGGGGCTACGCGTTCGATGAGGGAGAATAGTTCCATCATGGCGGGGCTGCGGCCTTTGAGGCCTCCCATGGTGCCTGTTTTTTTCAGTTGCTGGCGGAGCTGGTGGACTTCTTCTTCCATATCCCGGCGGTCGAGCAGTTGCTCGAGGGATAGTTTGAGGCGGTTCATGTCGCAGGGTTTTGTCAGGTAGTCATCTGCGCGGAATTTTCGAATGGCGGTTACGGCGTCGTCCACACTGTTGTCGCCGGTTAATATTACGACGGGGGTGTCGGGGTGATCTTCTTTTACTTTTCGAAGGAGATCTATGCCTGATCCGTCGGGGAGGTGCACGTCCACGAGGAGGATGTCGGGATGTTCGGAGTTTACGAGGTCGAGCCCTTCGCTGAAGCTTTCAGCGAGTACGGGTTCGTGGTTCCACGATTTGATTATCTCCCCGAGAGACATCCGCAAGACTGGTTCATCATCAACAACTAAGACCTTCGCCATACTATGTAATCCACCCTCTCAATTATACTACGTTATATCGGGTGTCTGGGATATTTTGATCTCAGACGCGCCAGGCACGATAGCGTTCGCAAGGCTTTATTATCCCGTAGCTCCTCCGGATGTGCCGGTAGGAGGCGCCCAAAAGCCGGGGTTTGGCTGCGTGCGAATGCTGATTCGTGTAATTCTTACAACCCCGAAGGATTCGTGTGCATCCTTTGCGAAAAAGATTCCAATTATGTTTACGCCGGGGTAAATCTGGTTTTTGGGGTGGTGGGAATCGTTGACCAGGCATTGGGAAGTCGAGTGGGAGGAAGATGTGGGTGTGCGGCATCATTTCTGGTCCAATGATTGGCTGGGAATTGATGGGTGGAGTGCTACGTTTCTGTGCTTGTTGGCGTGACTTGGGCTTGTCTGGAAACGGAATTCAGGGGTTTTTAGGAGACGCGTCTTCTTTTAGGGCGTTGAAATTAAACGGTTTATCCGGATTTGCAATTTTTTTTAAGAATGCTGCATTTTCTCCTTGATCTTTCGGCAGGAATTTAAAAAACTGGCTTCGAATGGGTGTGCTCCCGGTTGCGTTTACATTAATTGTGCGGGAGTTGCCTGTTACATCATTACTATAAGGAGCCTGACGATACGTTAAGCATGAGCTTTGGAGAGCCTGCCGGTTAACCTCACGAGAGACCTTTGGTCTTACGGCTGATCTAAACTGAAATTTTTAGTAACAACGCCGGCTTTGCCAGATTGGGCGGGGTCCGGGAAATCAACCTTAGTAGTTTTTCATCCTACAGAAGGAGAAAGTAATGGGTAATTCCGCATTAAGTCGCGGTTTGGGTATGCTGATGGCTGCGTCTTTAGCCGTCAGTGTTGCCTCTGCGGACGCTCAAAACGTCATTGGTCTGCAAACAGTGCAGGCCCCTGCGGGTCCGAACTCGGATGCTGTTTTGAAGATTGTTGATGAAACGGGGGCAGCGGCCGTTTCGGCGTTCCAGTTCAGGGTTTATTATGATGCCACACAGGCGACCCTTTTAGACGCCATTAATATTAACCCGGTTAGCGGCAGCGAGGTCAGCACGACGGTTTCCGATCCGAATGATCCAGTGCCTGGTAATAATGCTCATCCTGCAGAAGGGGATTATGCTGCCCGGGGGTTCACGCATTATAAGATCATTCTAGGTACGACCAATGGACCCAATTGGGAGAGTGTTGGCGATCTGGCTGGTCTGAACTTCCGCACGACGGAGAACTTTTCCGGGAAGTTGAACGTGTTGCTAGCTCCGATGATGGATTTTGGCAGCGATCCGTATGACAGTTTTTATTATGATGGCGACGTGATGCCGGTGGAAATCGATATCAGCAGTGCGCCGACGGTTTCTTACAGTTCGCCTGTTATCACGGGTCTGAACCGGGAAGGTATCCATGAAGGAGCTGGTGATCATGATGTCGTGATTTCGGGTCATGGATTTTTCGGTAATGAGCCGGGTGAGCCTGTAACGGAATTTCGCCTTGATGGCGAAGTGCTGCAGGTTTTGTCTCTTTCGGAGACCGCGGCTACCGTAAGGATTCCGGCGACGGCTGTGGCTGCGATCTCGGGTTCGGGTCTTTTTGAAGATTTGGCTTTGGTGGCGTCTAACGGTGTGGGCTATGTGGACGCCTCGGATGTCTATACGCTGGTTTCTCGCGATGAGGTCTATGTTGATCTGGCTTATGCTGGCGAGGATGCTTATAAGCGTGTGGGCAACGGACGGATCACAAGTGCGAATGCTTTTGCTTCCGTAAATAGTGGTGTTGCCGCTGTGAATGCGACGGGTAATGTTTTGGTTGCGGCTGGAACTTACGCGGAAGCTACGGATGCTAATGGCTCTATCCATATCACGAAGGCGCTGTCTTTGACCGGGCCGAACGCTGGTTTGGACGGCACTGATTCGGCTCGCGGTCCGGAGGCGGTTATTGTTCCTCATGTGCAGATTAATAATAACAGTGCTGACAGCCTTGCGCCTGTAATTTTCGTTACGGCTGACAATGTTGTGATCGACGGGTTTACGATTTCTGGTGATAATGAATCCAATGCTGGCTATGAGTATGCCAACATGAACACGGAAGCGGCCACTGGCGTTAAGGTGGAAGCCAGTGACGTTACGTTTCAGAATAACATAGTAAACAAGTTTACGATGGTGGGCTTTATTGCCTGGACGAACAATCAGCCTGCGAATCTGGCGCGGCATAATATCTTTGTCTTAAATAATAAGTTCGAAGATATTACGGATATGAATGCGCTGGGTTACGGCATGGCCATGTATGTGCAGAACAGCACGGGCCGGGTTAATGACAATACTGTTGTTAACAGCCGTATGGGAATGCAGATCCAGCCTTACCGGGCTGCTGTTGATGCGAATGAGGGTCATGTTGTTGAAGTGTTGAGAAACAACATCGAGGCCTGGCGTGGTGGTATTTACTATAACTACACTGAGAATGGCGCATCGGCCTGGACAATTTCAGGGAATACGATTGAAGCGTGTGTGGCTCCGGCCGGGTTTAGCCAGAAGGTTATCTGGGAAGGTATCTCAGCGGAAACTCAGCGTAATAGTGCCAATGGTGGTGTGATTCAGAACAATACGGTTGATGGTTCGGTTGCTCAGGCTGATCCGGCTCACGATAATGTGGGGGAGTTTGCGGAAGCTGTCTGGGGTCTTCGTTACAAGGGTCGCAACTCCACATCGTCTGATTTGGTCTTTACTGGAAACGAAGTTTCGAATGTTACGATCGGGTTTGTTCATGACGCTGTGGCTGATGTTGTGTTTGCTGGAAACACGTTTGCGAATATCTCGGATGATGTCATTCGTCTGCAGCAGTATTATGGCAGCACGGGGGAGCTTGCTTTGCATGAGGGTAACCCTTATGGTGGTGCCGGTAATGTTGATGCTCGTGGTGGTAACACGTTTGAGGGTGTCAACACGGCTGATGTGGGTGTTACGCTTGCCCAGCTTTTTGCTGTTGAAGATCGCATTACGCATAAGGTGGACAATGGTAACCTTGGTCTAGTTCGAGTTGTTGACGAGCGGATTTATGTTACGCAGGACAGTGGTTCGATTCAGCGTGGTGTTAACGCTGCTGTTGCGGGTGATACGGTTCATGTAGACTCGGGGACTTATGCTGAGTTCCTGCCTGCGCGTAATGTGGGCCTGTATGTTAACAAGGAGCTGACGCTGCTTGGGCCGAACGCGGGTACGCCGGGTGCTGATACGGGGCGTATATCTGAGGCTTTGATCATTCCCGGGGAGCGTCTGAATGCTACTTCGCGACTGGGTGCTGGTTATAATCGCCTAATGGACTGGAAGCCGGTTGTGTTTCTTGGTGCGGCAAATACTGTGTTTGATGGTTTTGCGGTGTCGGGCGTCAATGATGATCTTGTTGATGCTGAGGGTCCGGTGGCCATTACTGATTACTTGAACCTGTCGGCTGCTACGGGCATTTATATCGTGGCTGACGATGTTGCTGTTCGGAACAATGCTGTGACGGGTTTTAGCTATATCGGAATTTATGGTGAGGGTCGTTTCAAGAATGGCAGACAAAATCATGACCTTCATATTGCTGACAACCTGGTAACCGAGGTTCATAGCCCGAATGGTTATGGATATGGTTATTATATTGGTGGAAGTTCTGGTATTATTGAGAATAACCACGCTCGCAATGTTCGTACGGGCATGAACATCCAGCCTTATGACCATGAGGGACCGGTGACGACTGTTCGCGGAAACCATCTTGGCGGTTGGATCCGGGGTCTGTGGTTTAACTATACGGAAAACAATGCGGCTTCGTGGACGTTTACTGACAACCACATTACGGCTGCACCTGTTCCGTCAGGACTTACGCTGCCATCAATCCCTGAGAATTCTTTCTGGGTGGGTATTGCTACGCAGACGCAGTATGCGTCGGGCAATGGTGGACTGTTTATTGAAAACACTGTTGACGGCTCCGGGGCATCTCTTGCGGATACCATTGGTATTTTTGTGAACTCCAGTCTTCGTACTCCTACGGATGACCTGGTGTTTGAAACTAACACGGTTGAGAATGTGGATGTTGGCGTGCGCCTGGGAATTTCCGGTACGGCTACTTTTGCTGGCCGGGCGACTTTCCGGAATGGTAACACGATCCGGAATACGCAGGTGGCGTTCGACATTGATGCGGTGAGTAATTCGGCTCATGTTATCACGGACAACATTGTTGAAGGTAATGATGTTGGTATTCGTGTTCGCAATGGTGGCGTTGCCAGCCTAAGCGGTAACAGCCTGTCGGACAATGCGATCCAGTTTGCTTTTGAGTCTTCGGCTGGTGATTCTGCGAAGATTAACACGTTTGACCTGGCCGGGCTTGCTCCATTAAACTTGGAAGCCATTGTCAATATTAACGATGTTTCGGGCAAGACGTATCTGAGCAGCGGCATGGCTGATGCGCAGGGTGTTTTAGTGCCTGAGACGATTGGCACTGAGCCTTTTGTTCTTGTGCGTAATACGATTCAGGGCAGCGTTGATGCTCCGGGTGGTATGGCTACGGGGAACACGGTTGTGGCTATGACTGATACTTATGCAGAGCGTGTGTATCTGAACAAGACTGCGCGTTTGCAGGGTGGTCCTGGAGCGACGATTCATCCGAATGCGGTTGATTCATCCAGCACGCATCCGGGTGCGGTGTATGTACAGGCTGCAAATGCTCACATCGACGGCTTTATTATCACGCGTGACCAGGTTACGGTTGCCGCGTGGGGTGGTGATGCTGCGGAGTGGGGTGCGCCTGCGCTTCATTCAGGTATCCATCTGCGTCCGACTCAGGCAGTTAGTGGTACGAAAATCACCAATAACCAAATCAGCCATTACTTTAATGGCGTTTATCTAAACAACACGCCTAACTCTGAAGTGCGTGGTAACCGTATAGTTGATAACCGTTTCGGTATCCAGATTGCGAACAGCGTGACGGGTTCTGAGATCACGAATAACTGGATTAATGGTAACGTGTTTGCGGGTATCGGGTTCACGGAGCCTGGCTCTGCGGTGAACGAGACGACTGCTCTGACGGTTCGCGATAACCATATTGCTGGCAACTTTGCTTATGAGGTGCTTGTTGACTGGGTTGTGGCGAAGACGAGTGTGCTTGATCTTTCGGGCAACTGGTTTGGAACGGTTTCTCCGCTGGTTGATAACGATGCCAGCAATCACCTGGCAATTGTAACGACGCTTCCTTCGGCTATTAATCATGTTGCTACGATTGGCGGTATTGGTGCGGATCGTCTGATTGATTATAACGCCTGGCTTGCGTCTGGTGTTGAACATACTGATGCCGACGCTACTGACCTGGCTTTTGAGGGTGATTTCAGCACGCTTTATATTGCTGGAGCGAGCCCGCTGGCCGGTTCGGAAGACAGTCACATTGCGGACGCGGTGGCGCTGCTCGAAGACGGCGTTTTGGCTGGTGGTGAGCGTCAGATCCTGGTTACGGCCGGGGTTTATGAAGACGACATCGCTGTGGTTAACAAGCCTGTGACGATTGTTGGTACGGGTGCTAATCGCGCGGCCGCGATGTTTAATCCGCTTGTTTCCGGTCAGACCGGTATCGAGATTGCGGCGAGCGACGTCACGGTTGAAAACCTGTCCCTGGAAGGCCTAAGTGGTCGTCCGTATGGAGCTGCGATTTACCGTGGCACGGCTGCATTGCATAATAACACGCATCTGCTGAACCTGGTTGTGGCTAATGCCGGTATTGCGGACAGTGTGGCTGCGGTGGAGCTGGGCCAGCCGGTCCACAGCTCGGTTAACAGCACGGGCAACCGTGTTGAGAACTGCCTGATCAGCAACAGCACGTATACGAGCCTGGCATTGCTGGGTGGTGTTACGAATGTCTCGGGCAACGACTTCGAGGGTGGCAGCTATCAGGGTGTGTATGTTGGACCTGATGGCCGTACCGTTGGAACTCGTGCATCGGCTGTTATCACGGATAACGACTTCTCCAATCTTTCGTTTGGGGCTCGTCTGGTGTATCCGACGGAAGATACGGTCGTGGGTGGTTTGACTGCCGCTGAGGGCAACCGGTTTGCTCTTGGTACAGCAATTCTCCCATCCATTGGTGTGTCCGTTGAGTATAGCGGAAATATCCCCGTGCAGAATAACACCTTCACTTATACGAACAACGTTGAACTGTTGGGCACCGGCAGCATTGGTGTCTATGTTTGGAACAACGGATCTCCTGTGCTGATTTCGGATAACGCATTCACGGCATCGACGGGTAACCCTGGTATTGGTGTTGCGGCTATTGGTCGTCGCACTTTCCCGATCGGTACGGGTGAATCGAACCGGACGCAGGCCAAGGTGAGCTCGAACAGCTTTACCGGTCTTCGTGCTGGCGTGATGGCGGGTAATTCTGATTCTGCCGCGACGGCCCTGGAGATTGAAGTAAGCGGTAACGATTCGTTCGTCAATTGTGTGAACGGTGTGTTGCTGGACGGCAGCCATGTTCTGGCTACGATTACCGGAAATGACTTTGGTAATCAGTCGACGAATAGCATTAACATTGTTGATGCTTCGGATAGTTCGACTATCACGGGCAACACGTTTGGTTCGATCGATACGGCTACGCAGAAGTACATCGTGAACACGTCAAGCAATGACTACTTTGTCAATGTGAACGAGTTTGACGGTGTTGTGAACCCTGCTATTTCTGAAACTTCCACCCTGGCGGAAGCCCAGGCCATCTACGCGATTCAGGCGGGCCTGGTGGACGGACTTGATGAAACGGGTTATGGTCTGCTTCGTTTTGACAGTGTAATTGTTCCGGTGCCGGTCAGCAAACTTGGTGTGGACACATCGGATAACGGCCTGATTCAGCGTGCAGGAGATGCAGCAGATGCTGGCAATGTCCTGGTGTTGTCGCCGGGCGTGTTCAATGACAAAGCTGCGTTGATCGAGAAGGGCGTGCTTGTCGTATCGGCCGGTTTCGTTCCTGTTCCGGTTGCGGAGCGGGTCTTCACAACAGTGGTTCAGCATGGCCTTACCTTTGAACTGAACGATGGCCACCATACTGGTGTTGCGGGCGTTCGCTTTACTGGTAATGGTTCGGTAACCATGAGGGATCTGGTTGCTCCGGCAGGAAGTGGATCCGCCATGTCTTATGCGGTTGCGTTTTGTGAGTTTGACCAACTGCCTCAGTCCAGCACAGCTATCACAGTCGATCAGGCTAGTGATGTTTCGGTTGTGGATAACCGAATCCAGGATAGCGGAGCCGGTGTGCTTGTTCGGAACTCCTCCAATGTTAGTATCGTGGAGAACGAAATTCTGGACAACTATGACACGGGTATCGCGATCAATAAAACCGATGATGATCTGACCCCTGAAGGAATCTCGGTTTTCGGGAACATCATTACAGGCAGTGGTCGTGTGACGGCGGAGGCCGATGTGAACGGGCAGAATTATAATGCCTATGGCATTTTTGCCGGCGCGTTTGGTCCAAATGCTTCCAGTGCGATTCCGTTCAATCGGGACCTGCTGATTCAGGATAACACCATTACGGATAATGCTGCGACAGGTGTCTCTCTGTGGCATGCGAATTCCGATGGTGCTGGTGAGTCTACGATTTACCGGAACACCATTGAGAACAATGGTATCTGGCGTAAGGGTGAGGCCTATAACGTGTATAAGCAGAACACGGACGGGGTTAAGCTGAAGCACAGCCAGAATGTCAAGGTTGAGCATAACAAAATCCGGTTTAACGAGCGCAACAACGTGCTGGTGGAAGGTAATGCACCTAACTCTGGCGCCGGTGTTGAGCTGGCTTATAACCACCTGGATGGTAACTCGCTGATCGTTAACGATGTCGGACAAGACCCAAGTGTGGGTGGTGCGCTGATGTTGCAGATTACGAGCCCGCAGGCGGCGGCTACTGATGTGGTTGCAAACAACAACTGGTGGGGCCACGTTTATGGTCCGAATACGCCTGACAACCCTCGCGGTCGTGGTGACCGGATCGTTTATAACGGTGGGAACGCTGTTGTGGCGAGCTGGTATGGTCAGCGGAGCTATGCTTATCGCTTCTATGCTCTGAACGATCGTGACGGTGACGGTATCATCGACGCTCGTGAAGACTGGGATCTGTCTGGTGGCCGTAACACGGAGCTGTGGGGTCATGAGACGCTGATCAAGAACGAGGGTACAATCAATGCGAAGGACTCTGACGGTGACGGATATGAGGACGGTGTTGAGATTGCCTGCGGTTCTGATCCTCTTGATCCGACTTCCACGCCAATGGACATTACGGGTGATGGAACGCAGATCACTTCCAACCCGTATGCCTGGGATGGAACGACGGACTTCGCCAAGAGCATGATCGATACTGACGGTGATGGTTATGCGGACTTCTATGAGGTGGCCATGGGAACGGATCCGAAAGATCCGCTCGATGCCCCGAGTCTTGGACGTATCAAGACGAATGAAGGTCCGGCTACCAGTGCTCAGGCGACCTGGCTCAGACAGCTTATGGTTGGGGCTCGTGATTTTGATGACCCCACGCCTAACGCTGCTGACCCGAGTGGTTACCTGACGAACCAGGATAATGGTGACCTGAATCGCGACGGCGTTGTGAACAATGCGGATCTGGTGTTTATCCGCCGCTTCATCAACAATGTGTCGGTTCATCATCTGCCAGTGATTCCGGGAGCGCCTCCCGCGAATCCGTAATAACGGTTAACGAGTGGGTGGTGTCGCAGAGGATCGCGGCATCGCCCTCTTAGCCCGTTTGTCCGCTTAGTAACATGCTTTAATAACCCGCAGTTATGTTTCAGGAGAAACAAATCATGCAAACATGGAAGAAAACGACAAGACAACTGCTTCTGATGGCCACTTTGGCCGGGGCCGTTGCGATGTCTTCTGCTCAGACCACTAATACGGTGGTGGCTCAGTTTGGCACTTCGCCAGACGCTGGTAACAGTTTTACTGTTAACCTTGTGAACACGGGTGATACGAAAGAGATCGCCGGGTTTGCTTTTAAGGTGACTTATAATCCGGCCCAGGTGGCCTTGACTGGTGTGGCTAATAATACTGGCCAGCCGGGAGCGGCCCTGGAGTATACGCTGGGACCTGAGGTTGTGGCTGAGGATGGTTCGGCTTCGCGCATCTTGTTGGGTGGGACGTTGCAGAATCTGACGAACGCCGGTAACCTGGTGGAGCTGAAGTTCGATAAAAAGCCGGGCTTTACGCCTCCTCTTCAGCTAAATATCGCCCCGCGCGCGACAGAGCCGGTGGTTGATGGTTTGCTTGGGCCTACGGTGGAAAACATTCCTCATGTTTTTGACACCAGCCAGGTAACCAGGTAATACGTTGCAGGGCCAGTCTGGCCGGCTTGATAAAAGTCGGTTACATCTTGATATTCCGTTTTATCTTGGTGTTTGTTTCCAGACTGGCCCTGATTTTTCTTTGTACCAGACCAAACCCTGCTAAGATCGGGCAGGGCAACGAAAGCGGAAAGGCTGAGAACTCGTGTTTAATATTTTAAAGAAATCACTTAGCGTTGGTGTGCTGCTGGGCATATTTGTGGGAACAGGGTTTGCGCAGGATCCTGTTTATAATATTCGTCTTGTCCTGGAAAGCGAGCCCACGGGGCCGAACCAGGAGTTCTTTGTGGACGTGGTGTTGGATGAGC
>CAYUGQ010000089.1:0-11206 GCA_964444305.1 uncultured Candidatus Sumerlaeota bacterium
GAAAAATGGTGGGCAATACTGGGATCGAACCAGTGACCTCCGGCATGTGAGGCCGGCACTCTAACCAGCTGAGCTAATTGCCCCCGAGTTTCACGAAATACCCTTCCCTTCGCTGCGGTATTCGGGCGGTTTTTCGTTGCGCTCTTTTAGCTGCGCCTGCGTCTCTGCCTGCAACCCGTAATCAGCATCACCCCGGCAAGCGCCGACCCGATACAGGACATCACCAGCGATCCCGTCCAGCCCACCGGTCGGTAACGAAACGTCACCACAGATTCCCCTGCGGGCACGATAGCACCCGGCATCCAGTTGTTTGCAAACATCGCCTGACCCGCATCTTCCCCGTCCAGCAAGACCCGCCATCCCGGCAGCCACGTCATTTTCAGCGTAACCAGCGCCGGACGCTGCAGGTTTACCCGCACACTCCATTCATCCGGACGTGCCAGCGCCACAGGACGTATCCATTCACCCGGCAAAAGCGTCGAAGGCTTTGTCGTCCCGAAATCTTCCCGCGGAAAAACCTCAGCCATTTCTCGGCGAAATTCCGGCCCGCTCGGGTCCATATCCGGGTTTCTTATGAGGTCTCCCGGTCGAACAGCCCGCTCCGTCACATAATGCCTGCCGTCCAGATCAGGACCAAACACTCCCCCCGGCAGTAAGTCCGTCGTCACATTCCGCGACACATCAAAAAGCGTCGCTTCCGATGCATGGATAATCAGCGGCGGCGTCGCAACATCATCCGGCGCCTTCCCGGCCGGTCTGCCATCGCGCCCTAACAAAGGCTTCCAGTCCGCTGCATCATACCTCACCCCGATGCGCTCCAGCAAGGGAATGCGCCATGCCGGATCGTCCGTCTTTATACTGATGGCATTCGGAACATTCCCTCGCCCCGTGGCCCACGCCGGCATCAAAGGGTCATACCCGCGAAACTCATAGAGACCGTCCAAGTGGTGCGTACGATTAATAATCGCCGGATGCAAAATCACGCGCCAGGGCAATTCTTCCCCGGTCATCGCCAATGGCACTCGATCCCTGAAATAATCAAAAATCTCCTGAGGGGGTTCCGCCTGAGCAAACAAGTGCCGCGGCTGCCAGGCCCGCCAGTGGGCCGACGTCAGATCGGCCGCTCCAATCAGAACCAGCCCCGCCGCCGCCCAGGCCATCCGGCGACGAAACGTAATGAGCACGGCCAGGCCCACCCCAGCTATCAAAGTCGTCCGCAGCATTGCCGCCTGATACAGATACAGATATGGCTCCGGGTTCACCAGTGCCGCCTCATAGTCCCCCGAAGCCAGCGGATCAAACGGTTGACCGAAATTCCGCAGCAGGCGAACGAAATCCAACGCCGATGTCCCAACGGCGATCCATATAGTCATCCCCACCAGCGCCGCCGCGCTTACCACCATCGGCCACATCCAACGACCCGGAAAAACCACCGCCCGGTCCAGAACCATCGCACATAAAATCGGCAGCGAAAATGCTACCACCGCCCGCGCTTTCGTCACATCCCGAAACCCGCTGAAACCCGGCAGCCACAACCCCACCATCATATAAATTCCCAGCCCGATAATCAGCAAAAAGGCCAGCCCCAGCGGCGGCAGATCAATGTGGTTTAAAAACCGCGTTACTCCCGCCTTAAATCGCCCCCCGGCGGCCATCCCCTCTGCCGCCCGCGCCCCGCGCAAAGCCTGCCCCACAGCCATTACCAACCGAACCAAAACCGCACCCGCCACAATCAGGGCCACTGCCCCCGGATAAGTCGCTGTCTCCCACACATTCTTAAAATGAAGGTGCCCCTGCGTAAGATCATCGCCAAACGGCCACGCCGCGATAAATTCCAGCCACAGATTCTTCAGCGGCCTCAGATTAAACTGCGACGTCCCCGGTGAACTCACCGCCCGGCTCGTAAACGGGAGATACCATATCGTCGGCAGCCATTGCGGTGCCGTCATCAGCATCGCCAAGGACCACACCATCCCCGCCACCACAACATTCCACGCCAGCCGCCCCCAGCGCGTAGTCGTCAGCACGATCACCGCATCAATATAGAACAAATAAGCAATATACTGCGGCCCCCCCGCCAGGATCACCATTCCGTGGCACACCGCCGATATCGCCACCAAACCCAGCCATGGCCGCCTCTCATAAGAAAAAACAACCTTCCGCCCCACGGTCCCGCGCAACACCGTCGCCCGGCCAATTATCCGGCTGAACCCCGGCGGCGGAACCATCCGCAACGCCCGATAAAGAGAAAGCGTCGCCATCGGCCACCACGCCATGGCCGCAATTACCGTCATGTGGCCAGCCGTCACCCGCACCGCAAAGATCGCGCTCGCGACATAAAGTATCCCTCCAAAAGCCGACGCCATCGGCGTCAACCGACCCCACCGCCACAAGGCCAACCTCGTCCCCACGGCCGCGATCACCGTATGGACGACCATCTGAAACACCATTCCGCGACCCGGCGGCATCAAAAGCGAAAACAGATGCACCGGGTTCAGCGCCAGCATCTGTTGCGACTCCACCGCAGGATATCCGCTGAACACATGAGGGGCCCAGAACGGAAAAACACCCCGCGAAAACCACCGGTGGATGAAAATCTGCCAGGAATAGAACTGTTCCGTCAGATCGCTGTGGCTGGGCCCCCAGTGCATAAGCCCATTGGCCCTTAAAATATTAAGGCACAGTGATCCACAAACCAGCAAAGGCGCCAGAAACCACCACCGCGAATACAAAATTCGCATTCCACGTTTCCGCCTGATCAAAAAAAGACCTTGCACGAAACGGTATTTAGACTTGAAGGCATATTAAGATTTCCAGTACGTCTTGGAGTATTCCGTCTGAGCGAAGGAGAACAGATGTCTAGCCAGTTTGAAAATATCGACTCAATTTTACGGGAAAACCGAAAGTTTGAACCCAGTAGTGAGTTTGCAAGCAACGCTCGTATCAAGTCATTTGAAGAATATGAGCGCATTTATAAAGAATCAATCGCAGACCCGGAAAAATGGTGGGCCTCCCAGGCGGAGTCGGAGTTAAGCTGGTTTAAGAAATGGGACCAGGTACTGGATTGGAAGCCTCCCTTTGCCAAATGGTTCGTCGGCGGCACCATAAATGCATCTTATAACTGCCTGGATCGCCACGTGGAAGCCGGCAAGGCAGACCGCCCGGCCATCATCTGGGAAGGGGAGCCCGGAGACACACGCACCCTCACCTACGGTGAACTCCTTACCGAAACAAAAAAGTTTGCCAACGTCCTTCGCGGTCTTGGCGTGGAGAAAGGCGACCGCGTCGCCATCTACCTGCCCATGGTACCCGAAGCAGCCGTGGCCATGCTAGCCTGCGCCCGCATCGGTGCCACCCACTCCGTTATTTTCGGCGGCTTCAGCAGCGAGTCCCTGAAAGACCGCATCAATGACGCCGAATGTAAAGTCGTTATTACTGCAGACGGCGGCTATCGTCGCGGATCTGTAATCCCGCTGAAAAAGAACGTCGACGATGCTCTCAAGCATTGCCCGTCCGTCAAGCACTCCGTTGTGCTCAAGCGCACTGAGAATGAAGTCGAATGGCAAGACGGCCGCGACCTCTGGTACCATGACGTTATGAATGACGCCAGCGCGGATTGTGAAGCCGAACACCTGGACAGCGAACATCCTCTCTATATCCTTTACACCAGCGGCACCACCGGCAAGCCCAAAGGCGTCGTCCACAGCACGGGCGGCTATCTACTCGGCAGCACCGTAACCATGAAATATATCTTCGATCTTAAGGATGAAGATATTTTCTGGTGTACCGCCGATATTGGCTGGGTTACCGGACACAGCTACGTTGTTTATGGTCCCCTTAGCTGTGGCGCAAAAGTCTTCATGTACGAAGGCGCACCAAACCATCCTGAGCCCGACCGCTTCTGGGAACTCATCGACAAGCACCAGGTTACCATCTTTTATACGGCCCCGACCGCCATCCGCGCCTTCATCAAATGGGGCGATGACTGGGTGAAAAAGCACAAGCTGGACAGCCTGCGTCTCCTCGGTTCCGTAGGCGAGCCTATCAACCCCGAAGCCTGGATGTGGTATCGCGAAGTCATCGGAAAAAACCGCTGCCCCATCGTAGACACTTGGTGGCAGACCGAAACCGGTTCCATCATGATCTCGCCTATCCCCGGCGCCATTCCCGCAAAACCCGGTTCCGGCACGCTGCCATTCTTTGGTATCGAACCCGACGTGGTAGATCGCAACGGCAACAGCCAGCCTGCCAACACCGGCGGCCTGCTCATCATCCGCAAGCCCTGGCCCAGCATGCTCCGCACCGTTTATAAAGATCCTGAGCGCTTCGAAAAAACCTACTTCGCCGATTTCCCCGGAGTCTATTTCGCCGGTGACGGCGCCCGCCGTGATGACGACGGCTATTTCTGGATCATGGGCCGCGTCGACGACGTAATCAACGTCTCCGGTCACCGCCTCGGCACCATGGAAATCGAAAGCGCCCTCGTGAGCCATGATAAAGTGGCAGAAGCCGCCGTCGTGGGCCGTCCCCATGATCTTAAAGGTCAGGCAGTTGCCGCCTTCGTAACCCTCGAAGGTGGGTACGAGCCCAGCGAAGAACTCCGCAAGGAACTCCGCGACCACGTCGGCCGCGAGATTGGCGCTCTGGCAAAACCAGACGACATCCGTTTCACCGACGCGCTTCCTAAAACCCGAAGCGGCAAAATCATGCGCCGCCTTCTCCGCGACATCGCCGCCGGAAAAGAAACCGTCGGCGACACCAGCACCCTGGAAGATTTCTCGGTGGTGGCGAAACTCCGCGAAGACGAATAGCCCAACAGTTTGCTCAAGCCTCTGGCCCCTCGGCCACTCTGTGACCCGGGATCAGAGTCTTGCTGCTGCCGTCCGCCAGGTTGTTTGATCATCCGATTAGCAACCCGCCGGACATAGATCGGGTCGACTGGTAAGAGGTTTCCAGTCGACCCGGATTTTTTTTGCCATCCCGCGCCTTAAAAAAAAGCCAGTCGCCGAGAAATCTCGAGACTGGCTTTGAAAAAAATTAAATCGCGGCCACTGCCGCGCTTTTTCCCGCTCTATGCTAAATCAATGCTGCGGAAACCACTGGTACAGGAAGAAGTAAACCAGCACACCGGTAACAGAAACATACAGCCAGATAGGCAGCGTCCAGCGCGCGATCCGCCTGTGCCGATCCCATTGTTGCTTGACCGCACGATAAACCGTCATCCCCACCAGCGGCACAATCACCATCGACAAAGCCAGGTGGGTAAACAGCACGAAGAAGTAATACGGCTTCACCCACTCCGGCTCCAGGAAGCGTGTGGTGCCGTTATAATGCTTATGAATCAGGTAGCACACCAGGAAAACGGCCGACACCGTAATCGCCGTGATCATCGCCTTGGCGTGATTACGCGTGTTTCCCCGGCGGATCTGAACCCAGCCGATTATGAGAAACACCGTGGCGATCGAATTTAATACCGCGTTAATCGCGGGAAGGTCCTGCGTGGTTAAAGCCATTTGTTGCCTACTGTCCAACTGTTGTTGTGGTAATATCATCTGCCGTCGCCAAGCCCTGCGGGGCCGGCGTTTCCGTCTCATAAGCCAGGCTGGTAATGGCGCGACGAAGCTTTTCCATATCCGTCTCCTCCAGCCCCGAGAAATACCCGCGGATATTGCGATTTCGATCCAGCAGAACAAACTTATCGCTATGGATAAACATCTCCGCCTCAGGCACTCCGTCGTTTTCCTCCACCCCCAGCATGAAATCATCCATCAGGTACTTATAGATAAGTTCGCGCGGCCCCGTCAGGAAATGCCAGCGGTTCGGGTCAGCCTTAAAAGCCTCCGCATACTGCTTTAAAACCTCCGGCGTATCATGCTCCGGATCCACCGTAAAAGTCACCAGTTTCACCCCCCCATGCTCATTCTCCTCCAGCCAGTTCTGGAGCTGACGCATACGCGTGCTCATCACCGGACACATCCCGCCACACCGCGTGAAAATCGAATCCGCCACCCAGATGCGCCCATCCAGTTCTGTAATAGAAAAAGGCTCGCCATTGGCATCCGTAAACGTCAACGCGCTCACCGTCCCCAAAACCGGCGGCGGCGGATCCACTCTGTTTTTTCGAAGCTGGGTAAACCAGGCCGCCCCCACCACGCCAATAACCAATAGCGCGAGAAATGCAGACCCGATAAGGGCAACCGGCAGTTTGGGGCCATCATTATGGCCAGGAGCTAACGGACGCTGTTCGTTCGACATATCATAACCCATGAAAAGATATAGGTACACACTGCAAAAGCGATGGTGATCACAAAAGAAACCCCGATGTTCGTTCCCGTCGGTGTTGTTTCTGGCGAAATCGCCCATCGAACCAGGTTCTGACCATACGTCAGCGGGTTCAAATGCATAATCACCCGCAACCACCCCGACGCCCCCGACGGCGGAAAAAGTGCCCCCGATAAAATCCACATGGGCATCAGAATCAGGTTCATAATCCCATGAAACCCCTGAACGCTGTCCATAGGCCACGCCAGCGCAAAGCCCAGTGCCGTCAGCGCCATCGCAATAATCAGCACCACCCCCGCCACCATAAACCCGGTCATCAAATGAATCGGCACCCCAATCAAAGGTGCAAGACACATCACCAGCAGAGCCTGCAACAACGCAATCGTAGCCCCGCCAGCCACCTTCCCCAGCACGATACTTCCCCGCGAAGCCGGCGACACCATAACCGCCTGCAGGAAACCCTCCTGCCGATCCTGGATCAGCGAAAAGCTGGCAAAAATACTCGTAAACATTACAATCAGCAGCAGCATCCCCGGAAAGAAATACTGCAGATAATTACTGCCCTCCGCCGCATCCGACGCCTGAAAGCTCGTCCCCAGACCACTGCCGATCAAAATCCAGAAAAGCAGCGGCGTTCCCAACGCACCAATCACACGGCTCGGCTGCCGGAAAAAACGCACCAGTTCCCGGTGCCACAACGTAATCGCCGGCAACGCAAACAACGAAGCCGAAGTCTTTCGAGCCGCCTCTCGTCTATGTCTGAAACCCAGTTCTGTCATATCAGGCGACCTTCGTCGGATCAGTATCAGTTGTCACATAACGCTCACCCGTGCAGTGGATAAACACATCCTCCAGCGTAGGCATACCCACCCGGCTCGACCGGATCGAACCCGGAAAAGTCTCCAGCAGATGCAGAAGCAGCTTGGCCCCCGCCGCCTCTATATTTTTCGGAGTCTCCACCCGAAGCGTATGCTCGTCAATCGCCACAGGATTCCCACCGATCAAATCCCGCACCTGGTTCTTCAGCACCTCAGGGTGATCCGTCGTCAGTTCCAGCACCTCACCGCCGATGGCCGCTTTCAGTTCCGCCGGCGTGCCACAAGCCACCAGCACCCCCCGGTTAATAATGGCCACGCGGTCCGCCTTCTCCGCCTCTTCCATCAAATGAGTAGTCAATAAGCTGGTGATCCCCCGGTGATCCCGGGCCTTAGACAAATAATCCCACATCTCCAGCCGCGCACCCGGATCAAGCCCCGTGCTGGGCTCATCCAGCAGCAACACAGAAGGATCATGCAATAGCGCCTTGGCAATCTCCACACGCCGTTTCATCCCGCCGGAATACTTCTCCGTCCGGTCCTTCGCGCGATTACCCAGCCCCATCGCCTCCAAGCTCAACTTAATGCGCTGAGAAAGATCCTCCCCGCTCAAGCCATACAAATGCCCCTGGTGCAGCAGGTTCTCCTCCGCACTCAGTTTCACATCAATGCTCGGCGATTGAAACACCACCCCCAGGTGACGCCGCACCTGGTCTGCCTCGCGGCTGACATCATGGCCCATGACCATAGCCCTGCCAGCCGTCGCCTTCATTTGCGTGGAAAGAATCCGGAACAGCGTACTCTTCCCCCCGCCATTCGGGCCCAGCAAAGCAAAAATTTCAGGATGTTTTACGGAAAAGCTGACCTGATCCAGCGCCTGGCGGTTGCCATAACTGTGAGATACAGACTGGATATCAACCGCGATGTTATTGGACATTGAGAACGACTGCACTCCATTATCGACCCCCACCTAAACAGGCAGCTTGTCGATAACCATCATAATATAAATCAGCGGCGCATGAAACAGCGTAGCTGCGAAAACATGAAGAGCATTGCTGCGCTCCCGCTGCAAATACCAGCGAATGCACAACCAGATAAACCACGCTCCCGAAACAGCCGCGACAGCAAAATACCACAACCCCGTCATACCAAAAAGCGTAGGCATCAGCGTCACCACGATATAAGCCACCCCATAAATCAGGTTCTGCCGCGTCGTAAACGTCCCATCGTGATCATCCCGGCTGATCATATTAAAGCCAGCATTACGATATTCCTCCCGGTGCATCCAGGCCAGCGCCAGAAAGTGCGGAATCTGCCAGAGGAACAGCACCATAAACATCACAATGGCCCCCGCCGAGATGCTGTTCGAAGCCGCCGCCCACCCGATAATCGGAGGCATAGCCCCAGGAAACGAACCCACAATCGTGTTCAAATTGCTCTTCCGCTTCAAGGGCGTATAAACATAAACATAACCAAAAACCGCCGCCGCCCCCGCCGCCGCCGCCAGCAGGTTTGTCGTCAGCATCAAATAAAAAATACCAAAGACACTCGTACCCAGCCCCGCCAGAAACACCGGCGTGGCCGCCACGCGGTTCGCCGGCAAAGGCCGATCCGCCGTCCGCGCCATCAGCGCATCCACGTCACGCTCAAAATACATGTTCAGCAAAAACGCCCCCGCGCTCACGATCCACGTACCAAAAAAAGCATGCAGCATCCCGCTCACGCTCACAGGCCCTGTCGAGCCCATGTAATAACCCGCAAGAGCAATAATAGCCGCCAGAAAACCCATCCGCAGCTTCAGCAGCACGATGATGTCTTTTGCCAGCGAAGGAGAGCCAGCCGCGCTCGTCACAGAACCTTCCGGCGATGGAGCCATAATAGGATTGCTCATGCTTTTACCTCCCGTGCTTGAAAAGCCTGCCCATGGATATGCACCGGTGGAGTCCTGTCCAGCAGATGATGAGCCCGCAAAAGTGATCCAAACATAATCGCCAGAAGCGTCGTTCCGCCCAGCAGATGACCCGTCGAAACCACCACATCCCACGTATCAGGAATGCCCGCCGCCAACCGGTTACGGTTGGCAAAAATCGACATAATTCCAAAAGCAATCTGATAAAGAACTATACCCACCGCCCAATAAGCCGTCCGGCGCAGGGGCTGCACATCCTTATACAGGTGAATCGTCCGCATGGCAAACCACACCACGACCATAATCACCGCAAACGCCCCGCCAATATGAGCCAGCAGATGAGGCAAAAACAAATCCGAAGCGTCATTGGAATGCCGCACACCGGTCCCCATGATCACCTGCAGATAAATAATGACCACCGCCACCTTCATCAGCTTCAGATAACCCAGATTCCCCGGATTCTGAACCGCCGGCCTCGTCATATCTGCAAACCACGTTTTACTGCTGAAAATCACCATGGCCACCGTCAGGCAGAAAAACGCATGAGCAATTGAACCATGAGTCATCGAAATCAGCGGGTGCCTCATGCTCGCAATAATAAAAGCCCCAAACAAAGCCTGCACAATGACCAGGGCCAGCGCAGCCCACCCCAGCTTCTTCATGAAACGCCGCGGCTCCCGAAATTGGATCGTAAATGCCAGCGCCGCCGTCAGCAGGCCTGCAATAGCCGCCAAAATCCGATGCGTGTCCTCGTAAATCAACCCGCCATGAAAAAATTTCGGGAACCAGTGTCCCACAAACGTAGGCCATGTCGGATCAGACATCGCCGCTTTCTTGCCCGTAACAAGCGCCCCCGCCACGATTAAAATAAACGTAGCCACCATGGTAATCTTCGCCAGGATGCGCACACCGGCATTGGGTGCTACTGAAGCAATCCGCTCAGTCTGGCCCGTCAGAATGTGGTTTGACGTGGAAATTCGCGTTCTCCGAGTGGGTGCTCGTCTGCATTATGCAGCAGCTTGCCCGAAGTAGTGCTGGAAAACCCGCTTGCATAGAGTGGAGTGGATTTGCGAGTTCAGCCTTTAAGTTTTACTTTATACGTATGGGTTATATTTATTGTAAGGCGCACTGTTTGTGAAAAAAATCACAAACTCCCTCAGTGTGCCTCTCTTCCACGCCCCTAAACCGCCACATGCCCCCGAAAAACAATCCGTGCGCTGCCCTCCAGCGTCACATCCGTCGCTCCTCCCTCTGTTCGCGTAAAACCTATTTTCAGCTTTTCGCCACTCGCCGTCACCACCACCGCCGGCGATGTCACATCCCCCCGAATCGACGCCACGATCGAGCTCGCAATGCACCCCGTCCCGCAAGCCAGAGTCTCATCCTCCACCCCCCGCTCATACGTCCGCACCCCAATCTCTCCATCGCCACTAATCTTCACGAAGTTAACATTCGTCCCCGCCGGCGCAAACGCCTCCTCATACCGCAGCTTTCTCCCCAAATCTAAAACCGGCGCCTCCGCCAGGTCCTCCACGAAAATCACCGCATGAGGCACCCCCGTATTAATAAAATCCACCGGCACCTCCCGCCCGTCCAATCTCACCCGGTGCCGGTCCAGCTTCAAATCCGTCGCATCACTCATCCTCAGTTTCACATCCCCCGACTCAAACACCGTCGCCGCATAATCCCCCGCCGGCGTCTGAAACACCATCTCCCTCGGCGCGATTCCTTTTTCGAAAGCAAACCGCGCAATGCACCGGCTGCCATTCCCACAGGTCTCCGCCTCGCCCCCATCCGCATTATAATACCGCATTCGAAAATGCGCCTCCGACCTCTGCTCGGCCTGCTCCACCAAAAGCACCCCATCCGCTCCAATACCCAGGCCCCGGCGACACCACCCTTCAAACAACGCCCCGCGCCCCTCCTCCGGCACGATAAGCTCCCGGTTATCAATAACGACAAAATCGTTCCCGGCACCACTAAGTTTTAAGAATTCAATCTCCATAAACGGCAAAACGGCTTTCATGGCAGCTAGATAGGCTTTTCCCTTGCACTGCAAATCCCCTTGGGAAAGAACTTTTTCCGTGATGTGCCGAACTACGACCCGCAAACAGCAGGGGACAGGTCAGGCCTGGGCAGCGATTGCTATCGGGCTGTTTCTTTTATGCCAGCCCCCCGCCGCAGCCCAAGTCGCCCCCGC
>CAYUGQ010000090.1:0-10875 GCA_964444305.1 uncultured Candidatus Sumerlaeota bacterium
AACAATCCGGAGGTACACCTGGACCTGGCCCGTCCGGCACTGGAGGCGGGAAAGCCGGTTTTTATTGATAAGGATTTGGCGGGTTGTGTGAAAAACGCACGGGAGATTATCCGTTTGAGTGAGCGGAATAATGCGCCGGTATTTGCGGCATCGGCTTTGAGATTTGCGAGTGAACTGGATGCACTGGAGGAGCGGGAGCCCCCGCCGTATGACGCCGTTTTTGCGCGGGGCCTGGGCAAATGGCGGGGCTATGCGGTGCATACGATCGCTATGGCGCTGAGGCTGTTTGGTACTCGCGTGGTGCGCGTGATTGATACCGGGCAGGATGATGCCCGTTGTGTGACCTTGGACGATGGCCGGCGCCGGTGTGTGATTGATGTACGGCTGTCGGAGAACCAATACGATACTACGCCGTGGCAGGTGGGGGCGCTGGTGTCGGGCCGATATGAGACGGCGACAGTTACGCGGTTTGACCAGTTTTATGTGAACCTGATCCAGGAAGTGGTGGAGTTTTTCCGAACAGGTATTTCGCCGATTTCAACGGATGAAATGATTCTGACGGTGGCGATTGAAAAGGCGGCGGAATTGAGCCTGACTGAGGGTGGGGTCTGGGTGGAGCTGGATTGATCGTGACATTGAAAAGGCCGTGAAGTAGTACTGCCCCGGAATAGCGTTCGCTGATTTTGGATTGGCTTTCCGGGGCAGTTTTGTTTTGATGGAAGTTGGATTATTGAAGCTGCGGAGCAGTGGTCTCGTCGGTGGCCGGGATAGTTTCTGTGGGAGGGGGCGCCGGTGATTCCGATTCTTGTGGGGCCGGTGTGGTCTCTTCGGCGGCTGGCTCGGCAATCGTGATGTCAGAGGCTGCATCTTCTGTTGCTGTTGATTCGTCGTCGGCTGGAGCAGTTTCTGCATGGTCGGGGGCGGGTGGGGCGAGGCGAACATCGTCCATCTGGGGCTGAAGGGATTCGGCCATGTAGTTTCCGATCATGAAAATGTCGTCGCGGTCGGCGCGTTTGGCGTACCAGTTATCGGTACCGTCCACCTGGTTACCTATGAGGAGGGTGGCGGTGGTATTTACGCTGGGGGATGTGGTTTTGTCTTCGTAAGCTATATGAATGGTCTGGCGGGGAGGCTGGAGGCCAAGGCTTTCTAGGGTGGCGGTGGAATGAATATCGAGGAAATCCGTGGCCCGGAGTGTGGACACCATATTGACGATACCTACTGCGGCGGTCTCGACGGCTTCGACCTGCTCAGGGGCGGTCATGTGCCATTTGTCTTCACGTTTTTCGAGAGTATAGGTGGCTGATGTTCCAGCGGATTCGATGTGGGTAGCGCTGCTGGCGGCGAAGCTGAAGATCTCGCGATTGCGCCAGCCGGTGGGGCGTTTGAAGGTCATGGAAAGGCTGGCCCGGGCATTAAGGACTTCTTCGGAGTCGGGTTCGCGGACATAAGTGGTAAACGCGGAGGGGCCGTCTTTTCCGATGATGAGCGAGAAAACGGGGTCATTCTTCCCGGCATCGAACATCTGAACAATAGTGCCGCTGGTTTCGGTAACGTGATAGCCTTCGTAGCTATCGGGATTTGTGCTGACGACGGTGGTTTCGATGGGGCTGCTTACGGCGTTGATGGCGTTATTGATGGCGGCCTGATCGGCTTCAAAGCGGTTATCCGGTCCGACGTACCATTTGTCTTCGGATTTTGTAAGGGTTATGGTTTTTTCGCCGGGGGGACGCATGGTGATGCGCTGCAGAGTTCCGGATGTGACGGGGTCCAGGCTTCTTTCCGGAATGGCGGCCGAGGCTACTTCGGCGCTTTGTTTACGGTTTTGGAAAAAGATAGCGACGAAGACCGCGACGGTGATGAGCAGGAGGACGATTGTGTTTGATGTTTTCATAGGGTGTTTCCTGTTTCAGCAAAAATTGGTAGCATGAGTATCGGTGAGATAAGGGTTATTTTTCTGCGGAGCCGTAGGTGATACGGTAGCGGTTTTTGCGTCGGCGGTTGAGGAGCATTTTGGCCAGACCGGCGCAGATGAGCAGGAAGGGAATACCGCCGAGGATTATGACTTGGGTCCAGGTGGCTTCTGCGGGAGAAATCTCGCGCAGTTGGGAAAAGCTCATTTCCCGTGCCCGGAGTTCCAGAGCACCGCCGCCGCGGGTGAACGCTTCGGCGACGTTGAGGGGCAGGAGAAGATTTGCAGGTACAGACTGCAAAACCTGATCAAGCAGAAGGAGCGCAGAGCCGACAACGACCACCTGGGCGCTTTCGCTGCTGAGCTGGCGGATGTTATCCGGCGAGGGGCTGAAGGTGGTGCCGTCGTCATTGGTGAGGACGGGCGGTGGCTCTGTGGCATAGCGGCTGGAGAGGTTACCACTGACCATCATGGCCAGGGACTGGGATTCCAGGCGTTCTTCCCGGCTGGGCGGCGTAAGCTCGGTGGGCTCCAGGGTAAACGGACCCTCCTGCACACGGGAGTTTTCTGATGAGCTGATCAGCCGGGTGACCACTCCGCTGGTGCCGCGATCGCTGTTGTTTACGGTAGAGGTATAAGCAAACATCAGGACGGGGATGTTATCCGTGAGAGGGCTGTCTTCGTTGCGATGGGAGGTCTGGAAGACGAAGGGGTCTCGATACTGCACGAGGGTGCTTGCGCGGGTGAGGGTGGCCTGGGTGCGACCGCCTTTCCAGTCTTCAACGATATTTGAGTTAATGCGCAGGCCATAGTGTTCGAGGATGTTATTGATATTTGGCGCTGTAGGGACTACGCTGTTCATTCCCATGCGATTATCGAGCTGTACGCCCGGGGCGGCCACAAACAGCTTGCCGCCGTTCATGACATATTGGTCGATGTTAAACAGGGCATCTTCGCTGAGGTCGCCGGGGTCGACAAGCATAAGCATCTGGAAGCGGGACAGATCTTCGCTGAGGCTGGAAGGATCGAGGGTGGTGACTTCGAAGCCTTCATGCTCCAGCTCGGACTGAAGAATGCTGTACTGGCTGGCCTGGCCCATAAGGGGGTTTCCGGCGGGCACCATAAGGCCGATTTCCGGAGTGCTGACGGCGGCGACTTTATTGATTACGCGGGTAAGCTGATACTCCAGCGGACCGATGAGAAAGGGGATGGTCTCGCTTTCGCCGCGGTATTCGGCCTGAAGCCCGAAATAGCCTTTGTTAAGCTTCAACTCGGTGGCGGAGGCTTGCTGCATGAGGGAGGCTTCCATACCGGCATCGCGGGCGGCTTTTTCGGCGCTGGAGCCGGAATCAGGGATGACGTCTACGAAATTAAACTGAACCTTGCCGCCGGACTCCGTGCGATACTGAACGAGGAGCTCGCGAAGCTGCTGTCGGCGCTCATTCCAGTCTGGCGGAGTGCCGTTTTCTGTAGCGTAGATGGTGATAGTAACCCGGTCGTCCAGATCGCGGATAATTCCACGGGTTGAATCGCTGAGGGTGTAGATTTTGTTCCGGGTCAGGTCGATGCGCTGATGGGCATTAGTGGCCAGCCAGTAGAGGCCAATGAGGGCCACAAAAAGAAGGACGCAGCCGGCGACGACGTTGATACCGGATTTCATGGCGCGGGCACGACGATGTTCGAGATCGGGATTTGCTGATTCAGACATTCTTGATTCCTACTTCCACTTTCTGCTTTCGATGGCGCGGATGTTTAGAAAGAGAAAAAAGGCGATGACCGCCAGGTAATAGACGACGTCTTTGAGGTCGAGGACGCCGCGATACATGCTGACGAAATGGGTCATTAGGCCGAACTCTGACAGGATCGAGAAAACCCGTGGCGGCAATACCTCTGAGAGTCGCGGCAGGCTTATAAGAATTAATATGAACGTGATGACGCAGGTCACGATGAAGGCCACGATCTGATTGACGGTGATGCTGCTGGCCCAGCATCCGATGGCAATAATGGAACATCCCATCAGGTAGGCGCCCAGATAACCGCAAATGATGGGTCCGAAATCCAGCGGGGTGTTTTCCTGGGTAAAATAATGGACCACATAGACAAGCGGAGTGGTGAGGACGAGGGCAACAAGGAGCAGGACGGCGGCGCTGGCGAATTTGCCGATGACGACTTCGCCATCACGGACGGGCATGGTCATGAGGAGTTCGTCGGTACCGCTGCGTTTTTCTTCTGACCAGATGCGCATGGTGATGGCGGGGCAGAAGAAAAGAAACAGCCAGGGGAGATAAACGAAAAAGCCGTCGAGACTGGCAAAGGGGCTTTTGAAAAAGCCCTGACCAGCGAGGTTGAAAAAGAGGGCCGGACTGACTACGAGAAATACGACGAGGAAGATATAAGCCTGGGGTGAATTGAAATAGGTCCCCAGTTCCTTTCGGAACACGCGATAGGTGTTAAGCATAACGAACGGTCATTGCGCTCCTGTGAGGTTAATAATGAACGGCATGGGGAGACGGATGAGGCCTCGTGTGCCGGGCTCGTCAAGCCGTCCCGGATGATAAGCAGTTTTTGTGCTAATCCCTGAGAATGACTGGCGATGGATTAATCGATGAGAGATGAGCCTTATTTATCAAGGCAAGAATGAGATTTTGGAATGATGCCGATGCAATGAAAAAGCGCCAGCTTGTCGATGAATTATGACAAACTGGCGCAAAAGACCCCGACAAAATGCCGGGGATGTGACACAACTACTTTGTTATTCTGCAGGTGCAGCCGGCGCTTCTTCAACAGGAGCAGCAGGGGTGGCTTCTTCAGCCGCTGGAGCTGCTTCGGTTGCCGGTGTTACGTCGGTAGCCGGAGCGGCGTCGTCAGCTGGCACCGTTGTGGTAGCTTCAGTTTCAACAGTTGCGCTTTCTTCTGTAGCGCAGCCGCTGAAGAAAATTGCGCCGAGAAGCGCGCAAAATAGGGCAGCTTTTTTCATGGTCTCAACCTCCTCTCGTCAGATGTTGTTCGTAATGCTGATTCGGTCAGTTATAAGTGTGCAAGTTAAATTGCTACTAAATTCTAGTGTCGTGTAAGCTCGGCAAATACGTCTTCGAGAGATGCGACATCTTGTCTCAGTTCGCTTAAAATCCAGCCATTTTCGACGCAGCAGCGGAAGACATCTTCCGCCAGACGGCCCGCTTGTTTGGTTTCGATATGAAGGCGGACCTTGCCGGCGGCTTCATCGCGCTCAATCTCGCGGACGAGATCTACGCCGTCCAGCCCGGCCAGTTTGTGTTCTACGTTGGGCTGAGGGCCACGGATGGTGGTGGTGATGCCGCTGGAGCCGGAGCCGCGTTTCATTAACTCATCAGGAGTGCCGGAGGCGACCACTTTTCCATCGCTGATGATGATAGCGCGATCGCAGGTGGCGGTGACCTCGGGCAGAATGTGGGTGGACAGAATGACGGTTTTTTCGCGGCCGATTTCGCGGATAAGGTCGCGGATCTCTACGATCTGGTTTGGGTCGAGGCCGCTGGTGGGTTCGTCCAGAACGAGGATGTCCGGCTCATGAATCAGGGCTTGGGCAAGGCCGACGCGCTGGCGATAGCCTTTCGAGAGCTGGCCGATGTTTTTGGATACGGCGCTGACCAGGCCGGTGCGCTCGACGACATCTTTCACGCGTTTTTTCAGTTTGTTACCGCGCAGCCCGCGCAGGCTGCCGACGAAATTGAGAAAATCTACAACGGGCATTTCTGTATAGAGGGGCGCGCTTTCGGGCAGGTAGCCAATGCGGCGGCGAACCTGAAGGCTTTCTTCAAAAGTATCAAATCCTGCGACGCTGGCCTGGCCGGAGTCGGCGGGCATGTAGCATGTAAGGATTTTCATGGTGGTGGATTTGCCCGCGCCGTTGGGCCCGAGAAAACCAACGATCTCGCCTTTATCTATGGAAAAGGAAACTCCTTTGAGGGCGCGATTACTGCCATAGCTTTTGGTAAGATTGTCGACCGCGATCATGTTTCCGCGTTTCACCTTTGCAATTGATGTTGTGGTCTAAGCTGTTTTGCTCGCATTTTCTGCGCCATACAGGACGGCTGTATATGACGACATAAAACCCGGCCCTAATTTGCCTCGCCTGTTTCCTCGATGGTGCTGAAATCCAGTTTTTCGTAAAGCTCGGGATTGGACGATTTGAGGTAGTCGTAGCGCCAGGAGTGGCAGGACAACAGGATGATCTGGTGACGATTGGCCATGTTGACAAGAAACTCCATTCCCTGCGTGAAGCGCTCGTCGTCCCAGTGGGCGAAGGGCTCATCAAGGGCTAGGGGCAGGTTTCCGACATGGGCGGAAAGGTATTCGGCAATGGCTATGCGGACAGACAGCAGGAGCTGATCGCGGGCGCCTTTGCTGAGATGCTGCACGTCGCGAGTTTCCAGGCGGCGGCCCGCCTCGTGGCTGTAGACGCTGAGATCAAGCTCGGGGCTGAGAGCCACTTGGCTGTAGCGGTCGTTGAGCAGGGGCAGAATCTGATTCACCCGCTGATTAAGGGCGGCGGCCCACTGGGTGTAGACCTCGCTGGCGATGTCTGCAAGCTGGTTGCGAGCCAGCTCACTGGCTTCGGCGAAGTCGGTGACGTCGGCGATGGCCTCGTCCAGATCCAGGATGGCTGCGTCAAGTTCGGGGCCGCGACTGCGCCATTCGGTGACGGCTTTTTCGGCTTCGCGAAAACCCCGGTTACGGCGCTCTCTCATGTCTTCGCGCTGATTTCGGGCATCGGTCAGGCGGCGTTCATAGTCATGGGCGGAGAGGCCGGGTTCGGGTTCGGCCGAGCCAGTCACGTTTGCCTCGGCGGCAGCGATGGATTCCTTCAGTGAGACAATGGTCGACCGCAGGGCTTCCGCTTCGTCCTCTGACATGGTGCTGACCGCGCCGTATTCCTTCTGGAGGGTTTGAAGCTGGAGGGCCTTTTCGCAGGCCGCGAGGTAGCCCTGGGCTTTTTCTTCGAGGTCCGGCTGATCGGCGGTCAGTTCCACATCCACAAGCGCCGTAAGGGCTTCGGTTTTCGCGGAGTAGTCTTGCTGAATAGTTTCGTGTTCCCCGGAGATGCGATCGGATTTCTGCTGAAGTTCTTCGCGTTTTTCGCGGGAAGAAACGATCTTTTGTGCGGCGGCGGCGGCATCGGAAAGAAGCTGCGGCGTCACGCTGGTTTCGGCGGCAGCGTCGTGGGCATCACCGGGGAGTAGGCCGAGATCTTCGAGAATGGGCAGAGCCTCGGCAGCGGCGGCGGTCAGTTCATCCGTCAGGCGATCCACAGCCGCGCGTGCGGTTTGCCAGGGGGCGGCGGCTTGCTGCCACTGGTGGGCTTCGCGCAGGTCATTGACTTGCTCAGGCGAAAGCTGTAAACGCTGGAGGGTGGCTTCATACTCCGATTCGATGGAATCGAGCTGTTCCCGGATTTTACGAGCTTCACCGGCGAGTTCCAGTTCGGCTTCAATGGCGGGATCAAGCTCCTGAGAGGAGACCCGCGCCCGCATGGCGGTGATATAAAGAGTGGACCCCGCACCAACCACCAGCGCCAGCAGCAGCGACACCCAGCCGAAGAACCGGTTGTCTGTCAGGAGCAGCACAATGCCTACCACCATGAATGCGACGACGAGGCCGGTGAGTCCCATGCCGAGGTTTGCGAACCACGACCGACGATTCTTGGCCTTCGCAACCTGTTCGCGAATGCTCAGGGCGTTCTGCTCGATACTGACCAGCGCGGCCTGGGCCTCGGTGTGAGCGGCGGTGTGCTCGAATAACACCTCACGATCGGCAGGCGAAAGACTGATGTTTGACTGCTGAATCTCGGCGAGGCGCTCCATGGGGACGCCCTGGGCCTGGAGAGTAGACTCCAGCGATTCCAGTTCCGCCCGGCGGCTCTCCAGTTGACCATGGCGATCGGCCACGACTGTGCGGGCCTGCCGCAGGGTTTCGATGTCGGCTGCAGTGACACTGGCGCCGCCGTCTGGATAAGCAGCCAGTTCTGCATCAATGGCGGCAAGGTCAGGGGCGATGCTGGATTCCAGGGTGTTGGAAAGCTCCTGCAGACGCTGGTGGGCGAGTTTCCAGTCGCTTAACAGAGACACGATCTCGGCGCGGCGGCTGACATCAATGGCGGCATAAGGCTGCAACTCTTCCAGCATGCGCTGGCGCTCCTGCTGCACCTCGCGGCCCTCATTATAGCGGCTCAGCAAAACCTGGTTATCATGATGACGCACGCGGAGGAGGGCCAGACTGTCTAAGGCTATGAGGTGTTCCAGTTCAGCGATCTGACCATCAAGCTGCCCGGCGGATTCCAGTTCGCTTCGATGGCGATTCAGCTCGGTCTCCAGGGCGTCTCGCTCGGTTTTCAGGCGGGTGCGCTGATCCTGGAGTCGGCGGAGGAGATTCCGGGGCAGAATGCTTTCTTCGGAGAATCCGGGCAGGGAAATTCTGGGTGATGCAAGGCGCTCCAGAGCCTGACTGACGTTTGCCGGGGCTTCCTGACGGTTGCTTGCGGCGGCTTCTTCAATGACGCTGACAAGCTGCCCGCGCCCGGAACCCTCTTTTTCGTCCTGGCGAAGGAAGAACGCCTGCGTGAAGCTGGACATAGGCATGCGCAGATAACGCTGGCCGAAGGTCAGACCATCCAGCGGAATCGGCTGAAGAGTGTCGGCATCGCGCAGGGTGTAAGGCTGCGGCTGGGTGAAGTCCGCATGGAGTTGATAATTGCGACCGGCGATATCATAGAGGTCCAGCTCCACGATGAAGCGCCCGCTACCCTTTGTTGCGCCCCCCCAGGGGCGGTAGCGATCTTTCGGTTTCAGGGTGTCCCGGGTGAAGCCCGCAGTGGGAAAATTATAGAGGGCGTAAAGCACCGCGTCTAAGATCGTCGTCTTGCCGAATTCGTTCTTCTGGCAGATGATATTACACCGGTCGCGGCTGAAATGGATGGTTCCGGAGAGGCGACCGAAGTCCCGCAAGGTTACGCGCTTAATATACATTGCGTCGCCTTACCTCTCGGCCGTGCAATGCATCCAGACCCAGCGTGCGAGCCATGCGGATGAGGCGCTGTTTCTTTGGATCATCCCTAGCCTCGCCAAGCAGTTCCAGCATGCGCTGATTGAACCGACCCTCCACATGCTTATCGGTGGCCGACTCTTCATCGAGGTCGCCATAATCGGGCACAAGGCCGGACTGATCCACTACCATGTGGAAACACTGGCGCGCACACCAGTCTGAATCCACGGTAAACGAGTCGATTTTGGGATGGGTAAAACCGGACAGCTCCACATAGACCATATCATCCGCCGTCACCCCGGCCTCACGCATGGCGGTGGTGATACGGTCCTCCAGGTCCCCGTGGGTCAGGACGGTCCGGTCGATCTCCACAGGCAGACGCTTTATCTGCCGCACATCAATATATTGCGGAGCGAGAGCATCCGGGCGGACACCTCCCTTTTCGATCTCTCCGAGCAGGATAAAGTGGTCGCCTGTCTCATCTAGTCCCCTCGCCACGGGAATGCCCCCATAGGCCGCCCGAATGTTTCCCGCATCATCGCGAATGTCGCTGTAGCGGTGATAATGGCCCAGGGCGGTATAATCAAACCCGCACTCAAGCAGTTCCGCCGCAGTAAATGGCGCCGTGGCGAGAGCCTCCGGGTTAGGCGCAATGCCATCATCCTGGCTGCCATGAAGCAAAAGCACATGCAGCCCCGGCTCAGACCCTGCCCGTACGCCCAACAAAATCCGCTCAGCCCGAGGCCGATTCTCCGTAAAGCAGCACCCGTAAAAGGTAACCCCCGACAGACCGGGCACCTGAAGCCGCGTGATTTCCGGCGTGTTGAAAATATGTACATTCGGCGGATGAGGCTTGCCCGTCTGGTCTGCATAATACACCGGGTTATAGTAACTGAAAATATAATACGGGTCATGATTGCCGGGCGTAATAATAACCGGTATGGGGGCCGCCCGGCCCAGCGTCTCGAAGAAATGGGCTGCCGTGGACATAGAAACCGACTCATCATCCCAGGCATCACCCGGGACAAGAATAACATCCACCTCAGCTTCGCGAGCCATATCCACAGCCCGCATAAGAGCACGACTGATATCGTGGTTAATCCGCTCCCGTTTCTCCCGCGGCAACCGCAACCTGCCGCCGGTAAGACTGGAGTCAAGGTGCAGATCAGAAATCTGCATGAACCTAAGGGTAGGAGACATATCGCGTCAAGGCAATCCGTGTAGCTGAGTGTGTTCAAGAGAAAAATGTTCTTCAGGAGGCGGGATAATCACCGTCGCCGAAAAGGTCATTTGATAAAAAGTTGTCCCATAGAGTCCGCTAAGGGTCCGTGGGGGAATTCCCAACGGGATATCGCCTGATTTATAACCACCACCATCATGAAGAAAGGTGGTTTAACAATGGCGGCGATTCGACCGGTGGTTTCTGAGCTTTCGTCGGGCTGTGACCGGAGCACTCCCGGAGCAGGCTGGCTGCATTCTCTGCTGACGACTGACTGGAGCTGGAGTGGCAGGCCGGGCGGCATCTACCAGCTCTTTCAGGAAATGGAAGATAAGGATGCACACCTGTTTGCGACGTTGCAGACACGGAAAAACGCCCTGCTGGCGTGTCCGTGGAAGGTCGTGGCGGCAGATGACTCTTTGGCGGCCCGTAAGGCGGCAGACATCGCCCGGGAGAATCTGGCGGCTCTGCCCAATTTTCACACGGCTCTTTATCAAATGATGGACGCTGTGGCGAAGGGCTTCTCCGTGGCGGAGGTGATCTGGAAAGTGGACGGCAGCCAAGTTCGAGTAGCGGACATCCGAGCGCGGTCTCAGGCGGAATTTGCCTTTGATACGGAGGGGCGGCTGCACCTGCTGAATAGCGGGACGCCTTCTATCAACGCATCTGCTTTATCAGCGTCGCAGGCCGATACAGACTTTGGGCGAAAGCTGCGCCTGCAACC
>CAYUGQ010000091.1:0-10843 GCA_964444305.1 uncultured Candidatus Sumerlaeota bacterium
TTTCGCCCTTGAGGGCGTACAGCGTGGCCAGGTTATTGTAGGCCTGCACGAAATTGGGATCAGCCACAATCGCACCCTCCAGCGCGCCGATGGCCTCTTCGGCCAACTGTTCATCGTCGGCTAGATTTTCCCAAAGCTCAAGGTGCTCGCGATCTTTTTTAACCCGCAGAAACAGAGCCACACCTAAATTATATCGACCGGTCGGGCTTTCCGGATAACGCTTTACGCCTTCCCGCATGACCTCGACCGCCTCATCCAGACGGCCTTCTTTGGCGACCTGCTCCGTGGTGACGATATAGTCGTCCAGCGAGTCCAGGTTATAGCGGTAGCTTTTTGATTCTGCCACTTCGGCATCATCGTCGATGGGATTATTCTCAGGCGTTTCCGACATGGCTTTCCTCTTTTCTGTGACCTTGATGTTTATCCGATGAACGATGCAAGTTTAAAGCCAACTTGCTGGCGGGAAAACGTTACCCACGAATCTGTCCTTCGCCGAAGACGACAAATTTCGTGGTCGTCAGTTCTTTCAAGCCCATAGGCCCGCGAGCGTGAAGTTTTTCTGTGGAGATCCCGATCTCGCAGCCCATGCCATATTCGCCCCCGTCAGAGAAGCGGGTGCTGGCGTTTATATGAACGCAGGCGCTGTCGATTCCGCCAATGAACTTCCACTCGTTGGTCTGGCTTTTGGTAACAATAGATTCCGTATGATGAGAACCGTGGTCATTGATCCACTGAATGGCATCTTCGATACTGTCTACCACTCGGACGGCCATGATCAGGTCCAGGAACTCCGTGCGAAAATCCTCTTCAGTGGCAGGCGTTACGTTATCAAAATCGGAGAGCAGTACCTGCGCGCGCTGTTCGGCCCGCAGTTCCACGTTTTTTTCCGCCATGGCTTTTGCCACCTTTGGCAGGAATTCTGCGGCGACTGCTTTATGAACAAGAAGTGACTCCGCAGCGTTACAGACACCCGGACGATGAGCCTTGCTGTTCACTGCGATTTCAATGGCCATATCCAGATCTGCATCACTGTCCACGTAGACATGACAAATGCCATCGTAATGTTTGATCACGGGAATGGTGGATTCCGCCATTACACGCTCAATGAGAGCCTTTCCGCCGCGAGGAATGATCAGATCAATCAAACCGTTCAGCTTCAACATTTCAGAAATGGCAGCCCGGTCAGTGGTGGGAATAAGCTGCACGCTGTCGGCGGGAAGTCCGGCTTTTGCACCGGCTTCGTCCATTAGCCGGGCCAGGATGCGATTGCTGTTGATGGCCTCGCTGCCGCCCCGGAGGATGATGGCATTTCCGCTTTTGATACAGAGAGCGCCAGCGTCAGCGGTGACGTTTGGGCGGCTCTCATAGATGAATCCGATAACGCCAATGGGCACCCGCATCCGGCCCACACGCAGACCATTCGGGCGAGTTTTCATGTCGAAGATTTCTCCAACAGGATCATCAAGCTGGGCCACTTGGCGCAGGCCATCGGCCATTGCTTTAATGCGAGATTCATTCAGGGTGAGACGGTCGAGCATTGCGGAAGAAAGACCCTTCTCACGGCCGGCTTTCAGGTCTTTTGCATTTTCGGTTTCGATGGCAGCCATGTTGGCTTCGAAGGCATCAGCCATTGCCACCAGCGCGGCATTCTTTACGTCCGGACGCAACACGGCCAGCTTGGCGGCGGCAACCCGGGCACGCTCAGCCAGCGGACGCACGATGCCCGTTTCGGCATTTTTGGTTTCGGCCTGAGCCGCAGTGGCGGATGACATGATTGAATTCCTCTTAATAATTTTCTAAAGTTTGGTCGGGCGTTACCCCACAGGCAAGAAAAACGTGGCCAGGCAATTTGCCTGTCCGGTGCGCTTACGAAATGGCCCGTCTGGATGGAACGGTGGTAATCTGGCTGTCGCGGCTGTTGTGCTCGCGGAGAACCTGAGCGGCCTCTTCAGGTGGGGTCGGGTTGATAAAGAAACCTGTGCCCCACTCAAAACCGGCGCTGCGGGTGAGCTTGGGTGTGATCTCAATATGCCAGTGATAGTAGGGCACGTTTCCGGTTCCATCATAAGGCGTGGTATGAATCACGAAGTTGTATGCGCAGTCATCGAGAGTCTCTTTTAACAGGGACAATGTCTTTTTCAAAATGCCTGAAAGGTCCTGCACCTGGTTTTTTTGAATCTGATCAAAAAAGCAGGAGTGTTCTTTCGGAAGTATCCATGTTTCATAGGGAGACCGGCTGGCGAAGGGCATGAAACTTACAAACATATCTGTCTCCACTACGAGCCGACTACCGTCTTTAAGTTCCTGCTGGATCATATCGCAGTAGCAGCAGCGCTCTTTATAATCATAATAGCGGGCTGCACCGGCGACTTCTTCCTGCACCTGTTTGGGAACGATTGGCAGGCTGATGATTTGACAGTGGGGATGATCCTGGCTTGCGCCGGCCTCACTGCCCCAGTTTTTAAAAATGAGCACGTAACGAATTTGAGGGTCGCTCTGGAGTTCGACGCAGCGATCGCGCATGGCCCAGATAACTTCCTGCACTTTTTCGACGCTCAAATCGGCGAAGGTGTGTTCGTGGTCGGGTGACTCAATAATGACTTCGTGAGTGCCGTAGCCTGTGATTCTGTCGTACATGCCGTCGCCGCTGCGGTTTAGTTTGCCGTCGGGACGGAGGGCGGGAAATTTATTGGGAACCACCCGCAGCCACCAGCCTTCGGTGTCGTGGCCGGTGTTAGTGGGGCGATAGCTCAGAACCTCGGGAGGCGTGCTGCGCTCGTTACCGGGACAAAAGGGGCAGAAGCCGCCACGTTTTTCTTCATCACGCTGGAAGAAATGGTCGGGCCGGAGCGCGCGCTCAGCGGCAATAATTACCCATTGATTGGTTACGGGGTCTTTTCTAAATTCTGGCATATCGTTCACCTTCTTAAAGGTAGCTTACCGCGTGCCATGATTTATTGTCACATGAAAGGCGCCACGCCGACAAATGAGGTGAGTTACGGCTGCGGATTCTGGAGGGAAGCGTAGACATCATGTTGTCGGATATAGGCCGCAACCTTATGAGGTACAGCACCGTGCGGGATTTCTCCCCGGGCTAACTGCTCCCGGATGAAAGTGCTGGACACATCGGGCAGGGCAGCTCCTTCATCGCCGGTGCCGAGGACATTTCCGTCCTGTAACCGGGGAATTACCAGTAATGGAGAAAGTTTTTTAATTTCATCAACTTCGCGCCATTTGGAAAGATCGGACAAGATATCACCGCCGACGATAAGCCGGAACTCTTCGCCGGGGTTTTTGCGGACCAGCTCCCGTATGGTTTCCACAGTAAAGCTGACGCCACCGAGCTGTTCTTCCACATTGCTAATCTCGACGTTATCACCCAGATGAGCAAAGGCGAGCTGGCACATGGCGAACCTGTGTCCGAATGGCGGGAGTGGCTTGCCAAAAGGGTGAGAAAAGCTCGGGACGACCATAACCTTTTTAATTGGCCAGCGCAGGAGTGCATAATGAGCAGCCAGCACGTGCCCCACATGGGGCGGGTTAAAACTGCCGCCGAGAATTCCTATGGCGGATGGGGTCGTCAAAGGCATTAGACCGTGCGGGCTGTCAGGTACTCCGTGACT
Organism: uncultured Candidatus Sumerlaeota bacterium; assembly: GCA_964444305.1. Lineage (GTDB taxonomy): Bacteria > Sumerlaeota > Sumerlaeia > Sumerlaeales > Sumerlaeaceae > JAKFFN01. Next base: position 3,624 of record CAYUGQ010000091.1, read on the forward strand.
TCCAGCAGACGCTCTTTCAGACCTTCGGGCAGAACCTGAAGAGCTTTGATGGCTTTGTCTTTCAGGTCGGCACATTTATCGTCTGCGGCTTTCATGGCACCGGATGTTTCAAAGATGGCCAGGGCCTGGTCGACATGCTCCTGCGTGGTGTCTGCGCGGGGCAGGTCAAGGATGGCCAGCAATTCTTCCTGTTCGGCTGGGCTGGCATGTTCCAGGGCGTGGGCCACCAGGAAGCTGCGTTTGCCTTCGCGGATGTCATTACCGATGGTGCCACGGCCTTTGCCGTGGGTGAGGTCGATAACGTCATCGCGGATCTGGAACATGGGTCCGACCATGAGGCCGAAAGTGCCGAGGGCGGTGGGGATTTCTCCGTCGGCGCCGGCAGAGATTGCACCGGCTATCATGGGAGCTGCGAGATAATGTCCGGTTTTCTCGGTGACGAGATTCATATAATCATCGACGGAGATGCGACCTTCGCGGGCGTTCATGTCAAGCGCCTGACCCCGATGGGTGTGATCGAGGGTGCTGCGCATGAGATCGAACAGTCTGACGAGACGGTCTGGCGGGGTGCTGTAGCTGTCCAGCAGCAGCGCCTGGAAAACCTTGGTAAAGAGATAGTCGCCAATGTTAATGGCGTGGGGCAGACCGTATTGTTTCCATACGGCGGGGCGGCCGCGTCGCATCTCATCGCCGTCTTCAATGTCGTCATGGACGAGGCAAAAATTGTGCATTAATTCAATGGCGGCGGCAAAGGGCAGGGCGGGCCGGGCATCGCCGGCGAGTTCTTTGCAGACGAGGAGACAGAGCAGGGGGCGAATTCTTTTTCCGGCGTTGGCCTCATCGTCATCGAGGCCTAGGGCATAGGCCATTCCGTCATCAAGGTTTCGAATGGGAGACTTCTGCGGGGTGATAATTTCCCGCAGTGTTTTATCTACAAGTTGCTGACCGTCGTTGAAAAAGGTTTCCAGTTCCGGGGAGAGTTGCTTCATAAGGTTAGAATTTCGCATCCAAAGGTTTGTTGGCGGGATATCCCATGAAGAAAAAGTATAAGGCGCCGGAAAAAACAGAACAGCCAGATGGCGCCATCAATCCAGACACCATTCGCCTGCAGAAATTCCTTTCGGATAATGGCGTGTGCTCGCGGCGTGGCGCTGCGGACCTTATTGAAAGTGGCCGTGTAACGGTGAACGGTGCGATGCCGGATGGGCCGGGAATGCGGATTGATCCGGTGCGGGCAAAAGTTACGGTGGATGGAAAGCCTGTCAGGGCTCAAAGCCGTAAGCGTTTCACCTATATTGCGGTTAACAAGCCGCGGGGTTATGTGACGACGATGTCTGACCCGGACGGCCGGAAGACGGTGCTGGACCTGTTGCGTGGGGTGCGGGAGCGGGTGGTGCCGGTGGGGCGACTGGACCGGGATTCGGAGGGTTTGCTGCTTTTTACTAATGACGGAGAGCTGATTTATCGGCTGACGCATCCCAAATATGAGGTGGAGAAGGAATACGTCGTCACGGTGAATGGCCTGCCGTCGGAATCGAAGCTGGAGGAGCTGAGCCGGGGTGTAATGATTGAGGGAAAACGGACGCTTCCGGCAAAGGCGAAGATGGTGGAAATTCGCCGGGGTATTGGTCCGGAAGGGGGCGACGTGGGTGTGCTGAGTATTACTTTGAAAGAGGGTCGCAAACGGCAGGTGCGCTTAATGTGTGAGGCGGTGGGCCTGGAGGTGCGGCGTCTTATGCGGGCGCGGGAGGGCAAGATTTCATTGGGCGACATGCGGCTGGGAAGCTGGCGTTACTTGAGGGTGGATGAGATTAAATCCCTGAAAAAAGAGACGGGCCTGGACGAACGGGATAAGTAGCGGTTTCGTGGACTCTGTATGATCAGCGGAATATTGGCGGTCAGACGTCAGTTCCGAGAATGCTCATTACGGTGAGAGTTTCGACGATGTCTTCGACTTTGCAGCCGCGGGAGAGGTCGCTGACAGGTTTTTTCAGGCCTTGGAGCATGGGGCCGATGGCCTCGACACCGGCCATGCGCTCTACGAGTTTATAGGCAATATTTCCGGCGTTTAGATCGGGGAAAACGAGAACATTGGCGCGGCCATTCAGGGGGCTGTCCGGGCACTTTCTGGCAGCCACATCGGGGACGATGGCGGCGTCTACCTGGAGTTCTCCGTCGACGAGAAGACTGGGTGCTTTCTGGCGCACGAGTGCGAGGGCATCGCGGACTTTTTGAACGCGCGGATGGTTGGCGCTGCCGTGGGTGGAGAAGCTGAGAAGGGCGACGGCGGGTGCGGTTTTCAAAAGCAGCCGGGCGGTTTCTGCGGAGGCAATGACGATGCCTGCAAGGACTTCGGGGTCGGGTTCGATGGTGGCACCGCAATCGGCAAAGATGAATGAACCGTGGTGTCCGAATTCTTCCCTGCGACCCAGCATGGCGAAACATGAGGAGACATCGGCGACGCCTTCGCTGAGGCCGACGACATATTTGGCCGCGGTGACGACGTCGGCCGTGGTGTGGACTGCCCCGGCGACTACGGCGTCGGTTTCTCCGGAGCGGAGGAGCATTGCGGCGAGGAAAACGGGGTTGGCGAGCATGCGGCCGGCGGCTTTTACATTGGGGGTGCGTCCGCTTTCAGCGGCGCGAATTTCGGCGTAGCCTTCACACATTTGCTGGAAAAGAGGGTGGTCTTGTCCGACGGGAATAATGGGCGGGAGTTGGCCTTCGAATTTGTGAGCCTGCCAGGCTGTGCGGATTTCGTCTTCGTTGCCCATGAGGGTGGCATGGCAGACTCCGCTGGCGTTGGCGATGGAGGCGGCCTGGAGGATGCGGGGGTCTGTCGCTTCGGGCAGAAGGATACGGCGGGGACGTTGACGGGCCTGGTCGCGCCACATTTGTCGGAAATCTTTTAGGCCATTGAGTTCGCTCATTAGCGGCCTCTCATGCGGATGGAAATTTCGCCGGCTACGTTGTCTGGGACGAAATGGGAAATGTCGCCGCCGTAGCGGGCGATTTCTTTTACGAGGCTGCTGCTGACGAAGGAGAACTGGGGTGAGGGGACCATGAACATGGTGGTGACGTCTGGTGCGAGGTTTTCGTTCATCATGGCCATTTGAAATTCGAATTCAAAATCACTAACAGCGCGGAGGCCTCGGAGGATGACGTTGGCTCCTATGGAACGGGCATAGTCTACGGTGAGGCCAGGGAAAGCGCAAACGGTGACGTTGTCGTAATCGGAGGTGCAATCTTTCAGCATTTGAACCCGTTCATCGACGGTGAACAGGGGTTCCCGTTTTCCTGGATTCTGGGCCACGGCTACGGTCACGCGGTCATAGAGGCGGACGGCTTTCCGGACGAGTTCAAGATGGCCGAAGGTGACTCCGTCAAAAGAACCGGGATATAATGCATGTGATGTTGTCATGGTGTGGCTATAAGGGGCTTGTTCGGTGATGGGCAATGGATTTTTCCGGGTTTATTGATCTGGCTGAGTTTCGTCGTCGCTTTCGATGGGTTTGGCGGGAAGGTGGTGGACCCGAGAGTAGACATAGGTGAATTCCGCGCCAAAAAAGAAGATCATGGAGGAGTAATAAATCCAGAGGAGGAGGAGAAGGAGGGAGCTGGCTGCGCCGTAGCCGCTGGCGACGGCGCCGTGGGTGAGATAGAGACTTATGCCGAACTTGCCGAGGACGAAGAGGGCGGAGGTGACTACGGCTCCGAGAAGAACGTGGTGCCAGCCGATTCGTACGTCGGGGAGGAAGCGAAAAATGGCGGCGAATAGGAGGCTGAGGAGCAGCATGGATACGGCGAGATCGAGGTAATAGAGGACGGTGGCTGAGATGGGGAGTATTCCGGTGGCGTAGTTGGTGAAGTAGCTGAGGGCGGTGCTGACGATGACGCTGCTCATGAGAAGGAGGGCTACTATGGCGACCATGCCGAGGGCGAGGAGGCGGGCGAAGAGGACGCGCTTTATGCCGGTGTGGCGGGGCGTTTCGACTTTCCAGATTCGATTGAGGGCAATTTTAAGCTGGGCGAAGACGCTGGTGGCTCCGAAGAGGAGTGCGCCTGTCCAGGCGACTACGGTGATAATGTTGCCGGTTTCATTAGTGCGGGTGGTGTTTAGCAGGTTTTGAATGGCGCGGGCCACGCCGGGGCCGAAATAGCCGGTGAGCTGGTGTTCGAGTTCGCCGCTGGCGGCTTCGGCTCCGAAGATCATGCCGACTACTGCGAGGACGATGACGAGGAGTGGCGCGATGGAGAAGAGGGAATAATAGGCCAGTGCGGCGCCGAGGATGAAACCGTCGTCGGCGATCCACTTGACGGTTGTATCGCGCATTAGGCGCAGAATGTAAATTACTGGCGACATACCCGTTCTCTCACATGGGCCATGCCATACTGGCGGGAATTTCAGGAAAGCTCACGGGGCTTTCACCCCGTGAGCCTGAGATGTTGATTAGCGCAGGGAGTCGACGATGCGGTCTCGATTGCGTCCGACCATTTCGACGGCGGCGTTAAGCAGGGTCAGGGCGTCGCGCTCACTGATGGCAAGCATGGCCATTTCGCTGTCGAGCTGTTTGTGATAGCTGGCGTCAGTCAGGCGGATGGGGATGACGTTTACGGAGTGGGGCGCATTATACATGATGGTTGCGAGGGTCTGGGCGCGGGTGCCGAGGGTCATGGAAGCGCGGTCGGCGTATTCGATGGCGCTGACGTAGCCGTCGGGATCCTGGGTTTCTTTTGGTTCCATTGCGGCGGCGACGGAGATGGAGAGAACTACGAGGCGTTTGTTGGACTGGGCGCGGGCGAGATGGCCGAAGTAGAGTCCTACTACGGAGTCGATTCCGCTGTTGTCGTTGATGCCGCCGTCAGCGAGGTGGATGTAGCCGGTCTGGGCGTAGTTGACCAGGGCGGCGGGACCGGGGAGTACGGGATAGGCGCAGGATGCAGCGACGGCATGGCTGATACGGAATGCCTGCATGTCGCTGTCGATGGCGTCAAAACCGAAGGGCTGAAATACGGGGGCGCTCATTGCCTTGGCCATTACGGTCAGGCCGGGGTGATCAGCGGCCGGGGTTACGCTGGGCAGACGACCAATAAGGCCGGCGGGATCGAAGGCCCAATTCTGCTGAACGTTCAGGTTGGTGAAGAGAAATTTTTTGCCGGTATCCATGGAGGTGGCGTTCAGGATTGTGACGGGGGCTTCGCCGGCGAGTTCGCGCTGGTGAAGATAGCCGAAGGTGTTGCCTTTAAAAATATGCTGGTCGAAGGTTTCGCCGAGGGTTTGTACGAAGCGGTAACGTGTGTAGTATTTACTTACGGCTTCCCATGGGTGGGTGAGGTAGTGGGCCACTCCGCGCATGTGGAAGTCGGTGGTCATGTTTGATTTGTAGCGTTGGAAAAACTCTACGTTTACGTCCTGATTGGAGAAATCGACGGGCTTATAGGTGGAGAAATAGGCTGCGGAGAGGCTGCCGCCGGAGACGCCGCTGACGACATCTACGCCGTCGAGGACGGTGCGTCCGGGAAAGCGCGGGTCAGGGATGTAGGCAAGCTGTTCGAGTACGGCGCTGGAGAAGACGGCAGATCGGGATCCGCCGCCGCTGATGGAGATGGCGAGGTTGATTCCTTCTTCCATGACAGGAGGTTCGGGTACAGGTTTGTAGCCGGGTACGTTATCAAACGTGTAGAGTGGGAGAGTCATAAACGTCCACCGGAACTGATCCAGTTTGTCGCCCAGAACTACGCAACCAGACAGTGTCACCGCAGCAGTGGTAACCACGGCCACCTTAAACCAACGCTTTAACAAGTGCATCTCCTATGACAACCCCAGCCCCAACGCGGGGGTTCACTGATGGTCTTACGATGTATCTGAAATTCCCCAAACTAAACCTATCGTAAGGAAGCTAATTCAGAACGTCTGAGTTTCGGCACCGCAAGTAAATTGTGAAACAAAACTATTTTAGTTCATGACCTGGCTTTACTGAATTTGGAGTATTGTAGTTTAGGGCTGATTGTGGGCGAGGGCTGCTTTTGCGAGGGTGTCGAAAATGCCTTTTTCTGTGATGTAGCCGGTGATGAGGTCTGCGGGGGTGACATCGAAGGCGGGATTATGGACGTTTGTCGCGGGGGGTGCGGTGGGGGTATTGCCCCATTTTATGACTTCGTCGGGATGGCGGTTTTCGATGGGTATTTCGGCTCCAGATTTCAGGGTCATGTCTATGGTGGACCAGGGGGCTGCTATGTAAAAGGGAATGTTATGATATCGGGCGAGGATGGCGACGCTGTAGGTTCCGATTTTGTTGGCGGCATCGCCGTTGGCTGCGATGCGATCGGCTCCGACTATGACTTTTTGAATTGCGCCGGAGGCCATGACGCTGCCGGCCATGCTGTCGCACAGGAGGGTGGCTGGAATAGCGGCTTTCTGGAGTTCCCATATGGTAAGGCGGGCTCCCTGGAGGAGGGGGCGGGTTTCGTTGGCGTAGACTGAGATTTTTTTTCCTTCGACCTGGGCGGCCCAGAACATGGGGGCGAGGGCGGTGCCGAAGCCGGATGTGGCGAGTGCTCCGGCGTTGCAGTGAGTGAGGAGGGCGTCGCCGTTTGAGATGAGGGTGGCGCCGTGGCGACCGATGGCATGACAGGCTTGGAGGTCTTCGTTTTTTATGGCTTCAGCTTCGGCCAGGATTTTATCGGATAGAGGGATTCCGTTGATGGTGGGATGTGACTGGATGAAGTGTCGCATGCGATCGAGGGCCCAGAAGAGGTTTACGGCTGTGGGGCGGCTGGTGGCGAGATGGTCGCAGGCTTGAAGTGCGGCTTGGCGAACGTCTTGATTTTGTGCAGTGGCATTACGGGCGGCAATCCAGATTCCATAGCCGGCGGCGACGCCGATGGCCGGGGCACCTCGAACGGCAAGACGCTTGATGGCGTCCCACATGGTGGCGACGTCGGGAACTTCTATGATCTCTTCTTCTGTGGGCAGGAGAGTTTGATCGAGGAGGTAAACTTTGTTGTTCTGGTGCCAGACAGTTTTGATTTGAAATGGATTGGTTTCGAGAATGGTAGTCATGGATGCAAGGGTGTGCGTTGATCGCGGTCAGTCAATTGCGCTGAATGTTTTTTTTGCGGTTCGTGTATGTCGCACACGGTCGCTCACGTAGCTCAGTTGGTAGAGCACGTCCTTGGTAAGGACGAGGTCACCAGTTCAATCCTGGTCGTGAGCTCCA
>CAYUGQ010000092.1:0-10838 GCA_964444305.1 uncultured Candidatus Sumerlaeota bacterium
GGGGGGGTGGGGGGGCGGGCGTTTATTACGCCGGGGGCTTCTAAAAGCGCGCCGGGTGGGGGGGGGGGGGGGGGGGTGGTGGGGGGGCAGGTACCACATAGGCTGGCGGCGGGTAATATGCCGGGGCCGTATTGATGCTGAAACCCCAACTGCTCCGTGCGTGGCTTTCCGCGGAAATTACGAACAGGCCAATCGCAGCTGCGCCGGCGACTATTAGCTTCTTATTCTTCATGTTACAACTTCTCCCATAAATAGATACGTGAAGCAAGGTTGATGTAATACTTTACCATCCGTAGTAGCTGAACGAATAGCCATACGGGCGGTGATACGGCGGATAATAGGGCCTATACACCACTGGTGGAGGGGGTGGTGGATAATAAGCCGGGTACGCAGGGCCTACCACATAGCCATAGCTGGCCGGCCAGGGTGCAGGATATCCATAACCTGGGTACCCTGAGCTTATGCTGAAAGAATAGCGGGAACGTGCCTCAGCAGTGGACGAAGCTCCCACGGCCAGTGCAAGAGTAAACAGCGCAGTGAAAAGCAATTTACGGGTGCTCATCATTCTACTCCATCCGATTGTTGTGGGCTTGCCAAGACGGGCCCATCGAGTTATTTTTCATCTTTACACAAACTTCATACCCAATATCTGGCGTTCCTGTTTGCGTTTAATGAATTGCCTGAATGTCTGGGTGTTAAATCTAGCAGGATCAACGATTATGAGTTTCCCAACACTGCTTGGTGTATCTGAAGGGCTGAAAATGCAAGGGTTTCGGGCTGAAAGAAAATTGAACAGCAGATTCGCGATTGGCATGATTTTGTGCAACGGCTGGCCGGCGGACCTGCAGGGTACTGTGGGTTAAAGTGTTACTTTAAATGAAAAAGAGTCTTTGGGGCTGGTTTCGAACAAATTTCACTTTACAGCCGTCTGTGGATAACTTACGTTCTATCATAATTGATCAAGATCAGAAAGGTCGAAGCGGATCGTGAATTACGTTTTCTCTGATGAAGAACTGGCAGTTAATGCGTCGCTCAATGTTTGGGACCTGCTCAGCAAAATGGGTTTCCCCGAGTCTGCCCTCTACAGTGAAGGCAATACTATCCGCCTGTTCTGCCCTCTGCATAAGGACCAGATCCGGCGTTCCATGATCATTTATACGGACCGAAATGCTTTCAAGTGTCAGTACACTAACTGCGAAGGTCACCGTGGCGGGAACCTGCTGGAGTTTTACAGTATGTATATGGGGGTCGACCTGCCGGAGGTTGTGAACCATATCCGCAATGCTGGCACCAGCGAGACTGACCTGGTGGAGCGGGCCGACAAAATGATCCAGGAGGGGAGCCTTGTTGAGGCGTTGCCCCTTTTGCAGAAGGCTGTTCAGCTTGATCCTGATAATGAGATTACCCGCTGTCGTCTGGCGGCTTTGCTTCTTGAACTGGGCGATAAGGACGCCGGTTACCGCGAATATATGACTGCTGCGGAGCAGTTTGGTTTTCGTGGGGAACTGGACAAGACGCTCAATATATATAATATCCTGGTGATCATTTCGCCAGACGACGTCAAGGTTAGGAAGCAGCTCAGTTATCTCTTTAGCCGGTTGAAGCGAGAAGATGAGGCTGTTGCTCAGCTTAAATGGGTGGTGGATAAACACGTCCGTAAGGGGGAGCTGAAGGACGCTGAGGCTGTCTGTAAGAAGATGATTGAGCTTTGTCCGGAGTATCCGGAAAGCCATCGGACGCTTGGCGAAGTTTATCTTAAGCAGGGTAACTATTTTGATGCGGTGGAAGAGCTTCGCACGGCTACGACGCACTTCATTCGGCAGAATGCTCTTAAAAAGGCTCGCGATACGGTGGAGCAGGGGCTGCGGTATACGCCTGGAAATCCGGCAATGAAAGAGCTGCGGGCGAAAATTGAGAAGGCCATTGAGCTGGAATCGGCATCTCAGGAACATCAAGATGCTGGCGAAGCTGAATTCGAGAATTGGCTTAAAGATTTAAAGCAATCTGTGGGTTTGAGCGAGAACGACGACTACATGCCGTCTACTGATCAGGCTGAGGCTAAAGTGGGGAGTGACAGTGATGTTGCTCGTGTGATTCCACGGCCGAGAAACCTAAGCACCACGACGCCGTCGGGATCCCTTCCCCGTCTGGGTGGCGGACTAGGCAGACCTGCGGGTGGCTTGGGGCGTCCGGCTGGAGCGCTGGGTCGGCCGGCGGGTGGTCTTGGAAGGCCTGCAGGGGGCTTGGGACGCCCGGCTGGAGGTCTAAGCCGGCCATCTGCGCCCGCGGGTGGACTCCGTCAGGGGGCTGCTGCTACGGCTGCAACTCCTACGCCTGGCGGCAGTGGAGTTTTTACGCCGTTCCCGGCGGGCCAGTTGCCGAGCTTGGCTTCGGATGATCCCCGGATCGGCTTTTGTCGTAAAGGGTTGGAAAAGTATGACAGGCAGGAGCTTGAGGCTCTGCAGTCGCATCTTAATGGGATGTTTAAAGATGCGCAGCGCGGAAGCTCAGAGGGATTTCTTACGGAATTTGAGAACGAAGTTATTCGCGAGTTTTACGCGGCCTTCTGCCTGGCCCTGGACTCGTATAAGAGTGAAAGCGGCAAGTTTAAAGGCCCAACCACCGGCTTTTAATTCGGTTCGCGCATGCTAGTTGAAGACTGTCTGTCGGTGATGGGTCGCGGTTACCGCTGAAAAGGTCGGCCTTTGCGTGGGGCATCTTCCGCTTTTTGACGAAAGCGCAGTCGGAGGGGGACTCCGGTAAAATTGTACTCTTTGCGTAGCTGGTTTAACAGGAACCGTTCGTAGGAGAAGTGGATAAGTTCCGGATCGTTTACAAAGAACGTGAAGGTGGGGGGACGGGCACCGGTCTGGGTGACGTATTTAATCTTTAGCTGGCGTCCGCTGCGGACTGGAGGGGAAAACCTGGCGGTTGTCCGACCGAGCCAATTGTTGAGATCGTTTGTTCCAATTTCCCGGTTATATTCTTCCCAGACCTGCTTGATCAAGTCGAACAGCTTTTCGACGCGCTGACCTGTCAATGCTGATACAAATAGCACGGGGGCGTCTTTCAGAAAGCCCCAGGCGTCGCGGAGATCCAGGGTGAATTCCTCGACGGATTTATGGGTTTTGTCTTCGTAAGCGTCCCATTTGTTAACTACGAGAACGACTGCACAACCGGCATCCACTGCCAAGCCCGCCACATTGGCATCCTGATCGGTGATCCCTTCAGTTGCATCAATCAACAGCAAAGCAATGTCACACTGTTGCATGCTCATCCGGCTTGCGAGGGTACTCAACTTTTCCGGGCCTTTTTCGATTTTTCCACGGCGACGTATGCCTGCGGTATCAATGATCGTGTAGCGCTGACCCTGGCGTTCAAATGTTGTGTCAACGGCATCGCGTGTGGTGCCTGGAATTGCTGTGGCGATGCTTCTTTCAAAGCCGAGGATTTTATTAACCAAGGTTGATTTTCCGACGTTCGGCCTGCCGACAACGGCGAGCCGGATTCCGGTGTCTACTTCTTCTTCATCGGAAAGAGGAGGCAGAACTTCCAGAACAATGTCCAGCAACTCACCTGTTCCATGGCCGTGCAGGCCGCTCACTCCTACGAAATGGTCGGCACCATATACGGAAAAATCTGCGATGGCTTCGTCCCGGCGGGTTCTGCTGTCGCATTTGTTTACAGCCAGGATTACGGGTTTTGAGCTTCGGCGCAGCATGCGTATAACTTCATCATCAACGGCGTTGTGCGGCTCATTTACGTTTGTCAGGAAAATAATGACATCGGCCTGCTCAATTGCGAGTAGGGTTTGCTCACGCATCTGGCGGTAGATTTCGTTATCATTTTCCACCTCATAACCGCCGGTATCAACGAGGATAAACTCGCGCCCTTCCCATTCGGCATCGGTGTAGTTAAGATCGCGAGTCATGCCTGGTTTGTCATGAACGACGGCTTTCCGTGTACCGCTCAGGCGGTTGAAAAGGGTCGATTTCCCGACATTTGGCCGGCCGACAATGGCTACCAGAGGGAGTTTTTTTCGAATGATCTGTTTCATAGTTTTTTCAAGGCGTCCGGTTTTCCCACTCTGTGCACGAGTTTGTCGAGTATGCCGTTTATGAAGGGCGGTGCGTTTTCATTGGAGAAGACCTTTGCCAGCTCGATATACTCGTTTATGGTGACCCTGGGAGGAATATCGGGGAAATAGAGGATTTCGGCACATCCCAATTTCAGCAGTGCTCTTTCGACAGGGGAGAGGCGAGCCAGGCGCCAGTTTTCCAAGACGGATTCGATCTTTTGTTCAATTTCGAGTGCGTGCTTTTGGACGGAGAAGACCAATGGCATAATGAAATCTGGTTGCCCTGGGTTCGGAGTCATCATTTCGGCCCAGTCAGTACGCATGCTTTTTATCAGGCGAACGACTTCATCGAGAGGGTACTGTGTGCATGTCTGTGCGTAGAGAATTGTCATGGCAATGCGCCGTGCTTCTCTCCGGCGAAGAATGCCGGAGACGCTGCTTCCAGAAGTAGAATTTTTAGTCATTAGTATTTGCCTGCACGGGGGGCAATATAGCGAGGCTGAAAGCTCGGATCATTTTCTGCGAAATACGAATTAATTGCATTGTACACCAGGGTTGCACTCAGTTGCTGAAATTCCGGTTCCACCAGGTTTTTCAGCTCGTCACTGTTGGATAAAAATCCAATCTCCAGCAAAACCGCAGGCATCTCAAAATTCTTTAAAACCACAAAATTTGCGTTCTTTACGCCACGATTGTAGCGTGCGAAGTAAGGAACGGAGACCATTGACTGCTCGAGACGCTTGCAGAATATGTAACTTTCGTATTGCCAGTCCTGCAGTCTGTCCTGTCGGAGGTCTGTCATAAGCTCAGTCAAAAAGCTTTTGTTTCCGCCGGAGGAGTTAATCCCGACCTCGCGGTTCTCTTTTTCCTCTATCTCGCGTACGGCGGCGTCTACTGTGCCTTTTTCGTTAAGAAAGAAGACTTCCATACCGCGGGCGGCGGGATTGCGGGGAGCATCATTCAGGTGCAGAGATACGAACAGGTTTCCTGATTCGCCGCGATTTTCTTCTGCAATTTTCACTCGTTCGCGGAGGCCTACGTTGACATCGTCAACTCGGGTGAGCAGACCTACAAGACCGGGATGGGAGTCGATTAGCTTTTTCAGTTCGTAGGCGTAGCGAAGAGTGAGGTCTTTTTCGTGAACGTGCTTGCCGTTGATGGCGGTGCGTGATCTTGCTCCGCCGTTGTCGCCGCCGTGGCCGGGATCAATGATAATGTATTTCTTGCCGCTACTGTGTTGTCGCGCGATGCGTTGATCCGATTCGGGCATTTCAGGGGCTTTAAATCCGATCTGGGTAGACACGCCAGGGGCCGTTGCCCCGGATCCAGCAGAAGGGGTGGCTGCGGCAGGTACGGCGGATACGCTGGGGCCGGTTGTGGTGCTTGCGGCTACCTGTATGCCGGATGGAGGGGGCGCGGGAGCATTACCGCCGGCCGGCAGGGTGTACACGATTATAGTCGGGGGAGAGGGTAGAGTTTGGATTTCGAACTTTGAGCCTGGCTGCTTTACATAGAAAACCATTCGCAGCACATCGTTCTCAGGGAACGACAGTGCGTCGACGTACTTCAGGAACGGGTCGTTTTCAATTTCGAGCAGGTTACGTTTATAGTTTTGTTCGAGACCATAAAAATCGACGTAGAAGAAGCTGGATTTTTCGAGTGAGTCTACCACATTATAAGTGGGGATCTGGTCGAATTCCAGAATGAACTTATTATGGGCTTCGTTGGGCGGGTCCCAGGAGACTCGACTTACTTTCGCGGCATAGGTATTGGAAACGACAAATGCCAAGCATAAACAAAGAGCAACGGTTTGCCACAAAGATTTTTTCCAGCGGGGATTGATCAGGTAATACATAGGCTACTCACTTCTGCCAGTTGACTCCCCGACAGGGGTCGGGTCAAGAACCGAATGTGGTTCCTGCCGGTTCTGCGGGCCGGTTGTTGACAGAGTTTAGCCCTGCAGTTCAGCTACATGAGCCCGCACGGCATCGACGTCTTCGTCTTCTTCTTCGTCGGCAAGCTCGAGATATTTGTTCCACAGAGGCAATGCTTCTGCCTTGCGGTCCAGGCGCTCATAACACATTGCGAGATTGTAGGCCGCTTCTGGCATTTCCGGATCTTCTTTGATTACTTCTTCGAGAAGCTCACGGGCACCTTCAAAGTTTTCTTTGCCGATTTCAATGCCTGCGAGGTTATATTTATCAACTGCATCTTCTTTCCAGAAGCCAAGCTTTTGACTTTCCAACACCATTTGAACAGGCGGTAAAGAATGGTAAAGTGTGAAACCGTAGCGACGATATGTTTCTTCGGGGTCGGCTTCCAGGTTCGCAGAATACCGTGAAATCTCTGCTTCAAAGAAGTCTGCGGCCTCCAGAAGATCAGTGCCGTTATCGGCGCTGTAGTCCTGGTTTTCTTCGGCGTTCTTATTTAAAGCCATGAGATATTCCTGCTCCTGGAAGTTCAATGAAAAGTTAGCGGGCCACGCGTAGGGCATGGGACCAGATGTTATAGACCGCAAGGGGGTGTTTTATTTTCCGATGCTGCGGTGAGCTGTATGCACTGGATATATTAGCATGCCGGAAATTGATAAGGAGAGGAAAAAATGGTGGGCAGTACTGGGATCGAACCAGTGACCTCCACGATGTCAACGTGGCACTCTAACCAGCTGAGCTAACTGCCCATTTTTTTGCATGGCGTATCTGGAAATGAGCCTGCGGGCTGTCTTTAGCTGTGTTGAGGTAGTTATATTCACGGCAGATTTGGACTAGAGAATCTTGAGATCGCTCAGCTTTTCGGTTGAAGACCTTATGGTAATGTGTGGCATGATCCGAGTATGATTGAACTGCATTATGACAGGGCATACGATGCCGCACAGGGACGGCTTGTTGCAGAGGCCGGCCATGACGTACTTATTATTACTCCGAACGAGCTGACAGCTAATGGTCTGCGTCATGAGTTTACTCAGGCCGGAAAATCGGCGACGGGAGTTGTGCTTTCTTTTAATGGCTTCCTAGACCGGCTTGTGCGCCAAAGTCCGTCATGGAGCGGGATTGCCAGTAATAACATCAGCCGGGCTATTTTTCGCAATGTTATGGAAAGTGATCCAGGCGCCTTTAGCTATTTGATTGGGGAGGCGGCCGTTCCGCGGGTGTCACAGGGTATGATCTCCAGGATTATGGCTGCGGTGGATGTTGTGGCAACGCAGACTGAGGTGGCGGAAGGGGAGTCTACACGATTTACTTCTGGGCGGACACGGCAGCTTCAGCTTTTAGCGGATCGATTTGAAGAACGGCTGACCTCGGCAGGGCTCTCCCGGGAGAAACATGCGGTATGGCAGGGGATTATTGACCTGACGGCGGAATGGTGGCAGAATCTGTTTCCTATAGCTCGCCGGGTTGTATTTACGGGGTTTGATTCTTATCCGGACGAGGTTTACCTGGCGATCGCTGCTGTTTCGAAGCAGGTTGAACTGGTTCAGATTCTTCTCGATTTTGATCCGGAGGATGACAATCAGGGGCTCTCAGGTGCCGGAGCCGCAATGCCAAGGCTGTGCGATATGGCGACGAAACAGATTGGGCCGGAAGCTGACAATGACGATGGTGAACTGGTTTCAGGGAAGAGAGTTTCTAAACCCAAACTGATTCAATGTACGACGGTGTCGGCGGAAATTGATCAAGCGAGCCGGGTGGTTGCACATTTGCATGCGGATGGCGCAGATGTCCCTGACCGATCTCTGATCGTAATTGCGGTTGGTAATGCGGCTACTTATGGGGGGCGGTTGGAAAAGGCTCTGAAAGCGCATGGTTTGCGTTGGGCGTGGGTTAAGCCGGAGTCGATGAACCGGTGCAGTGAGGTTCTTTTTCTCGAACGGCTGCGGGCATGCGCTTCCTTTGGGGTGACGGGTAAGGCTGTCTCTGATCTGCTTCGGAGTCCAGGAGCAAATCTGCTGGTGGAATCGGATCTGACTGTGGCGGAGGCTTGGGATCTGGCTTCCCGACTGGATTATCTGCTGGCTTTTACGGGTTTATTGACGGGCTGGAAGTCCATTGTGCACCGTGTTGAACGGGCGATATCTAATCTTCACTCTCAGCGGCAGCGCATCAGCCAGTGGACCGAAGACGAGAAGGCTTTGGATGACCGGCTGTTAATGATTTTGAAAGAGATTGCGGAAAAGCTGAAGGCTTTTAGCACAAAAAATTCGGTGGCTCACTGGGCGTCGGTAACGGCTGAATTGCTTTCGCGGTTTCATGCTGTGTGCGATACTCCTGTTGAGAGTCAACTGCACCTGCAAGGGGTTCTGGCCGAGATGGGGGAGTGTGGGGAAGCTGTGTCGCCGGTGGCGGTCTCTTATCCTTATTTCATCTCCCTTTTTCGCACGGCTTTTCATGCGGTCAACATTGAGCCGACTGGGGCTGAGTTGTTTGGTGATGCGAGGCCGGACGTGGTTTTGTGTGAGCCTGCGCAGGCGGCTTTTCTTTCGGGGGGACATTGTATCGTTCTGGGGTTTAATGACGGCAATTTCCCGAACTTCGCCAGGGTTGATTTGTCATTTTTTGATTTCGATCAACATCAGGATCAGCGGCCGACCCGGGCTCGACAGTGGCATTTGCTCCAGCGGTTGTTGAAGCAGTATGGGAGACTCCAGCTATGGATGCCGGAACGGCAGGGAACAGAAGAACTTCTTCCTTCGCAGTTCTCGGAGATCCTGCTTGAACAAAACGCGGTTTTGGCTACGACGGGTGATGCATTACTGCATGATTTGAATATAGCCGAAGGCAGCCCGCGCGAGCTGGCTGAGAAGCAATTTGTGCAGAACATGCGCGGGTTGCAGTTGGGCGAGGATGAGCTTGGCCGCTTCGAACGGTATGGCCAATCGGTTGCCAGTGGGGCCAGGGGATTGACGGTTCTGGCGGCGCGATCACATTCTCGCTTGTCGGTTTATGATGGCATTCTTACTGATACCCGGTTGAAAAACTGGTTGTCCGACTGGATGGCAAGGCACACATTTTCTGTTTCGCAGCTTGATGGGATTGTGGGGTGTTCGTTTCGCTTTTTTGCGGACAGAATGTTGAACCTGGACGAAATTGATGAGTCTGACGGGTTGCTTCCGGCTCATGTGTTTGGGTCATTTGCCCATGACGTCCTTGCGCGTTTTTATCGTGGTTGGGTGGCGGCGGGTCGAAAAGCCCTTCGCAGTATGGACGAAGGTCTTGCCCGCGAGGAGCTTCTCCGGGCCTACCATGCGGAATATGATCCGGATAACGACCTGACAGAGTTTGCACGTGACCTGATGACTTTGAAGCTGTTTGGCAATCTGGGGCCGGACGGCTTTGGTCAGGCAAGTCTACCCCTTGCGGAAGCGGGCGATGTGGGGATTTTAGGTCAGTTTCTCCTTCTTGAAATGAGGCGCGGAGATGACCAGGTGATGGATTTTCTTCATCCGGCAAACTTTGAAGTGGGTTTCGGGGTGAAATTGAGCGAGGAGGAGGATCCGCTCAGTACCGCTGATTATGTGATAATGGATATCGGTGGTGGCAATAGCATCAAGCTGTGGGGGCGGCTGGATCGGATTGATGTTTCTGATACTGGTGTGTTTGCTGTGACAGATTATAAGACGGGGCACCTGCCAACGGGAACCCAGATTGCGAATGGTTTCCGAACTCAGCTTCCCGTTTATATGCTTGTTGCCCAGCAGCTTTTGTCCAAACATTATGAACAGCCGCAGGCTGCGGGTGGGCTTTATTACTCATTAAAGCGTGGCAAAGGGGCACGGATCAGCGGCGCTTTTGTTAGAGCAGCCTTTCAGGCTCAGTTAGGTGTACCTAATCTGCGCGGCATGAGCGATGAGCGGTTTGAGGAAACGCTTAGCATGGTAAGGGGTCGCATCGATCACTCAATGAAAGCTTTGCAACGTGGATATCTTACCACGACTCACCATGATCCGGATACGGTGTGTCGATATTGTGAGCTTCAGAAGCTGTGTTATCGAAATGTAGAACGCACGGCTGCATTTTGGGAGGCTGTAGAGGCGGAGGAGCGGGGTGCTCGTGCAGAATAAGCCGTGCCCACCCCATCGCGTGCAAAGCAGTCTGGACCTGACGGATGGGGGAGTGCCGGACTTGGAGGATGCGGAGACTCCATGGGGGAAGCTGCGTGCTTCGGTATGTGTTTGTACTCGATGCCGACTCAGTTTGACTCGTACCCGGGTGGTGTTTGGAGACGGACCGGCTGATGCGAAACTGATGTTTATTGGCGAGGCTCCCGGCGCGCAGGAGAACGAGGTGGGGCTGCCGTTCGTCGGACGTTCGGGCCAGTTGCTTGCTCGAATCCTTAATGAAAATGGGATTCAGCGGGAACAGGTGTTTATTAGTAATATTGTAAGGTGTCGGCCACCGGAGAATCGTGATCCGAGGCCGGATGAAATTGCGGCGTGTTCTCCCTGGCTTGATAAGCAGATACAGCTGATCAATCCGGCCCTATTATGTGTGTTGGGTCGGCACGCGGCATCAACTCTTCTTGGACGGCCTGTAAAGATCATGCAGGAGCATGGTCAATGGCTGGAGTTTAAAGATAGAAAATTACTGATTGCTCTGCATCCGAGTGCGGCGTTGCGAATGCCAAAGTTTCGTGAGGGATTTGAGGAGGACATGCGATCGGTGGCGGAGGAATATCGTCGCCTGTCGCAAGAAAAAAATGGTGGGTGAGGAGGGGATCGAACCCCCGACATCCAGCTTGTAAGGCTGGCGCTCTCCCAGCTGAG
>CAYUGQ010000093.1:0-10550 GCA_964444305.1 uncultured Candidatus Sumerlaeota bacterium
ATGTCCAGCGAGAAAAACGAATTAGCGGGCATTTTATCCAGAAGATGTCAGCCAGTTACTGCATTTGCTGCCACTCCCCCAACTTTTTTGCTTCAAGGAGTATCTTGCAGCAATGATCCAGGGATTCCATACGGAGCCAGGCTTGCTGCAAATTATCGCCCCAGGTTGTTGCGCCGTGATTGCTTAATAACACGGCATTGGCTCCGGAGACGGCTGCTTGTTTTACTCCGTCGGCCACAGCTTGCGTTCCGGGTTTGGCGTATGGGAGGAGTTCGACTTGGCCGAGAAGAACATCTATTTCGGGCATAATGTTTGGCGGCACCGCCTCGCCAGCGACGGCGAAGGCAGTGGCATAAGGCGGATGGGCGTGGGTCACGGCTTTAATATCCTGCCGGGCAGCGTACACGGCAATGTGCATTTTCAGTTCGCTGCTTGGCTCCCGCTGGCCGCCGAGTTTCTCTCCTGATGGCGAGGTGACCACGAAGTCTTCTGCGCCCAGGAATCCTTTGCTGATTCCTGACGGGGTACAAAGGATGTTGCCGTCGCTTAGCCTGACAGAAATGTTTCCGTCATTGGCTGCGATTAATCCTCTTTGCCAGAGACGTTTGCCGATCTCCCGGATTAACTCCCACTGTTGCAGAATCTCTGAATTTTGCTTCATCCAATCCCATCACTTTCTCGGGCAGTTTTTCCTGTACTGACATACAGCCGTTGTGTAAACAGAAGGCACTAATAATGCAGTAGGGCAAGATGAGCGTTATCGTTTTTGGAAATGGTCCCATGCCGAATGAGCCGGACCACGCCGTGATGGCACCAGGCAGCCGAACCTGGCAGATTGTGCGAACAGTGGCGTTGGGCCTCACTGATGCAGGGGTTGCCAATGAAAAAATCATTGTTCTGTCTCTGGATGAAACAGCGCGGGGAGAGGCTGCCAACCAGAACCAACCGTTCACCGTGACGGCGGGAGAGCACGAGGTGTCTGTCGAGTATTTTCCGCTAAAATATGACAGCTTTAGAGCGCTTGCAGAAGCTGATCCTGACCCACTAATACTGCCTGCCTCTATCAGAGCTGTTGTAGCGACAGCTTCGGCTCAGCCTTACTCTACCGGGTCGCGGTTTGCCCGGCGGAAAAACCTTCCGCTGTGGGTGGATGTATTCGGCGATCCCATTGCGGAGACGCAAAGTCAGCTTGAACTGCTTCAGGGCACCGACGAACAGCAGCAGAATAATCGCCTGGTTCACGTCTGGAAACTGCATCTTGACGGGCTGCTCCAGTGCGATCAGGTTTCTGGATTATCGCAAAGACAACGACACGCACTGCAGGGACAACTTGGCTGTGCGGGCCGGCTAAACCAGTTCACCGCGAAGGAGTCTTTTTGCCATTATCTGCCTTATGCGGTTTTTGAAGATGATGTCTCGGCAGCCCCGCGTGCAGCCACTGCAGATGACCGCTATACGATAATGTGGTGCGGAAGCTTTAATACATGGATGGACGTGCCGACTTTAACCCGTGGGATTACCGGCGCTTTAAAGGCGAACCCTGCGTTGCGTCTTTTGGTGGTGGGCGGCAAGATCAACGGTTATAATGAAATCAGCTATAACGAGTTCATTTCCGGCATTCGAGAAGCTGGGGTCGAGGGGTCTGTCACCCTTATGGACTGGCAGCCCCTTTCGGCGATGCAGAAGCTTTACGAGCAATGCGATTTGGGATTGTCCATTGACCGTTTTACCTACGAAGCCGAACTGGGCAGCCGTACCCGGTTGATCAACTTTCTCGCGGCGGGTCTGCCTGTGGCAAGCACTGTTGTCACGGAGCTTAGTCAGGATTTGGAACGCGATGGAATGCTTTTCCCGTTTGAGCTGGGAAATGCGGACAGCCTCACATCTATTTTGCTTGAAGCTGCTGACAGCCCGGCGTCGAAACGGCTTCGTGAAGGCGAATGCCGACGCTATGCTTTTGAAAAATATAACGGAGCGACCTGGGGAATTGAATTGCGGCAGTGGCTTGAAAGCCCCAGGATTTCTCTCGATAAGGTTTCAGCCGATTCCACAAATCAACTGGTGCAGCAATGGCATCAGGTCAGGGAGCCATTAGGACTATGAGCGCAGATTCTACTATGGATTCTGAAGCGCAAATTATCAACCTTGGGCCCGAAGACCAAAAGCGCCTTCTATACAAACGCCTTCTGGCTGAGGCGGATGGCTTTTACCTAAAGATTGATGAAGCAAACTGTTCGTTCGATCGCCCCTGGGGGGCCTATATTCGCCTGCAGGATTCATCGCTGGAGAAGTTTTTGGATGCGTATTATTCCGATCTGAAAGACCGCTTTTTGCCGATAGAGAATCGACATCTGGCTCCAAAGCTGCTTTTAATCGGACCGGGGTCGCGGTTATCCTTGCAGTATCACCACCGGCGGGGAGAATACTGGCGGGTGATTACCGGCCCTGTGCGGATCAGCCTGGGCGAGGACGGCGCGAGCCTCCAAGAGCGGGTGTATAATACGGGGGATGCTATTAAAATTCCATGCGGACATTGGCATCGGCTCGCAGGTATGAGCGGTTGGGCTGTAATCGCTGAATTGTGGGACCATACAGACCCCGCAAATCCATCGGATGAAGACGATATTGTCCGGGTGGAGGATGATTTCAGCCGAAAGACCATATAGCGCCAAACCATGATTCGTTTTGTAGGAATTACTCATTTTGTTGGAGAAAAAGATCTTTACCAGGACCTCAACTGGCACATCAAGCCGGGCGAGCGGATTGGCCTGGTAGGTGATAACGGTACTGGTAAAACCACCCTTTTGCGCATGGCGGTGGGTGAGGTTGAGCCTGTCCAGGGAAAAGTTTCTCCGCGAAAGAATGCGCGCATCGGTTTTCTTCGACAGGAAATCCACGCGGCCGAAGGCGATACCACTGTTCTCCAAGAGGTGCTTAAGGCCTACGATGATGAGCGGCTGGCGGCGGAGGAGCTCTATAAGCTCTATGAAAACATCGAGCACACGCCAGAGTCTGAACTGGAAAATCTTTACGACCGCATTCATCAACTCGAAAAGGTGGTGCGCCACCACAATGAGGGTGAAGCAGAGGCCGATGCCCGGAAAATCATAACGGGCCTTGGATTCACCGAAGAGCAGCATGATCAGCCGTTGAGCCTTTTCAGCGGCGGGTGGCAGATGCGTGCTCATATTGGACGACTTCTGCTGGAAAACCCCGACGTCCTCATGATGGACGAACCCACCAACCATCTTGATCTTGAGAGTATTGACTGGCTGGAAAAGTTTCTGGAAACCTTCCCCGGCGCTCTGATCGTAGTCAGTCACGATCGCTACTTTCTGGACCGCGTTACCAACCGTACAGCCTGGGTTCACGAAAAACGCCTGGATACGTATGCGGCGAATTACAGCAAGTTTTTGAAGCAGCGGGAGGAATACGAAGAGCTCCTGTTACGGCGTTATCAGAACCAGCAGGAAGAACTGGACCACCATCAAAAGTTCATTGAGCGGTTCCGCGCGAAAGCGTCCAAGGCTACTCTGGTGCAGAGCCGGATCAAGCTGGTGGAAAAAATCGAGAGGATTGAGTTGCCTCAGAGTGCCCGCAAGGTGCGGTTGCGAATTCCTGAACCGGCCCCGGTTGGTCGCAACGTGCTTGAACTAAGGGATGTTGCCAAAAGTTATGGTGATAACCACGTTTTTTCCGGTGTAAATCTGCGATTTGAGCCGGGCGATAAGGTGGCCCTTGTTGGACGAAATGGTGCCGGTAAATCAACGCTCCTGAAAATTTGCGCTGGTGTGCTGGACTACCAGGGCGAAGTGGCTGTCCACCCGAAAGTTCGTCTGGAGTATTTCAGCCAGAACCGAGTGGATACGCTTGATCTGGATAATGACGTCCTCACCGAAGCCCGGGCTCCCGGAGCTGAACAAACAGACGAACAGATCAGGTCTATGCTGGGGTGTTTCCTGTTTACCGGCGACGACGTGTTTAAACCGGTCAGGGTTTTGAGTGGCGGTGAGAAAAGTCGCCTGGCTTTGGCCCGGATGATGATGCGCCGCGGCAACCTGCTTTTGCTGGACGAACCGACCAACCACCTGGACATTTCCACTCGCGAAGTGCTGCAAGAGGCGTTGCGGGAATTTCCCGGCACTGTTATCATGATCAGCCATGACCGTTATTTTATCGATGCCGTCGCAAACCGGATTGTCGAAGTGGCTAATCACCGTGTTCTTTCACATTTTGGCAATTACTCCGATTATCTCGCGAAGCGCACATCTGAGGGCAACGATGAAGATGCTCTTCGCGGACGGGCGACGGCTGTTGAATCCAAACCGCAGGAAGCGGTTCCAGTTGTGGAATCTCCAGTCTCTGATCTAAGGGAAGACAAACCGGCTGAGTCGCCTGTGAATGGAGGCGGACGCTTTGCCGGGCTGGACCGCCGAGAGCGAGCACAGCTTCGTAATCAGCTTTATGCCCGCTTTCGCGATCTGGAAAAAGAGATCGAGCGAATCGAGGCCCGCCTTGCTGAAATTCATGACCTGCAGGCTGATCCTGATGCTTATGCCAACGGAACTGTCACGCCTGAATTATCAGCGGAAGCTGCAGAGCTTGATTCGCAATTACCTTCGTTCATGTCTGAATGGGAAGAAATCGGAACTCAGATTGCGGAATTAAAGCAGTAGAAAAATGATGCAAGCAGGCAAGCTACAGTTCGTGCTGTAGCTCCTGCTTGATCACGTTGACGGCTTCTTCCGAATAGCCCTCATGGATGCTTTTGATCCGGCCGTCTTTCCCTACCACGTATGCAGTAGGCACTCCCCTCACGCCAGCCTCAGCCTGGAATTCCCCGGCCAGGTCCACGAGCAGCGGAAATGTAACCCCAAGCTCCCGGCCGAAATCCGCAATCAGGTCGTCGCCTTCATCACCATAATTGATGCCATAAACTCCAACGCCGCTGTCTTTGAGAGGTTGCCAGATTTCTTTTTCAAAATGCTCCATCTCAATCTTGCACGGCGGGCACCATGTGGCAAAAACCGACACCAGGTAAGGGGTTCCTAGCAGGCTTTCGGAAGAATACGTTTGCCCATCGATTCCCCTCAGTTCGAAACTTGGCACTGCGTCGCCAACTTTCACATTCCCCATTCCGCCGCTGGGCCCTTCACAGGCGGAAATCAGCAACGCACATAAAAGGGTTGCGGCCACAAAGTACCATCTTGAAAAGCTCGTTGCGGGATTAACAAAAGACATCTTAACTCCTGGTCCATCACTCGGTCGATAAGTTTAAACTACTCGTATTACTTGCCGTCATGCAAAAAAAAGTCCCGGTTGCGACGATGACCGCCACGGCAACCGGGACAATATAAGTAACTGTCAGAAAAGCGGCAAAGTTACTTCGCTCGCTCCTGATTGATTTTCTTACGACGCGCCAGGGCGTTCTGCCGGGCGTTGTTCTTATTCTGGATCTTCATCAGCGGATCACGTGTTACGTCGGTGTTGTCCTCGTGACGACGATAGCGATATAGCACTTTATGGACACGGTCCACGTCGTACTTTTCGCCAACTTTCAGAACCATATCGTAATCTTCACCGAAGTTTCCGAAGTTTTCTTCGTCGTAATATCCCATTTCTTTCAGAACTACCTGGGGGAATACGCGCAAAGCCCCACCGCCATCGCGGCGAAGAATCTGATTCCGGGTGTAGCCCAGGTGGGTCACCGGATCGATTCCTTCCACTTTGTTGCGGGCCTCGTCCATCAACTCATAGTAAGAGATGGCCAGACCGCATTTCGGATGAGACTCCAGGTGGCCGACCATTTCCTGCAGGGTGTCCGGTGTGTACTCGTCGTCGGAGTCGAGCTGACAAATGTACTTGCCGCGCGCTGCCTTGATGCCCTCGTTTAGCGCTGTGGAAATTGAGCCGCCGGTGCCGTGCAACAGACGAACCCGTGGGTCACGAGCCGCGTAATCTTCCACGACTTTCTGGGTGCCGTCAGTAGAACCGTTATCAATGACGATCACTTCGAAATCCTGGAAGGTCCCCTCGATCACACGATCCAGCGCGTTGCCGATATACTTTACGCGATTCAGCACAGGGATAACTACTGTCGCCAAGACCTCATAAGGCTCAGCCGGATAAGGCACTTCCACCGTTGGATGGTCGAGCCAGGCCCCACGGCGCTTCAGCGCTTCTTCGAAGACTCCCGTGATTTCCGCTTCCAGATCATCGGGATAAAAAATATAGGAGAATCCGCCCAGCTTACCTTTACCTGGCGAATGCAGCGCCGACGATTTTTCTTCGTCTGAAGCGTTCAGGACGGCTGTGTATATGGGCTCCTCGACAAGGTCGATCACCAAATTATCCGTCAACTTCAGATCAAGATCATATTCAGCGGCATGCTTTAGATCTTCCCGCGCCCCGCCCACGCTTTTCACGTGCTCGGTGCGATAAGCCTTGAGAAACCCGAAGTCAAAACGCTCATGAGGCGCACCCTCATGAGGGAAAAGAACGATTTCAGCGACGGTTCCGTCCGGATTGCGCTCATTATAAGAAGCAAAGACGGCGGCATTTTTATCACTGGACTCAAATTGTTTGGCAATTTTCTCCAAAGCATCCGGATTTAATTCAATTCCCTCAGCCAGGGGCAAAATGTAGTCACATCCCTGTTCCGAGCCGAAATTGATCACCTTGGCAAACGTATCCAAACCCAGCGGGCCTAGCTTTACACGCTCGTCGCCACACCCCGGCGCATCTTCTTCGACGGCAGGTAAACAGAAACAAACCCAGTCGCTAAGGGTCTGCTCCTGAAGAAATTTTATACGGGGATCATCAGCAATCGCGGACTTTTTCTCCACTGGGGCTAAAATACAAAATTTGGCCAATTTGCAAGGCTCCTCAATCAAATTAAATACACTAAGGTTCAACGCCGTCATAACAACAAACGCCACTGAAAATTGATATCGACTCTAGATAATAGCCATATCTATCATAATATCAGCGATTCGCTTACAGACGGAAGAGTCAACGTCAATTTCCCATCGGCCTACCCCGTCAATCTCCGTCACCGGTTGCAGGCCACGCACTGCTGACGTCAGAAACACTTCGTCCGCCTCTGCGATTTTTGTCTTGTCCAGGGTTATATGGTGAACCTGCAGCGGCTTCAGTTCCTTCTTAATCAGGTTTAACGCTCCACAAGTAAGCCCTTGATAACTCAGTCCTTCGGGTGCGACGATACATATGCGCTTTCCAAAGACGGCGACTATGTTTGCGTAAGCCGCCTCGCACCATTGCCCCATTCGGTCCAGGTAAAGGACATCGTCAAAGCCGTTCTGCTTTGCCTCTTCCAAATCCAGATCAACCTGATTCCGGCCAAGCCGCTTTAAACTCCAGTTATCCGCAATTTCAATTCGGCGTCTCGTGGCAACGGCACAGCGAAAGGGGGTCCGCATTTCCAAGGGGAATGTTGCGGGCCTCAGAAAACTCATAGCTTTCGTCTGACGCCCGTCGGACAGCGTGACCGGAGAATCAAATATCATGACTCGAAGACGAGAAGGACTGGTTTTAGCCCCTTCCCGTTCGAGCAATTCCTCGGTTAAATCGCCATTGAAAATGGACTCGGTGAACTCCTCAGGCGCGTATCCGAGGACTTTCATCTGTTCTCCGAAATAGCGAAAGCGGAGATCGGCCAGGCCAGTATAACCATCATGGCGGAAAAAGGTGTGATAGATACCGGTGGGAGCTTTTCCAGGGGTGTCAAGGCACTGAGGGGGAACAAAACTTGCTTCTATAACACCATGGTCGCAAATTACGTAGCTGGTCATGCCGTATCTTCACCGCGAAAACGTTTGTTCATTCTTGACATGATGACGCTCCACGCAATTTGTCGATAATTATCAGTACACCATGAGGAGAAACAAATGGCCTTTAGTTTGCCCGAGCTTCCATATGCTTATGACGCGTTGGAGCCTCACATTGATAAAGAAACAATGACGATTCACCATGACAAGCACCATGCGGCTTACGTCAACAACCTTAATGCAGCACTTGAAGGCAAGCAGGACTTGGCATCGAAAAGCATCGAGGATCTCATTTCCGATCTGAATGCGGTGCCGGAAGACATTCGCACTGCCGTACGTAATAATGGCGGAGGTCACGCAAACCATACCCTGTTCTGGGAAATGATGACCCCCGGCGGTGCAAAAGAGCCCCAGGGTGAATTGGCCGATGCCATTAATTCCACCTTCGGCAGCTTCGATGAGTTCAAGAAGAAGTTTAATGATGCCGGAGCAAAGCGTTTTGGATCAGGCTGGGCCTGGCTTGTAAAAACGAAAGATGGCAAGCTGGATATTGTTTCCACAGCCAACCAGGACAACCCCCTGATGGAGGGTCACCAACCTATTCTGGGCAACGACGTCTGGGAACATGCCTACTATTTGAAGTACCAGAACCGCCGTCCGGATTACCTTGCGGCCTGGTGGAACGTCGTCAACTTTGATAAAGTTGCCGAGCAGTTCAGCAAGCTTAAGTAACCCACAAACCAGGATCACGTTTTTTTGATACCGCCGGCTGGCTTTATTGTCCAGCCGGCGGTATTTTTATCGGGACGTTTTCCATTTGCCGCGTCCGGCTTCGTCCCATTATAAACACATCTTAAAAATATCAGATGCGCCATATTGTTCTTCCCCTCCAATACCGGCATTTTTGCCTGGTTCGCCCCCCTTGGCTTCGTAAGCTATTCCCACCAACGGAAGGACTGAGTTTACCTCCATAATGTTAAAAACAGCTTTAAATGATTGGCACTCGAACAATGGTGCCACCATGACCGACTTCCACGGCTGGCACATGCCACTTTATTATAAAGGGATAACCCAGGAGCATCTTCACACCCGCGAGAAAGCGGGAGTTTTTGACCTAGGCCACATGGGCCGTGTTTTTATCCGGGGTACTAACGCCCATGACTTTGTAAACTGGCTAACCCCGGCGCGGGTTTCAGAGGCAAAGCCGGGCGATATCCACTACTCTTTTTTCCTGCGCCCCGACGGTACGGTCATCGACGACATCACGGTCTATTACGATAAAGAGGATATCCTGCTGGTTATTAATGCAGGCAACCGCGAGCGCGATCTGGAATGGATCCGCGAGAAGGCCGGCGAATTTGGACGTGACGTTGAAGTGGACGACAAAGGCGAATCGTGGGGCATGATTGCTCTGCAGGGGCCATTGAGTCGAGAAATTCTACAACCGACTCTCGGGGACGAAATTGCGTCTCTGAACTACTATCAGTTTGTCAAAATGAACCACCCGTCCTATCCGGGCGAAATGGTAGTGTCGCGAACCGGCTACACGGGCGAAGATGGGTATGAGATTTATCTTCCGTCGGAAAATGTTGCTATGATTTGGCAGGCAATGGTTTCGGCTGGACCGGAAGGAACAGTGATGCCAATTGGTCTTGGCGCCCGCGACAGTCTGCGCCTGGAGGCTTCCATGCCGCTATATGGTCATGAGCTGGACGACAACCTGACTCCCCTTCACGCCGGGCTTGGCAAATTTGTTGATCTCGAAAAAGGCGACTTTATCGGCAAACAGGCATTGGCCGAAATCAAGGCACAGGGTGGACCCACGGAGCGTCTCGCCGGCTTTGAGATGGTCCAGCGCGGCCCTATCCCCCGCCAGGGATTTACTATTTTGGGTGCTGATGGAAACGCCATTGGTCGCGTTACCAGCGGTATTTTTTCTCCCAGCCTGCAAAAAACTGTTGGCTTGGCGTATCTTCAAAAAGAACATAGCACCATTGGTAACAGTATCAGCATCGATATCCGCGGGCGTGCCTTGCCTGCAACCATCATCAAAAGACCTTTCTACAGGAGGAACGCCGGCTAATGTCCAGGCCTGACAATGTTCGATATCTGAAATCACACGAGTGGGCGCGCCTCGATGGCGACGTCGTAACCGTCGGTATTTCTGATTTTGCCGTAGAGCAGCTCAACCACGAGATTGTTTATGTGGAACTGCCAGAAGTTGGGAAACAGCTCGCCGCCGGTGACACTTACGGCGTTATTGAATCTGTGAAAGCCGCCAGCGATCTTTATGCGCCAGTCGCCGGTATTGTGGCCGAGGTTAATGAAGCTGTTGTAAATGATCCCAACAAGGTTTCAGAAGGTCCGTACGGTGATGGCTGGATGATTAAGATTAAGCCGGACGATGCGTCTGAGCTGGATACCCTTCTTTCCCCGGAAGATTATGAGAAACAGGTGGCTGAGGACTCCCATTGAGTAACCCTTACATTCAGGCGACGGCCCAGCAGATTGAAGAGATGCTGGATAAAATCGGGGCCGCGTCTATCGACGAAATTTTTAACGATCAGATTTCCGAAGATCTCCAGTACAAAGGCCGTTTTGACGTCCCTCCTGCTTTGAGCGAACTCGAACTGCAGACCCACTTGGCGGAGTTGGCATCAAAGAACCAGGCTGCCCTGCCAGGCAGCGGGTACGTCTCATTCATGGGCGGCGGAATTTATGATCACTTCGTGCCTTCTGCCATTATGCAGGTAGCTGGACGTC
>CAYUGQ010000094.1:0-10493 GCA_964444305.1 uncultured Candidatus Sumerlaeota bacterium
TGCCGATTTCGCGGGTGCGTTCGGTGACGGTTACGAGCATGATGTTCATGATTCCTATGCCGCCGACGAGAAGGGAGATGCTGGCTACGCCGCTGAGGAGGAGGGTGAACAGGCGGCTTACTTCGTTGAGACTGTCGGCGACTTCCTGCAGGTTGCGTACGCGGAAATCATCGGGCTGGTTTGCCTGAAGTCGGTGTTGACGACGCAGTACGGTGGATATTTTGGTTATTGCGTCTTCCATTTCGATGCCGTCGCGGATTGTGAGGTGGATGTTATTGAGGCGTTCCTGGCCTGTGAGGCTGTTCATTGCGGTGTTCAGAGGGACGACGATCTGGTTGTCGGGATTGAACCAGCCCTGGTCGCCTTTGACTTTGGTTACGCCAATGACGAGGTAGTTTGAGCCTTCGATTTTTATTTGTTCGCCGATGGCGGGGGCTTCGGGGTGACCGAAGAGGTCTGCGACGACTTGTGGGCCGAGAACGGCGACTTTGGCGCGCTGTTCGACTTCCATTTCGGTGAAGGGCCGGCCGCGTTCGATTTCGAAGTTTCGGACTTCGAAGAATGTGGGAGGGGCGCCGATGATGGAGGTGTTGGTGTTGTTGCTGAGATATTTTACCTGGAGGCGGGTGGATATTTCGGGGGAGGCCATGACGACTTCGGGTATTTCGTCGAGGATGGCTTCGGCGTCTTCGAGGGTGAGGTCGCGGGTTTGGCCGGTGCCGACGACACCGCCGCCGCGTCGCCATTCGGGGCTGATGGTGAGGAGGTTGCTGCCCATGCTTCTGACGGATTCGGTGACTTTTTCTTTTGTTCCGGCGCCGAGGGCGAGCATGGCAATTACGGCGGCGACGCCGATGATGATGCCGAGCATGGTTAGAAATGAGCGTAGCTTGTTTGCGGCTATGCTCTTGTAGGCTATCTTGATAATGGTCCAGATCAGCATGTGACGGGCTCGCGCGGTTTTACCAGTCTTTGGGAAAAAGACGAGTTGTTTGGTGTGGAATTTTCTTGCGGGATTGGGCAGCGGACTGGGAAAGGTCTGCGCGATGGACATCTTTCGTCGCCCGTTGCTTCCCTGCATTCTGTGTTATGTTTTGGGTCTATGGCTTGTTCATGAGATTGCTCATGTTTGGCCAATGGCGGCGGTTGCCCTGGGTGGGATTATTTTGGGGGTGGGTGGTTTTCTGGCGTGGAGATGGAGGAGCCGGACGCCGGCTTTGATGGTTTTGCTTGTGGTGGCGGGGGGGTTGGTGATGGGGGTGAGGGAACGGGAGGAGGGGCGTGCGCAGGAGGTGGTTGCTGCTTTGTCTTCGGGGTTGCCGCGGATTATTACGGGGACGGTTCGAGAATCGTTTGGGGCGCAGATGGAAGATCATGTTCAGGTTGAGATCAGTGATATCTGGATTACGAGTGGAACTGCGGAGGTTTTCCTGCCGGGGCGGATGAGGGTTTATGCGGAGACGGGATTTTTTTCGGGTGGAAATGTGCCTGCGCCGGGGGAGCGGGTGTCTTTTCTGGGGTCGGTGGAGCGACCGCGGGCGCTGGCTAATTTCTTCGGGTTTAATCGCGGTGAGGCGTTGCGGCATCGGCAGGTTTATAGTGTGGGACAACCCCTGGCTGTGGGGGAGGTGGCGGTTGTTAATTCTGATTTTGGTGGGGTGCGTGGGAGGGTTCACCGGAGCCTGATGGGGTTTCGGGAGGATGTGTCTGAGCGGTTGAGTGATAATATGACCGGGCGGGAGGCACGGTTGATGAGGGCGATGTTGTTTAATGATATGCGGTCTTTGCTTCCTGCGGAGAAGGCTGTTTTTCGTGAGAGTGGGACTTTGCATTTGTTTGCGGTGAGTGGTTTGCATGTGGCGATTTTGGGGGGGATGATTAATTTGCTGTTCAGGGCGATGCGGTTTGGGCTTCGGGGGAGCTGGATTGCGACGGCGGTGGTTATGCTGCTGTATTTGTGGATGGTGGATTTTGTGCCGTCGGCTACGCGGGCTTATTTTATGCTGGTGGCGATTACGCTGGGGGAGGTGGTGCGGCGGGAGGTGGATGCGCTTTCGAGCCTGATGTTGTCTGTGGCGATCATTGTGATGATTGATCCGGCTGCGGTTTGGGACGCAGGGTTTTTGCTTAGTGTGGCGGGGGTGGTTGGGATTGTGATGATCACGCCGTTGTTGCGGCTGTGGTTTGGGCCGGATTATGAGGTGCCGAACTGGTGGCAGCGATTGGTGGGTTATGTAGCGGATACGGTTTATGTGGGGATTGCTGTTACTGTTGCGTTGCTGCCGTTGCAGATTTTGTATTTCGGGTTTTGGAATGCGATGAGTGTTCCGGCGAATCTGGCTTTGGCTTCGCTTTCTACTTTTGTGCTTAGCGCGGGGGTGCTTGCGGCGGCGCTTTCTTTTGTGTGGGAGGGCGGGGCGGTGTTTTGCGGGGAGACGGCGTCGGCGGCGATGTCTTTGCTTTATGTGATTGCTGATATGGCGGCGGAGGCGGGGTGGGCTATTTTCTATTTTCGTCGTGTTCCGGTGTGGCTGTTTTTTGGAAGTCTCACTGTGCTGCTGGGGGGGTATCATTTTATGTTTCGGAGCTCGCCGGAGTTTGCATTAAAGAGCCGGGCGCGGTTTGTGTGTCATTGCGTTTGTGGTTTGGGGCTCCTGGTGAGTTTTCAGATTTATGATGAGATCGGGCCGCGGAGGCTGGAGATCTGGTCGTTTGACGTGGGGCAGGGAGATTCTACGCTGGTGCGGCTGGCGGATGGCACGACGATTCTTGTGGATGGGGGGCGGTCGTTTCCGGTGGATATGGGGGGGATGGTTGTTGTGCCGCAGTTGCGGGGGCTGGGTATTGATCGGCTGGATTTTGTTGTGGCGACGCATGATGATGATGATCATACGGGTGGGATTGCGGAGGTGATTCGGTCGGTGGGGGCGGATGTTTTGATTTTGCCGGAGGGGTTTGTGGGGAAATCGAGGTCGTCTGTGGCTATGATTGAGGAGGCGGGTCGGCATGGGTGCCGGATTCAGTATATGGCGGCGGGGGAGATGGCTGTGGCGGGGGGATGTCGTTTGTCGATTTTGAATCCACCGGCGGGTCATGAGATTGCGGAGGACAATGAGGCTTCTATTGCGCTGGGGATTGAGTATGGAGATTTTAAGGGGCTGCTGATGGGGGATGCGGGTTTGATGACGGAGGCGAGGCTGGTGAATCAATGGCGGAATGGGGTGGGGGGTGGGTTTGAGGATGTGACTTTTTTAAAGTTGGGCCATCATGGTAGCCGTACGTCGACAGGGGAGGAGTTTTTGGGGGCGGTGCGGCCGCTGGTGGCGCTGGCTTCGTGTGGGTTTGAGAATCAGTTTGGTCACCCGGCGGCGGAGGTTGTTGAGCGGTTGAATCGGGAAGGGACGGAGCTTTTTCAGACGGGTCGGGATGGGGCGGTGCTGGTGAGCAGTGATGGGGAGAGGGTTTGGGTGGAGACGGCGCGGGGTGGGGGGAGACATGATCGGGCTGGAGGTGAGTAATAAAAAAAAGACGGAGAACCCTGGTGGGGTTTCTCCGCCTTAAGTTTTTCCAGCAGTGGAAAGACTAAAGTGTGAGGCGTGGGTCGCCGTCCCGATCGAAGTAGGGAAGCTGTTCACCCCAGACGTCTGGCAGGGGTGTGGCGGGGTACATGAGGGGCTCATAGTTTGCTGGGGCGGGTACGGGGAACGTAAATGTTTCGTATGCGCCTGTGGCAAAGCGGGTAAAGCCCCAGCCAACACCTTTTACACCGCCGACGATAATTCCGGTAGCGGGATCGCTTTTGCGCCATTCGCGGCTGATGTTTTTGGGAACTTCAACAAAACCGGTGGCCATGTTTGCGAGGCCGCGGCCGAGTTTATTCTGCATGCGGCCGAACGCGCTCTGGTCACGGTACTCATCGCCATACATCTGGGCGTTGGCCGTGCCGGCAGCAAGCATTAGAGCGGCGGCGGCTGTGACAGTGGCAAATGTATTTCTGGTCATCATCTTCAACAAATCTCCTTAACCTTGGCCTGAACTTTTCAACTACGGGATTGATTGTCCAGAAAAATCAATATAGCTGGGAAGAACGCTGCTGGTGGTAATATTCTTCGGCGCCCCAGTCGTATCCGTCTTCCAGTGGGAGCTCAGGATACACAAGGGGCTGATAATTTGCGGGCTGATCCTTGGTGAAGGTTACCATCTCATAAACGCCGGCGCCGAAGCGCTGGGCACCACGATACATGCCTTTGCCTGTGCCGGTTACGACGCCGGTGAGGGGGTCTACGTTCTGCCAGTCGCGATTAACTTCTTTGGGGATTTCGGCCCAGAAAAACATGGTGTTTACGAAGCCACGGGCGAACTTACGCGATTTTTTTGCGCCGGTGTTTTGCGGATAAAATGGACCACGGGCGACGGCAGTGCTGCAGATGGCCAGCACCAGCGCAGCAAGTCCCAGCAGACGAGCATGTTTCATTAGATCATAACCTCAATTATTGATAATCGAATATCAATTATACCAGATAGTAAAAAACGGACTATCGTTCTTGTGAAGGTAAAGCAATAAAAATATGGACTCGTATCGTTTTGGTTGTTTCAGGAAGTTGAAGCTGGTTGTTTTGGGGGTTGTTGCGGCGGCTGTTGTGTGTGGTTGCAACCGTGATAATATTTTGGAGGAGGCGGGGGGGCGAGTCATTGTTGTGGCGACGATTCCTCCGCTGGCGGATTGGGCGGAGCAGGTGGGTGGGGATCATGTTTATGTGAAGACGCTTTTGCCGCCGGGGGTGAGCCCTCATACGTTTGATCCGTCGCCGCGGGATATGCGGATGATCAGTCAGGCGAAGCTGCTGGTTAAGGTTGGGCTTCACATGGATGACTGGGGAGCGAGCCTGGCGCGGGCGGCTGGTTCAACTGGGCCGGTGGTCGTGAGTCTGGGGGCCCCCCCGGCGGCGGGGCGGAAACTGCCGGATGTGGAGCACCTGGATGAGCATGATCATGACCACCACCATCATGGAGATGATGACCATGACCACCATCATCATCACCATCATGGGGTAAATCCGCATTTCTGGCTGGATCCGGTGGTTGCGATGGATTGTGTGGGAATTATCCGGGATACGCTGATTGCGGCTGATCCGGAGAACCGGGAGCATTATGAGGCTAATGCGGCGGCTTATATGGATGAACTAACGGGGCTGCATGATGAGATGACGGCGGGGCTGGAAGCTTTTGGTGGTCGGGGGTTTGTGTCTTTTCATAATGCGTGGCCTTACCTGGCGGCGCGGTATAACCTGGATATTGCTGCTGTGATTGAGGAGTATGCGGGGAAGACTCCGGGGGAGCGTTATCTTCGGATGGTTACGGATCGGGTGAAGGAGTTGGGGATTAGGACGATTTTTTCTGAGCCTCAGTTGAATCCGCGTGTGGCGGAGGTGCTGGCGCAGGAGGTTGGTGCGGAGGTTCGGGTGCTTGATCCTTATGGTACTCCGGGGGAGGAAGAGCGGGATACTTATGTGAAGACTATGAGGTATAATTTGGAGCAGCTTCAGTCGGCGTTTGGTGCGGAGCAGGCGGGGGATCAGTCTTCGATGTAAGCGGGGTCGTCCTCGTCGAGGTCGGGCTTTGGGTCGTGCTGGGGGGGCTTATGCCACCAGCGGCGTGTCAGGTGGCCGAATACGCCGCCGAGGACGTAGATCATGAAACCGAAGAATACGACGGCTTCGAGGAATTCTTTGAGGATGATGAGCAGGGCGATGATGAGGAGGAGGAGGGGGAGGACATCGAATTGTTTGCGGCGTTCGAGCTTTAGCTGTTTGAAGCTGGGGTAACTGATGGTGCTGACCATGAGAAATGCGAGGCCTAACATCATGGCTGGCAGGAAGTTGAGGATGAACTTTTTGTCCCATTCGGGGTCGACGCGCTGGAAGAAGAGGAAGCTGGAGACTACCATGCCGGCGGCGGCGGGGATGGGTAGGCCGGTGAAGGACTTTTTCTCGACTTTTGTTTTTTGGACGTTGAAGCGGGCGAGGCGGAGGGCGCCGCATACGGCGAAGAACATGGCGGTGCCTTCTGCGATGTGGCGGTTTTCCATGTTGGACATGCGGGTGTAGATGAGGATGGCGGGGGCTACGCCGAAGGCTACTGCGTCTGCGAGGGAATCGAGCTGGGCGCCGAAGAGGCTTTCGGTGCGGGTGAGGCGTGCGACGAGTCCATCGAGTAGATCGAGGACGGCGGCGGCGAGGATGAGCCAGCAGGAGAAGACATAGCGATGGTTGTCGTAGCCGTCTCCGAGTTCTGCCACGTTTATGACGTTGAGGATTGCGAGCATGCCACAGAACATGCTGGCGCAGGTGATTAGGCTTGGCAGAAGGAAGACTTTACGCATGGCCATACCTTATAAGGGAGCCTTTTCGGGGAGGGTGGCGATGAGGGTTTCGCTGCCGCGGATCATCATGCCGGGTCGGACATGAAGGGCGCTTTCTGCGGGGAGGAGGACTTCTACGCGGGAGCCGAAGCGGATGAGGCCGATTTTTTCTCCCTGGGAGATTTCATCGCCTGCTTCAAGGGGGCATACGATGCGGCGTGCGACGAGGCCGGCTACAAGTTTAACAATGGCTTTATGGCCGGAGTCGGTTTCGATTTCGAGGACTTTGCGTTCGTTTTCATCGGCGCATTTGTCGTGCATGGCGTTTAGGAAGAGGCCTGCGTGGTGTTCGGCTTTGAGTATGCGGCCGGTGACGGGGGACCAGTTTATGTGGCAATCAAAGACGGACATGAAGACTGCGATGCGAAGGCACTGACCACCGGGGAAGTCTGGGTGGGCCATCAGGCCGGCAGAGTCGACGCGGCCGTCGGCTCCGGAGTAGACGGCGTTGGGGGAGCGTTTGAAGTAGCGTTCGGGATTGCGGAAAAAGGCGAGGACGAATACAAGGGCTACCATGGCGAGGAAACCGATGATGTTGGCTACGTTTACGGTGCCGAGTCTGAAGTCGAGGGCGAAGGCTGTGATGGCGATGGCAGCGAGTGGCATGGCAAAGGGGAAAGCTTCGGCAGCGACAGGGGATCGGGTCGAACGGTACTTCATAAGTTTAATTTAGCGCTCCGGTGGTTAATTGGTTTGAGGATACATGTCTGGTTGAAAATGTAAGCAAAAGGTGTGACCGGAATCTTTTCCCCTAGTTTAAGATGTTGTTTTTGTCATGGGGGAGGGGCGGGGGCAAGAAAATTTCGGCAAGAGTGATTAATGGGGCGGCTTTAGGTGGTGCCTGGGGGTGAATTCTCCTTGAAGGAATGACTTTTGACGGGTGAACTCACTAATATACTGCGGTTGTCTTCGGCGGCTTGTGTCTGCCGGGAGGCAATTTAATTTTTTCAGGAGGCTTCTATTTCCATGTCATCAACTTCCCAGACACAGGTTAATACGTCTGATCTACTGCCCAAGCTAAGTGGCCCGGTGCCAGGACCGAAAGCGAAGGAGGTCGTTGATCGGGACAGCAAAGTGATGTCTGCTTCTTATACGCGGGATTATCCTTTTGTGATGGATCGCGGTGAGGGAGCTCTTGTCTGGGATGTGGACGGAAATCGTTTCCTGGATATGGCTGCAGGGATTGCGGTTTGCGCGGCGGGTCACTCTCATCCGCATGTGGTGGAGAAGGTTACGGAGCAGGTTAAGAAGTTTCTTCACATGAGCGGCACTGATTTTTATTATGACATCCAGGTGCGGCTGGCGGAGCGGCTGTTTAAGCATGCGCCGATTTCCGGTGAAAAGCGGGTGTTCTTTACGAATAGTGGTGCGGAGAGCATTGAGGGTGCGATCAAGCTGGCGCGTCATGCTACGGGTGGTCACCAGATGCTGAGTTTCTTCGGGGCTTTTCATGGTCGTACGATGGGGGCTCTTTCTCTGACGGCGAGCAAGAATGTGCAGCGGAAGAATTTCTCTCCGTTCCTTTCTGGTGTTCACCATGCCCGGTATAATACGGATCTGGATTACATTGAAGAGCTGGTGCTTGGCAAGGTTGCCGATATGGGTAATTTCTCGGCAATTTTTGTGGAGCCGATTCAGGGTGAGGGCGGTTATATTGTTCCTGACAAGGAATGGCTTGTTGGCCTGCGGGAGCTTTGTACGCGTCACAAGATTTTGCTGGTAATGGATGAGGTTCAGTCGGGCATGGGGCGTACCGGTAAGATGTTTGCCTGTGAGCACTTTGGGGTGGAGCCGGACATTTTGACTTTTGCGAAGGGCGTGGCCAGTGGTCTTCCTCTGGGTGGGTTCATGGCGAAGGCTGAGATTATGGACTGGGGTCCAGGTCAGCATGGTACGACTTTTGGTGGAAATCCTGTTGCGTGTGCTGCGGCTCATGCGACGCTGGATCTGCTGGAGGGTGGTATGATGGAGAATGCTGAGAAGGTCGGCAATCACATGATTGAGCGTCTTAACGACCTGGTGACGAAGGTGCCTCACATTGCGAACCCGCGTGGCAAGGGTCTGATGATTGCTGTTGATGCGATTCATGATGACGGGTCGTTTTCGAGCACGTTGCGTAATGATATTGTTATGCGGTTTTTCGATAAGGGTGTTTTGGTGCTGGGTTGCGGTGCTCACTCGATTCGGATTTCGCCGCCGCTGTGTCTGACGGTTGAGCAGGCGGACTTCTTTGTGGATACGCTGGGTGAGATATGTAAATCTCTGAAGGATCACAGTGACCCGAATCCGCCTCATGCAGATGGTGTTGCTTCCTGATTTTTCGGGAGTGTGTTTTTTGAAGCGGGCGACGGAGTTAACCTCCGTCGCCTTTTTCTCTTGCGGTGGCTTATCCGTGGCATCTTTATAATTCCAGCTTATGTTAATCGGCGTGGGCGATAGGTTCAGGAGGACGGCAGTTTGATCCGCATGATAATCCGGCGGCTGCTGGCAGCAATTCCGTTGCTGCTGGCTGTTTCGTTTGTCACCTTTTACCTTTTGTTTCACAGTCCCGGGGATTATCTTTCTCAGTTGCGGCTGAACCCTCAGATCAGTTCAGAGTTGCTTGAGCGGGAGGCGGAGCGGCTGGGGTTGAATCGTCCGTTTTATGTGGTGTGGGCGAACTGGCTGTGGGGGATTGTCAGACATTGGGATTTCGGGCAGTCGTTTGCGTATAAAGTGGGCGTGGCGGAACTTGTGGGCTCGCGGCTTTATGCGACTTTTCTGCTGGCGCTGACGTCGACGGTATTTGCCTGGATGGTTGGGGTGCCGTTGGGGATTTTATCGGCTGTGCGGCATAATAAGCTGACGGATCGTATTGCTTCTGCGATTGCTTTTTTGGGCCTGAGTGTTCCGAGTGTGTTGTTGGCTTTGCTGGCAGTTTATTTTGCTGCGGCTACGAACTGGTTTCCGACGACGGGTATGCGAAGTGACTATGCGTGGGAGATGGATTCGACCTGGGATCGGTTTAAGGATATTTTGCGGCATCTAATTTTGCCGACGCTGGTGTTGGGGATGGGGGGGCTGGCAATTTATACGCGGCAGATGCGGAGTAACTTGCTGGAGACATTGAATGCGGATTATATGCGCACGGCGAGGGCGAAGGGGGTTGGTTACTGGAAGGCGGTGTTTAAGCATGCGTTGCGAAATGCTATTAACCCGCTGATTACTTTGTTTGGTTTTGCTTTTGCTGATTTGCTGTCGGGGGCGGTTCTGGTGGAGAATGTGATGGCGTGGCCGGGTTTGGGACGGCTGATTATTGAGGCTTATTTTAGTAAGGATATGTTTGTTGTCGCGGCTTCGGTTATGATGGGGACTATTATGCTTATTGCGGGCAATTTGCTGGCAGATATTCTGCTGATGCTGGTGGACCCGAGGATACGTTATGAGTAGTACTGAACTTGTAACCAGAACTGAGCCGATGGTGGACAGCAAGGGGGGCGGGCTCGGGGGGAGAGGATCTGAGTCTCCGTGGAGGATGGCTTGGAGGCGTCTTCGGCGGAATCGCACGGCAATGTTTGGCGGGATTGTGCTTTTGATCATGTATTTGATGGTGATCTTCGGATCGTTCCTTGGTGTGCGCGATCCGGCTTTGCCGAACTATATGATTCCGAGTCATCCGCCAACGGTGCCGCGTTTTGTTGATGAGACGGGCAAGTTTCACTTTCGGCCATTTGTTTACAAGATGGACATGGTGGACGAAGAACGGCAAGTTTGGCAGTATACGGCGGAGAAGTATCCGCTGCGGTTTTTTGTGAAGGGTGATCCGTATACGCTGTGGTGGTTTTTTAAGAGTGACCTTCATCTGTTGGGTGTGGATCAGGGTGGAGTTTTTGCGCCTTTGGGGGCTGACTCCATTGGGCGGTGTGTCTTTTCTCGAACTTTGCAGGGGGGGAAGGTTTCGCTGTCTATTGGTATTGTTGCGCTTTCGATTTCGCTGGTGATTGGTATGGCCATGGGGGGGCTTGCGGGGTATTATGGGGGGCTGATGGACAGCGCTACGATGAGGCTGGTGGAGTTTTTGATGTCTGTGCCG
>CAYUGQ010000095.1:0-10443 GCA_964444305.1 uncultured Candidatus Sumerlaeota bacterium
AACAATAGACAGATTTTCTACGGCGAGTCGGTTTTGTCGATGACAACAGGTCCTTAGGGTACGCTTCGCCGGAAACTTCCCAAGTGGGAAAATGGTGGATATGAAAATGTTATCCGGCTGTGACAGGTCAGGAGGCACAAGAGATACGCCCCACGCACTGACCCAGCCATGATACTACTGGAAACACCAGCGGCTGTATTTGTATGCCATTGGTAACATGAATGTAGGACTCTCAAACCCGGATGCAGGCGGCCCTTCCCGGCTCGGCCAATTAATCTACCCTCAAATCCCGCGGCCATAGAAAATACGGACCAAACTTCTTCGAGTACCTAAACTCCCCGCCCGCCGCCTTGCCGGCTTCCGTCAGCGACGGCTTGGCCGTTTCGCCCTCCAGCAGCCCCTTCGCCATCAGCTTCTCCACCAGTTCCGGCGTTTTACACCCCAGTTCCTTTGCAAGGCGCGACGTCGTCAGCTTCTGAGTCTCCTCCTCCTCGGCGGCCCCCGCGGCAGACTCATCCGTCTCCTGAGTCTTTTCCACCGTCTCAGCCGCCAGGCGAATTTCCTCACTCACCCTGATCAGGCGCTGCGCTTCCTCATACGTGTCCCGGTACAGGTCAGGCTCCCTCTCCCGCTCAATGAACACACCCATCTCATTGTTATTAACCTGGCTGAACTCATACAGGTTCATGGACGTGATGATAGCCGACTCTTCGTTCAGGTAACACTTCGCATGCAGGTTTTGGCAAAAGCTCGTCCGCACAAAATCCAGACTCCGAAGCCACTTAATCTCCTGCGGCTGCAGCTCACTCTTCCCAAAAACCACCCGCACATCAATCTTAAGGCGGTTCTTATCCTCCAGCAGCTCCTTCATGCGGTCATTAAACTTCAGGAACGGACTGATAATAATCAGCCGCTCCTTCGCACTCTTGATCAGTTCTTCCAGGAAGTAGTTTGTCGCACTTGTATTAAGGAATTTAGCCATGGGAATAACGGCATAAGCCGAAAAGCCCAGGAATCAAGGATTAATCCTCACCGTAGCAGACCCAGCCCACAATCCCCAAACTCCAAACCCGCCCCACCCTTCAGCCCGCACTCGCTCTGCCGCCAGCGCCTCCCACACCGGCAAGCCAAGTTCCGTCCGCCCCCGTTTGCTCCCATAAACAGAATTCTCTACCACCTCGCAGGTGTCACTAACCCATAGACCAAACACCAAGGCGGTCCCATGGCAGCAATTTATGGAGAAAGTGGGGCATGGAAAGATGCCCGTGCGCCGTTGCATAGGGTGGGCCTCTATCCAGAGACCCCTGCAGCGGTTCGCGAGCTTCACGCCCCGCTGGAGCAGGCATGGGTGCAAAGCGAATCCGCCGCCGTCGCGGCATACGACGAAACAACGCAGCGGCTTGCGGCCCATGTGGAGCTCAGCCACACCGAGTACCTGGCGGCCATGGCCAAGGCACAGGCCGAATACGACGCCCGAATCGCCGCCATCGATCAACAACTGCAGCCAGGTAGCCCCGCCCCCGGCGTGGCGCTCGGTATCCTGAAATGGTTCCGGAACATTCCCCTTCGCCTGCGCAAAATGATCATGCCGTACCAGCATGATCGCTCCTTGGCCTCGCTAGGCGAGATCCCCAAACAGGCGCGGGTGGCGCAGCAACAGCACCTCGAATCCCGAGCCCGGTTTCTTGAAGA
This sequence comes from uncultured Candidatus Sumerlaeota bacterium, assembly GCA_964444305.1. Taxonomy (GTDB): domain Bacteria; phylum Sumerlaeota; class Sumerlaeia; order Sumerlaeales; family Sumerlaeaceae; genus JAKFFN01. The sequence continues at coordinate 1,693 of CAYUGQ010000095.1, forward strand.
CTACCGCCTGCCCTACCGCCAGCGCCTGGACGCCGTGAACCAGGTGCTCGGCAGCAACGAGTACGCCGGCGCCATAGGCGAACTGGATGTGCTCGATCACCTGCAGCGCCTGCCCGCCGACTTCGCCGTCTTTGCCGATGTGCGGCTGGAATACGAGCGCTACCTGTATTACAAAGAAGAGCACCTGAAAACGGCGCAGATAGATTTCGTAGTCATCGGCCCGCCTGGCGTCTTCGTCGTCGAGGTCAAACAATGGAGCCGCGCCTTCGCAGACTCCGGCACCTTCCACGACCCCTACAAGCAAAGCGACCGGGCCTCCTACCTGTGCTACAAGATGCTAAAAGAAGCCGGACTGAAAACCAAGGTCCGCACCATCATAGCCACCCAGTCACAACTGCCCGCGAAACCCGCAAACAGCTACACCAAAGTGCTGGCGCCCTCCTCCTTGTGCGGGTACATCCGGTACTTTAACCCTGCACTCGACGCAGACCGAGTGGCGCGGTTGGTGGCGTTCATGAGGCGGTGGCAGGGGTGAGGTACACCCTTACAATTACTTAAAAACAGCTCAGGTTCACAGCTATTGTTCAAGGCTGGTCGAAAGCGTAACTTGTCCCCTGATTTGCATGCAGGTTCTGGCAAAAGCTCGTCCGTACGAAGTCCAGGCTCCGCAGCCACTTGATCTCATGGGGCTGCAGCTCACTCTTCCCAAAAACACCCGCACATCTAACTTCAGCTGGTTAGTGACTGATGCCACAACATAGTAACGCTGATCTTCTTTGAACCCGGGGTTGAGGTCACCGGATTCATCCATATAGAGATTTAGCGGTGCAGGGCTAAAACCTGTGGTAGGGCTTGGGGAATTCTCCATAGGCACGGCTATACTCTCCCCACGATTATGCCCTGCCGGAAAACTGTATGAAGTCCTTCGTAACTTTACCAGCGAGAAGAGCCGGGACGCCCCCCTGTTTCCATCAAAGTCCGGTAAAACCATGACACCCAAGACCTTTGACCTTCATGTGGACAAACGGGGATGTTCGCATGCCTGGAGACGCCTGCTTAACTCAGCCCGGATGAAACCACGCGGGGTTCATAATTGAGGAGTGCGGTCGGCACCAACCTTGTCGCCGCCGGGGTGTCGCTGGATGTGGCCGTGTCTGTAACGGGCCACTCCCGGGAGGTCGCAGAGAAGCACTATCTTAAAGTGGACCCCGCAAAGCAGCGGGATACGATTTCCATTCTGGCGGCGCTCAATGGTAAAAGTGGAGCAAACGAAGCCGCTGAAGCGGTGGCGAAAGTACGAATCGACCTCACCATCGGTGAGGCACATACGCTGAAAAGATGGATTTCAGCTCAAGGTTTTGGATTGTTTCTGGAGCAAATTCTGGAGCAAATCATGAAGAGGCCTCGCATCGCCAGCAATATCAAGGGATCAGAAACATGGCGGAGAGGGGGGGATTCGAACCCCCGATACGGGGTTATCCCGTATGACGGTTTAGCAAACCGCTGCCTTCAGCCGCTCGGCCACCCCTCCGCTGGGTGTTTCCGGTAATTGCTTGCCCTTGTCAGGGTGCGATGCCGGATGTTGGATCTTGCATGGGTATACTCGGGCCAGATCGGTTTTTGTAAACACCGCTGATTGCTTCTCATTCAATCTATTCTGGCAGGATTTTGATTCCCTCCCTGGTCTGCAAAAAATAATTCTTGAAACGACCAGCCTTCCCCCGATTATACGCTCAGCACAGAAAGCTTAATGCTCTGCCCTGAAGTGATTTCTTTAATAATGCCGCTTTGCTTTTGCCTGTTTTCTCCTCGAAAAATCCTGGTACGTTGCATCTTTTGTTTCTCTTGGCCGGACATTGATTTTCCCGCAATTTCGCGCTTTCTGATCTACGTCGCATTTTCAATCGCGCCGGCCGGCGCTCAGACCCCTTTTCTGCTTCCGCCCTGGGATGATCTCACCACCAGGCAGCAGACTTTATGGCACGATGTTGTCGTCCAGGCTTTAGATAGCGAACTTTTGAAACCAGTGATTTCAGCATTTCGCCGAGCAGTATCTCCAGCATTATTATGATTTACTTCACCCGCTCCGGGCGAGCTCGAAACTTTTTCGCGGCCCATCGTGACACGCTTCTTCTCCGAAGAAATCTGCAGATATTATCCAGTGGACAGTGCCCCAACCTGATCTTAACCCCCTCGATGCCCCGCATAGTGGAGTATCGAAAAGTTCGCTCGTCTATTTTTCTTTCGAGTGGGCAACAGATTTTACCATGAGGCTGCTGAGTCGCAAGCACCCTATCCATCGGATTTAACTGATAAAGAATGGGCTTTGCTGGAGCCCCTGCTACCCGTTACCTGGAAAAACGGCAGGCCTACGCGTCATGAAATGCGCGAGATCATCAATGGCATTCGCTACCAGCTTCGCACCGGATGCCAGTGGCGGTATCTGCCGGGCGAGTTTCCGCCATGGAAGACTGTGTACTCGTGGTGGAACAAGCGGAGCAAAGATGGCACGTGGGAGCGGATTCATGATGAACTGGCCGGCAAGCTCCGGCAAAAGATGGGACGAGACGCCAGTCCTCCAGCGGGCGTGATTGACTCCCAAGGCTGTTCGATAACCCATTATTTCCCAAGGATAAAGACGGAAACGTGTTAACGGCGGATAACCTAAGTTCTTCTCAAGGTCAAAATTGGCTTCCACTTCTGGACGAACTTCGGGAAGAATTCCGGGTATGTGTCGACCTGGGTTTTAAGATACCACGGCTAACGGCCCCACTTCAATCGTACCAGTGAAGTCCATAAAGACAGTCGACCTGATTGCTTTTAAGTCCCACGCCGACTTCCACACTTGAAAATATTCCCTGGCATTCACGCATCATTTTTTCCATGGTCACTATATCAGCAGCCCCTCACAAACCAGCGCCCATAGTTCAGGATTCACTTAGAATGGTCATGTTCTTTCGTTTTTGGCGCGTGTTACCATACCTATAATAGCCTCCTTGATCGGCATGTCAGCTTGACTGATTACCCCCCCGCCCTTGGCCGGGGCGGGGGGTCAGGCTTTCTGTTTACAAGGCTAGGCGTGATGATCAAAGTAGGTGATGTAACGACTTTAAATGTCGTGTTGCACGTGTGCGCCATGCCCAGGCGTATACCGTTAAAGAGGAACAACTTCAATAACGGTATGGGGGCGGACTCTGATTTTATGAAGTCCCCAGCTTGTATATCCAAAACCTTCGAATTTCGGGTATTGGGTTATGACTGCGAGTGCATGCCGTTCATTTCCCCTCACTCTGTGTCCACTCACCCTGAGGGAGTCCAGGCTATCTCGTCTCCCAGTGTCAGTTATAGTGCAAGGCCGCATGTTAGTCTTAAATCTTCAAACGCTCTCAATCGGAACTATGCCGAACACACCGAACGTAAGCGGCAGGCAAGGGTGGACAAGATTATTTGATGAGAATGCTGCCCGGAAGAAGAAGCAATCGCTGTCCAGGGGAAAGGCACTACAGGAGAGAAGATGATCAGCCCGGGTCACGTTCAGCTATTGTGAGGCTCACGGACAAGGTTGTGCGGACGCACCTTGAAAAATTCCGACAAGTAGATACATCAGCTCTTAATTTCAAAGACGGTTTGTTTTTCGTCAGTTATAATTTGGGACCTCTGAAAAAGCAATTTGGGATTCAGCAATGCAGGAATTTGATTTTGCCGATCCTAGCACTTTCCAGTCGATGAGTTTGTTCACCTCAATCAGCGTCTCGTTCTTGGGCGGGCTGGCTAAAAACCAGGCGTGGACGTAAACGCAAAACTTCCCAACGGCCAGACCCCCCTGTTCATGGCTGCCCACATGCTCAAAAGGTGAATTAACTTCCTGCTTATGAGGCTTTATACCATTTTTGCCGCTGTAAACGAGTTTTATGGGAACAAACCGGTGAGAAGGATTTCGGTGACAGCGTGGGGTAGCTTGGCTGGCCACATGATTAATGCCGTGATGTGAGGCGGGATTTGTTATTGGTGGCAGCATGGTTAACCAGCCTGCGCGATCGGGGGAATGTGGTTTCATCGAGTTCATAAATGGGGAGCTGTAAAAAAGACGCGCTCAATGCCCACTGTATTTACACCCACTTCGGATTACGTGACAGGCCAGAGAATAAGCATTTACGGCTGAGTAATGGCGACCGTTTATGCTTTTTTGCCGCTGAATCCCCCCGTCTGAGCGCCCGATTTAATCTTTAATCACTCCGGCTATTTAAATCCACGCAACACTGCCCGCCCTCGCGCGTTTATGAAGGTGACCCTTGTTTAATAATTCCTGTCTAAGATGAAGGAAAAAGCCGTGGACCATTCAAAACATAATCCGCCGCGAACGTTGGCAACCGATGCGATGATGAGCGATCCTGAGACGTTTGCCGATATGGTGCGCCAATATTACGGACCCATCTATTTCACTTCGTTGTCCATTGCGCGGGACAAAGAAATTGCTCAGGATATTGTCCAGGAGACTTTTCTCCGGGCTTGGCTGAAGCGCGATGAGATGCAACAGCCTGTCGCACAACTGCTGCCGTGGCTCGCTCGCATTGCGCGCAATCTTGCCATTCAGTGGCAGCGTCAGGGCCAGCGCCGGTCGCGACTCCTGCCGGTACTTTCCTTGGAGGAAATCATGGTTGATCCCGCCGATCCTAATCAGCCTCATCCGCGCGACGCCGCTGCGCAGACTGAACAAACATTCCAGGTGGGGGATGCCGTGATGAATCTGCCAGAAGACCTGCGACAGGTCGTGCTGCTTCATTACGGCGAAGGGCTTTCTGCGGCTGATATTGCACGCCTGACAGGCGAAGCCCGCTCCACAGTTACACGGCGCCTGACCCGCGCACATAAAAAGCTGCGCTTCCACCTTGAAGATGGCGTGGCGATTGGACTTGCCATGTTGAAACCACCGCGTGTACATCTCGAACACACCTGCGCTATTGCCGGTGCTGTGGCAATGCTGCCGGCCACTGGCCGTGCGCAACTGCTACGCGGCATCGCCGACACACCTCTGCCGCCATTGGCTGACACAGTTATACCCGGTCCGCACTCAGGAGCAGGCAAGACGGCTAACCCTTTTACCGCATTCATTACTGGCCTCCCGGCAGTGAAATCGATCCTTCTGGGAACAGGCATCATACTGGGACTGGGAGCTTACGCCGTTTTTGAGAATGCTCCGCAAAAAGTCTTAGCATCATTTCAAAATACCCCAGCCGCCGCGGTCACGATGACGACCGCCTCACCAAACCAAAAGTCGAAACCCGAAAACTCCACGAGAACCTACACAAAACAATACCGTCGTTCAACCCGGAACGAATCAGGTAAAACCAATGTCCGCCGTACTCCCGCTGAGTATGGCCCGCTTCCGCCTGCGAACCAAAAGGTAGAAATTCGTGGTAAAGTGTTAGATCCAGCAGGCAATCCTGTCGCAGGTGCAAAAGTGGAGCCTGCCGGAGCTTATCGCTCCAGTCCCAGAACGCCGTCAAAAGTCATCACCAGCGCCGGCGGATCCTTCCACATCAACGGGGTGAGTCCCGGGAACATGAGCCTTGTGGTCAGGGCCTTGGGCTATGCGCCGATTGCAATGCAGGTCACCGCACCGGATGACAATATCGTCGTACAGCTCCAGGGACGTGGCGCCCGTCTCGCCGGTCGCGTAATCAATAATGAAACCGGTCAGCCTGTAAAGCAATCCACCGTCACGCTGGAAATGACCATTTCGAGCCTCCCGACGGATTCTCCCGAATTAGTCACGAATGCCGATGGCAGCTTTACGTTCGAAAACCTCGCGCCCGGGGAATACATACTTTCAGCAAAAGCTCACGGTCTGGCCATGCAGCCGGAAAAGCGCGGTTGGTTTAGCAAATCAAGGCTCCCTTTTAAAACCTATACGCTGGCAGAAGGTGATAGCGTTAATGACATTACTGTGCATATGCATGGAGGTCATACCGTGACAGGTCTGGTAACAGAAGCCGGCACGGGAAAACCGATCAGCGAAGTAAAGATCGAGCAGCTTAACTTCGATGGCCGACCAATCGGCGCGAGCGCCCGAACCGACGCCGCGGGCCATTACCGGCTCGACCACGTCGCTGGGGCCGCCGTCAACCGGGTCTGGTTGAAATTGACATCTCCCGGCTACATTCACTCCCCGGAAAGCCAGTATGGTCATCCAAACAGTCCAATGTTTGACTTGCCTCAAGAGCGGGAAGTGATCCAGAATTTTACGCTCGATGCCGCGGTTCGCATAACCGGCACTGTTCAGGATGAATCCGGACAGCCCGTCGCACCGGCCTACCTGACAGTCCATGATATGCTGGGGAATTCCAGGTTTATCACGGACGCCGCAGGCCGATACGATATCTTTGTCCTTCCCGACCGTAATATCATAATGGAGGTCGTCGCCCCTGGCGGTTACACGCGGCAGGAAGTGCTCATCGAGGCAACAGATCAGCCGGCGAATTACGAGGTGATACTTCAGCGCGGCATCACCGCCGGCGGAGTCGTCCTCACCGGTGCCGGACAACCGGTGGAAGGCATGACAGTCGAAGCTCGCACCTTGCCGCCCCGAGTTGAAAATCAGGGCGCCGTAACTAGCTACGGCTCAGAGAAAACCGTTGCAGCTACCATCACCGATAAGAATGGTCGCTTTGCCCTGAGCAATCTTCCGAGAAACAATATCGTGCTTGTGGCCAGCGGTAACAACTATGCACCCAGCCGGGCCGCAGTGGAGGTGCCCCGCGATGGGGTCGATATTGTCGACAAAGCTGTCATTGAAATAGACGGCGGCGCCGAGATTCATGGAGTCATCAAAGCTCCTAATGGATCGCCGGTCTCCGACGCTGAGGTTCAACTCTATGGCCTCGGCGACACTGAAGACGCGCTTAACACAAAAAGCAATGCAGATGGCGTATTTACGTTCACCTCCCTGGCTCCAAAACGCGTCAGCCTGATGATATCGCACCCTGAATACGGTGAACTAATGATGAACGAAGTTATACCGGGCGACAATCAGCTTGAACTGATATACGGCGGCCCCGGATCCATGAAAGACTACCTCGTATCAATCATAGACGGCAACACCGGGGACCCGATCCGGAATTATGAAGTACTCGAATCGCTGGGGGAATCCCCCGTCAAACAAGACAATGGAACGTTCATCCAGCGTTTGGTGGCGGGCAAAAATACTGATTACACGATCCACGCCGAAGGCTACGCGCTCTTGCATCTGAAAGATTTCCCGGTACCAGACTACCAGTCATCACCCACCTTCACACTGGCTATGGGGCCCGGAGCGACCATCCGCGGAGAGCTGGCATGGCCAGGTGAAACCACAGCCTCCCTGGCAGGTATTTCGGTCAAGGCCGGGCCGGCGAATCAGCGCAAATATGATATCAGCTCCTCAACAGATTCGTCTGGGCGTTTCGAACTCCACCAGGTACCCGCTGGCACAACCGAGGTCCGGATCCAGCCCCCTCCGCCATTCAGGAGCACAACTCGTAACGTAGAAGCAATCCACGGAAAAACCGTCGACCTAGGTCGGATTGAGCTGGAGCCAGGCATCAGAGTCCAGGGACACCTGCGCGGCACGAACGGTGTCGGAATTGCTGCCGTCGAAGTGGAAATTTCAGAACTCAACCAGAGCCCCCGTAAGGCGATCACAGATGCATACGGCTTTTACATGTTTGATGGAATGGGACATCGGGATTACTGGATGAACATTCCGCAATTTGGTCTGGCTGCACATCTCAGGCTCATGAACCAGCAGGGTGCTAACGCTCCGGCCCGCGTAATCACACAAGATTTTCATTTGGGCACAGGCATGATTCGCGGACGCGTCCAGCATAATGGTGTCCCTGTAAGCGGAGTCTCCATCACCCTGATTCACGACAATGCTTCTCGCTGGAAAGCGAAATCCGGCAGGGACGGAGGTTTTACTCTGGAACAAGTTGCAGCAGGCGAATTCCTTCTCCTTGCTCACGGCTTGGGCAATCACTCCGGTCGTTCTGTGGTCCGACTGGCGGATGGGGAAACAACGACGGTGGTGATTGCATTGGATTCCGGCCGCATTCGAGGAAAGGTACTGGATCTACAAGACAACCCCATGCCCGGTTTAACATTAACACTCACGAATCAGCACATCGAGCCACGCCTGCGCGCCGCTTACGGCGTCATGTCGGGCCTTGACGGCACGTTTAACTTGGGGGTCCCAGCAGGCAAATACGCAGTCGTTGGTACGCTGGATGAGCGCATCATGACCTCCGTCTACAACGCGGAAGTCCCACCCGGCGGGGTAAGTGAAGAACTGCAAATTCGTGTAACCGAAAAGACCGGAAGCATCATTTCAGTAACACGTAAATCCGACGGTGCACCCAGGCTGGATGTTAAAACCCAGATTACAGTAAAAGACGCGGGGGCATACCACCATCTTGATCAAGATCGAGATACCAACGGCGTACTAACAGTAAACGATCTACCTCCGGGAAACTACAAGCTATGGTTGTCAGCAGACAACGCAGAGCCAATTGTTCACAACGTGGAAGTCCGCAACGGAGACGTGATACGTCTCGACGACGTGATTGATTAATCCCTTTGCATAACGGCAAAATGTGGCCCCCAGCTTGTTTCTGATTAAGCTGGTCGTCATGGAGGCATCTCGCAGCATCAAACGCTGAGAACTCGAGACCTCTGAAAAACCCAATCTCTTCCTTGCAATTCTAAACCGGTGTAGCA
>CAYUGQ010000096.1:0-10371 GCA_964444305.1 uncultured Candidatus Sumerlaeota bacterium
GCGGGTTTGTGAAAAGCTGGCTCGGAGACCCTCCGGACTGGTCTTGATCACCGGCCCTACAGGATCTGGCAAATCCACCACCCTGGCAGCCATCATCGACATGATCAACGCCGAGCGCGAACTGCACATCATCACCGTTGAAGACCCCATCGAGTATCTTCACAATCACAAAAAAGCCCTCGTAGAACAACGCGAAGTCAATGAAGACACCTACTCCTTCTCAAACGCCCTGAAATACAGCCTTCGCCAGGATCCAGACGTAATCATGGTCGGCGAAATGCGCGACCTGGAAACAATCAGTGCCGCCATCACAGCGGCTGAGACCGGCCACCTCGTCTTCAGCACCCTCCACACCGTAGACGTCGCCCAGACCATCGACCGCATCATCGACGTCTTCCCACCGCATCAGCAAGAACAGGTTCGCGTTCAGCTCGCAGGTGTCGTCGAAGGAATCCTCTGCCAAACCCTCCTGCCCATGGCATCCGGACAGGGCCGCGCCATCGCTGTCGAAGTTCTCATTGGCACAGATGCTGTTCGTGCTCTCATACGTGAAGGCAAAACCCACCAGATTTACACTCAGATCGAAGCCAGCGGCGCCCTGGGAATGCAAACCATGGACCGCGCAATCGCCGAGCTGTACAAGCGAGGACGCATCTCGCGCGAAACCGCTATCACCCACGCCCGCAAACCAGACGAACTAAAGCGCCACATGCAATTGCTGGTCTGATCTGAAACACAACGCCAAAATAGAGGAGTTTTATGGCAGAACGATTTATAGAAATGGAAGTGCGGGAAATCCAGACACCGGACGATCCACGCGACCTGCCCATTATCGTTCTCGCCGAAAAAGATGGCACCCGTGAGTTTCCCATCTTTGTCGGCCATCTGGAAGGCCGTGCCCTCGAAGAAGCAGTCTTGGGTGGCACGACATTCCCCATAGGAATTCCCCGCCGACCCATGACCCACGATTTGATCTTAAACTCCATTGATGGCCTGGGCGCTAAATTCGAACGAATTCTCATTACCCGCCTTGAAAACAGCACATTTTACGGTGCTCTGGAATTAAAAAACTCTACCGGCGAAACCGTCCGGATAGACAGCAGACCCAGCGACGCCATGGTGCTCGCCATGAAACGCAAAACCCCCATATTTGTTGAGGAGAATGTTCTTGCCGAGGTGCAACGCGGAAACCTGGATCAATCCTGAAAACCACCTGGCCCGACCCGGTCAGGCTTCTATGAAATCAAGACTCTGTCTACTAAGCCTGTTATTTGCCCTGTGCGTGCCACCCAGCTACTCCCAGTCGCAACCGCCATCAACCGTAGCCGTACAGGGCCAATCCGCAGTCATCAATGCCACCCGCCAGATCAGCGGTAATGTGTCCGGCACCGCCCTGCAGAATGCCCGCACGGGAACAGACTTTCATATAATTGTCTCCAACCTCCCCAGCGACAAGCCCCTCCAGCTTGACCTCGGTTTTGCCGAAATCGAAAACAAAAAAGCCGGCCAGCGTCTCTTCAACGTAGACGTAAATGGCAAACGCGCCCTGACGTCCTTCGACGTCGTCTCAGAAGCCGGTGGCCCTTTTAAAAGCGTAGTAAAACGCTTCACCATCACCCCCGCCGACGGACGCCTCGATTTTCGTTTTACAGCAACCACTGGCGAAGCCATCATCAACTATATCCAGATAACCGGCAACGGCGTCGAGAGACTCATCGCCATGCCCGGGCCTCAATCTACTTCCGCCGGCACAGACGACGATTACATCTCTGCTGACCAACTGGCTCCCTTTGATGCCGAAGAAGGCGTCATAACCCTGGACGGAACCCGTGACACCTGGAACAGTGGTGTGCCCGTCGGCGGCATCGGCACCGGCAAATTCGAACTCCTTCCAAATGGTCAATTTGGAAACTTCACTATCAACAACTCATGGGACCTCCCCGTACTTCGCCCCCAGGGAACCTTCGTAGCCATCGCCGCAAAAGTAGCCAGTCGCCGTGGCGGCGCCCGCCTGCTTCAGGTAAAGCCCACCAACAGCCGCGGAGAATCAATCTATAAAAATCACACCAACATGACTCGCGGCAAATACAGCGGCAATTTTCCCTTCGGCCAAGTTGAATTCGACGACGACAAATTCCCCCTGACCGCCACCATTGAATCCTGGTCACCGCTGATTCCCCACAACACCGACGACTCCTCCCTGCCTGCCGCCGTTGTGAACGTCATCGTGAAAAATCCTCAAAAATATCCCGTTGCCGTCGGCGTGGCATTCTCATGGGAAGATATCAATGGCCGCGGCGGCAGCCTTTTGCCTGGAGACCAGCACGGATACTCCACCCCCTCACAACACCAGGACGCCGAAACAACAGGAATTAAAGGCTTCCATATCACATCTCCCGCGCCCCCACAAGGTCGTTCAGCCACTTTCACTGGCGATTATTTCGTCGGCACCCCCATCAAAGGCGTCGGCCTCACCCGCAACCTGGCCTGGAACCCGCGCACGGAATCAATTCCCTGGTGGAATAGTTTTGTAAACAACCTCCGCCTCACACGAATCCCATCGTCTCCGGCCACAGTTTCCGGAAAATCTGGCGAAGGCCCCATGGCTTCCACCCTTTGTGTATCCTTCAATCTGGCTCCCAATGAAACCCGCAGAGTCCCCTTCATAGTAGCCTGGCACCTGCCACGCATTGTCACCATGGACTCCACATCCGGTCAACCTTCCGAAGAAGCCACGCACAGTTCCGAACGCTTCGACTCCGCCATCGAAATCGCCTCGTACCTCGCCACCCATCGCCATGATTTTCGCGAGCAAACAAGAGAATGGGTCGATATGATTGAACGAGCCACCGTTCCCCGCTGGCTGAAAATTCACGCCCTTAACTCCCTCTTCCCTCTCCGCTCCAACTCCATTCTCCTGAAAAACTCCCGCTTTGCCATGCTTGATTCGCCGGCCGACATGAAGGGAATGCTTGGGCCTGCCGATTTGAAACTCGGCTCGTCCGATTTCACACTCACTATGTTCCCAGCCCTCGAACGCACCGAACTAAATCTTTACGCACGCGCACAGGATGCCGACACCGGACGCATCCCCCGCTATGTCGGCAACATTCACGGCGCCCTCGCCGGCTTCGACCGCGAACTGTTGGGCACAGACTGGTACGACCCCACCTCAAGTTGGCTGCTCGGCGTAGCCCGGTATTGGCGCGAAACCGGTGACAATGCCACGCTGGATGCCCTGCGTCCCGCCATCGCCAAAGCCCGCGATTACGTCGTAACCCAGCTTCAATCCGCCAGCGAGGACAGCGCAGACAACGTCTTCAGCGCCTTTGGCAACCTTGATGAAGCTCGCGCCATGTCCCGCCTAAAAGCCGCTGCCGCCCTCCGTACCACCCAGGAAATCCTCGGCGAATCTTCCGAGTCCATCGACTCCCTCATTCAAACCCAGATCGAACAGGTTTCCCTCACCGGCGAAACCACCTTCGCTCCCCTCCTTTCCGGTATCTATGCTGCCCGTGCCGCCGGAGCGTCCCCAATCCTGGACGACGACACCATCAACCGATACCTGGACGCTGTCCACGAACAGAACTTCGAAGACTACAAACCCGTTCCCTTAATGTCGTCAACCCAGCAAGCCGTCGGCCAGCGCCTCTCAGCTCCGGCGCCTCTTCAGTCCTATATCGGTGCCCTTGGCCTCCAAACCGGCGCTCCTGAAGTCGGCATATCGCCCTACGTCCGCATGTTCCAGGTAGCTTATGGAGCCCAAAAAGCCCCATGGAAGCAGGCCCTCCTCTATAATGCACCCGCCGCCTCACAGCCCTCTCTCCGTTATAGCCGCTCCGCCATGAGCGCCTGGAGCATTTGGCGCGGCCTTTCCGGTGTAGTCTATGACAAGCCCAACCAGCGCCTCCTGATCAAACCCACATCCATCACAACCTCCACTCTGGATATGGAAATTCCCGTCTTCACCGCCGATTTCTGGGGCTGGCTTCAGTACAATGCCGCCGAATCCACAGGCACCCTCGCCATCACGCGTGTAACAGCCGAAACAACACCATCCTTGCTCTCCGTTGCCAGCACCATCGCCATCGACGGCGCACCACGGGATTTGGTCACCTTCACCGAACCTTTCGAAATTGAATCTGGAGCCTCTCTCGAATTTGACGGCTGGCCTGCCCGCCCGTCTGGCACAGTCACCCCCCGCAAATACGTCCCGCCAATTATAGTCGAAGATGACGAAACCACCGGCACTCTAACCGCTGACGACGGCACAACGGGCACAGAAATTAACAATGGCCAGCCCGAGTTCAACCCCGAAACGGACATGGAGCCGGACGAGCCAGCTTCCGGTGAAACCTCAGATACACCACCAGACGACACACCCGCAGAATAATCGACTCCCGTCCCGCTTAACCCCGCAACAACTCCAGCCTGAGCAAGTTCAAAGCAATCCGCGCCGACTGCTCCCGATTCGCCACGCGATCCCCCAGCAACTGCTCACGCGAAACCACCGTGCGCGTCGGACCTGCCACGCCAATATAAACCAGCCCCACCGGCTTATCCTCGCTTCCACCGCCAGGCCCGGCCACACCCGTCACAGAAATCGCATAATCGCTTCCTGCCCCCTTCCTGGCTCCATCCGCCATCTCCCGCGCCGTTTCCTCGCTTACCGCGCCATGCTGCTTCAATGTTTCTTCCCTCACCCCCACCAGCTTCATCTTCGCATCATTGCTGTAAGTCACATAGCACTCCCCCAGGTAAGCAGAGCTCCCCGCCACCTCCGTCAGCAACTGCGCAACCATACCCCCCGTACATGACTCCGCCGTAGAAACCCATGCCTTCCGCGCCGTCAACAGCTCCCCGACAGACCCCGCCAGAGACTGCCCGTCCATTCCATAAACGCAATCATCGCCAATCCGTTGTCGCACCTGGCTTTCCAGCTCATCCAGACGATACGCCACCTCACGCACATTCCCCGCCGTCACACACAACCGCAGGTGAACACCCTCTCGCGACGCCAGAATCGTAAAATCCAGCCCCGGAATCCCACAAAACATATCCGCCACCAGCGACCCGATATGCGACTCAGGGTGCCCATAAGTATGCAAAGTCCGGATAGCCCGCGCCCGCCCCCCCGGCAGAAGCCCAGCCAGCGCCGGCTTCACCAGCTCATTAAACATCGGCATCATTTCCATAGGCGGCCCCGGCATGGCGATTAAGCCACACCGCGCAAAAACCCCCTCACCCGTTGGCCTCACAAGAAACCCCGGAGCCGTACCCCACTGATTATAAAATGGCACACAACCCCTCGGCAACATTCCCTGCACCTCATTCGCCCGTGGCATCTCCCCATAATTTCTCACGCGAAACCGCCCTCGCATTCCCGCCACAGCATGTTCATCCAGCTCCAGCGGAAGCTCCAAGACTCGCTCATATACATACCGGTTGCGATCATCCCCCGTAGGACCGATGCCTCCCGTACAAATCACCAAATCTGCCTGAGACGCCGAAAACCGCAATATGCGCTCAATAGCCTCCTCATCATCCGGCGCCGCCGCAATCGACACTACTTGGACACCAAGCCCAGTCAGCTCCTCCGCCAGAAACCGCGCATTAGTATCCGCATACATCCCCTGCAGAATCTCCGTGCCAGTACTCACAAGCGCCACCCGCCGCACCAACCACTCCGCAGGCTCACTCACCTCCATACTACTCATCCAGACAAAGCTCCCCTGGCCGGCGTCATCTCGCTGCCAGTATCAAAAAGTTGCCGTTCAAGCAATCTGCCGATCCGCCCAGCCACCACCAGCTCCACCATGGAAAAAGGCTCAGAACTATCACCCTTGCGGTCTAAATACAACAATCCTGGCTCACCCTCCGGCCCCTCCAGCGGAACACTCAACAACGTATAAATTCTACCCCGCTGCACCGTGCTGCTATCCCGAAACAACCCGCTATCTCCCGTCACCGGACACAACACCGCCCGCCGCTGCGAAAACCCCTCTCGCATCACCACACGATTCACCGCCACATCATCCCCCCGCGGATAAATCGCCACCGGAGAAAATACCCCCTCCGCTCCCCCTGCCAGAACAATCACCCCGCCAGACGCCCCCATTGCTTCCGATAATCCCGTCAAAATAAGCTCAGCCATAGACATTTCCCCAACCCCGTCACCCCCCTGATCCACCGCGCCCGACACCACCCGCCGAAGCGCTTCAGCCTCCAGCTCCAACACCTCCGCCGGCAGACTCACCCCTGCCTGCCGAACCAGCTTCGACATCTCCTCCCGCGTAAAAAAGCTAACCTCATCCCGCAATCCACCAAAGCCATTCCCCGCTGCCGCCCCCGATCCGCTCCCCGACCCACTGAACAATTGCGACCGGGCAAAAGGATCCTCATCCTCATTCGCCTCAATCGGAGCAGCACTGACCTTTCTCTTAAAACGGTCCGAACTCTGATGCGACGGCACCGGTGCCGGCTCAAAAAGCAGCGTAAACTTCCCCACCTGCAGCTTATCTCCCGCCCTTAGCTCACTCACCCCCACACGCTGCCCATTCAAAAACACGCCGTTCTTTGAATCCAGATCCCGCACCAGATACCCGTCACCCTGACGAAACACAATGGCATGCACACGCGAAATCTCATCCCCCTCCAGCCGCAACAGGTTTGAATACCCACGGCCAATGGTCAACTCCTGATCCACGACAATTTCCTGCGGACTACCCCGCCCTATGAGAACCAGCTTTGCCATTTGGATAAATAGATTACGCCTTCACACTGCAAACAAACTTATCACTACGAAAACCTACTCAAATCAAACCTGTATTTACCGCAAGTTTCGTGCAGTAAAGACTACATGAAACATAACTTTGTCTCTTTCTGCATACCCCGTTTGGAAAATCAACCCGCTTTATGGATGACAACAAACAAGACCAGCCCGTAGAATACGTTGAAGCCGAATATCTCGATGCCACACCCATTGAAAGCACTCACGTGCCGGTGGGCCAAGAGCCTCCTGTTCAGCCCCACGTATATACCTATTATCATCGAAGTGACAACTGCATCCCCTGCTGCGGGCCCTTTGGCTGTGCAACTCTCCTCCTCATCGCTCTACTCCTTATCGGCAACCCGGAACTCTTTCAAGGTGCCCTCTTTGCCATCGCCATCCTTGTCGTAGTCTCAGTCATCAGTCGCCTCGTGATTCGTCGCCCCTGACATCATTCCCCGCCAAAAAGAATTTCCCCACGCCATTTCATTATCAAACCACAAAGCCAACACCAGCGGAAACCCGCCCACTCTCATACTAAGGTAACAGGATCCTTGTCAGCCCAACCTAAACGCTCAATCACCGAGGCCACCAACTGCCTCACACCGGAAATCGATGTCGCCAGCCCCATAGAAATCGTACGTCTCCTGCGTTCCACCGACGCCCAGATTTTCGGCGGCTTCGGCGGCCATGAAGGTCTGGCCGATCCTGAGCTACAGGAAACCATAGCAGAGCTTGGCGACATCGCCGCAAGAATCCTCCAAAAGCCCAACGGCCGAGTCGTATTAAGCGGCGCCGGCACCAGTGGCCGCCTGGCAATGTTCGCCGCCCGCACCTTTAATCGAGTCTTTGCCACACCTGAAAACCCGAAGCCATTCCGCTACACCATCGCCGGAACAGACCTCGCCCTTATCGCCGCACAGGAAGGCGCAGAGGATGATCCCCACATTGGTAAAGACGACCTCCTGAAAGCCAGCGAAGGCGCCGACGAAGTCTTCTATGTCGGCATCACCTGCGGCCTCAGCGCACCCTACGTCGCCGGACAAATCGCCGCCGTTCTCGATGGCACCGTCACAGGCCACGCCGTCCTCCTCGGCTTTAACCCGGCAGACCTCGCACGCGACGCCGCCGTCGAAGGCTGGGACAGCACCTTCAAAGCCACCCTCGTCCAGGCACGTCTCGCACCCAATTTCACCCTCATTAACCCCGTAATCGGCCCCGAGCCCATCACCGGCTCCACCCGCATGAAAAGCGGCAGCGCCACAAAGATTCTCCTCGAAACCCTCTTCTACACCGCCCGCGCCGTCGACACCAGCCACGCCGGCGACTCCGCCGAACGCATCGCCGCTCTCGTATATGTCGTACGCATCCTCTTCGCAGAATATGAAACCGCCATCCGCGAAGCCTACTACCCCGCCCACGAAATCGCCGAACTGGTCGATGCCGGAGGCGACGCCCTCAACGCCGGCGGCCGCATTTTTTATCTCGGCAACACAGCCCCCGCCATCATCAGCGGATGCAACCACGACGAAGACGAACACCTTCACGATGACCACGAACACTCCCCCGACGGCATGCTCTTTACCGACGCCGGAATTCTCGGCCTCATAGACGCCTCAGAATGCCCCCCCACCTACGGCGCCCGCTTCGACGACGTTCGCGGCTATCTCGAAAACGGCTGGCAGGGCCTCCTCGGCGAAGGTATCGACCACTCCGCCCACGGCCCCCATTACCAGATCAGCCTCGATGATTTCCGCTCCCAGGCCCTCCCAACCCTCACTAAAGACGACCTCGTCGTCTTTCTCGGAGACTTCGAAGGCCGCGACGAACTCGTCGAAGAAATCCACGCCAAAGATGCCCGCACCGGCTCAATCACCATCCCCCAGACCGGCCCCCCTCCCGCCGTCGAACTCCCCGTAACCATCGCCCCGCCCCTCACATCCCTCAACGCCGGAAATGATGCCGCCCCTGTCCTGTTCGAAGGCCCGCCCCAGCTCGCCATCAAGCTCATCCTAAACGCCCTCACCACCGGTGCCCACATCCTCAACGGGAAAATCTACGGCAACCGTATGGTCGATCTCCGGATCTCCAACAACAAACTCTATTACCGGGCCATCGGCATCATCAGCGACCTCATGGGCTCCGACGAAGAAACATCACGACTCGCCCTCCTTTGCGCCGTATACCAAACCGACGACCTCACCCAGGAACAGCTCGACGCCCCCATCAGTCAACACATCGACGCCTCCACACCCGTACCCCGCCTCGTCCCCATGGCCCTCCTCCTGGCCACGGGAAAATTCACCTGGCAGCAGGCCCACGACACCCTCGACCAAAACCCCATCGTGCGCCATGCTATCAGCGCCCACGTGAAATAAATAAAATACTCTAAATGCAAACCTTGCTCGCCTGTAACACGGCACAGGGGCTAATGTCTACAAAGTTGGTAGGAAAAAAGAAAAAATGGCTGATAAGCTACTCAATATAGAAGAAATTAAAAAAAACAAAGACGGACTGGACGTCCTTCCCGATCTCATTAACTACGCCAAAACAGGCTTCGACTCCATCCCCCCCGAAGACTTCGCTCTCTTCCGGTGGTACGGTCTGTATCAGCAGCGCCCAAATGAGGGCCACTTTATGCTGCGCGTCAAAGTCCCAAATGGCCATGTAACCTCTGAACAGCTCCGAACCCTCGGCCAGATCGCCATCGATTTCGGACGCAACCTCATCGACATCACCACCCGTCAAGATTTCCAGTATCACTGGCTAACCGTCGAAAACATTCCCGAAATCTTTGAACGCCTCGCAAAAGTCGGCATGACCACCAGCGGCGCCTGCGGCGACATCGCCCGCAACGTCGTCGGCTGCCCCGTAACCGGCATCACCAAAGACGAATACTTCGATTCCTTCCCAACCGCCCTCGACATCACCAACCTGATGGTCAACAACAAAGCCTTCTCAAACATGCCTCGCAAATATAAGTTCTCCGTCTGCTCCTGCCACATGCAGTGCGCCCAGCCAGAGATCAACGAAGTGGGCCTCTACGGCGTTCAGAAAGGTGACCAGGTAGGCTACGGCCTCATGGTCGGCGGCGGCCTCTCAACCAAACCCTATTTCGGTGCTGATCTCGGCGTCTTCATCAAACGCGACGAAGTCCTCAAAGTTGTCCACGCCGTATCCGAACTCTACCGCGACGCCGAAATCCTCCGCAAAAACCGCGGCCAGGCACGCCTCAAGTTCTACATCCATGATCCCAAAATCGGCATCGGCGGCCCCGCATTCCGCGAAATGCTCGAAGAAAAAATCGGCTACAAGCTCGAAGACGGCGTACCCAACCCCGCCCCCAAAGACGCCGAAACCGATCACCTCGGCATCCAGCCCCAAAAGCAGGAAGGCTACTACTACGTCGGACTCGGCATTCGCGCCGGCCGTCTCACCGGAGAAAAACTCCATCAAATCGCCGACATTCTCGACGAATTCAGCGACGAGAAAACCGCCCGCAATACCAACAAACAGAACCTTATCCTCACCCATATCCCCGAAGCAAAGCTCGATGAACTGAAATCAGCCCTCGATGCCGCCGGCTTCGATTACAAACCCTC
>CAYUGQ010000097.1:0-10367 GCA_964444305.1 uncultured Candidatus Sumerlaeota bacterium
ATCAGTAGGTCTGCGGTTCGATTCCGCATTCCAGCACCATCTTCTCCCCCTTCCTTTAGCTAATGAATCATTTGAGATAGTGCACGTTAAAGGTATGTGATTATGTCTAAATCAACCAAAGCGCGCCGGATGAAAACTCGTGATATCGTGAAGTATGTTTTTGCGAGTCTCCTGGCACTTATGACTGTTGTTGCCATTGGTGGCCTTTATGTGGCCCGCCATTACCGGGATAAAATGTCAACCCAGCAGGAAACGCAACTTCGCCAGACCCTGACCATTTATGGGCAGAATGGGGCTCTGCCGGAGAAAGTTGATCTGCCGGACACGCCCATGATGAGCGGGGCGAGAAATAACTCCAGTGGCCTCGGCGGTGACTGACGCTCCAGGTGCCCAGCATCATTTTACGTTTGATGAATCTGTGGCCGGACTCCGAGTTGATCAGGCGGTAGCGCGTTCGCTTCCGGGGGTCAGCCGTACTCGTATCCAGCGATGGATCACTTCGGGTGATGTGATGGTGAATGGCGAGAAAGTTCTTTCCAGCTATGCCGTCAAGCCGGGCGATGTTGCCATTGTGACGGAGCCGGCACCGGAAGCCGGCCCGGTTACGCAGGAAATTGAACTCGATGTTAAGTTTGAGGATGACGATGTGCTGGTTGTAAACAAGCCGGCGGGAATGGCTGTTCATCCGGGCAAAGGGATATCAGAGGGGACGCTGGTTAATGCACTTCTCGCGCGGTCTCACCCTTTGTCTTCCATTGGCGGGGATCAGCGGCCGGGCATCGTGCACCGGTTAGACAAAGACACGACCGGTCTGCTGATGGTTGCGAAAACTGATTTCGCGCATAAGGTTCTGGCGGATGCTTTGCAACGGCGGGAGGTGTCGCGTCGTTATGTGGCGTTGGCCTTGCGGAATTTTCAGGAAGACCAGGGAACGATTGATGCGCCGATTTGCCGGGATCCGAGGAATCGTTTGCGGATGACGGTTGGTGAGGGGCCGGATTCACGTCCTTCGCGTACTCACTGGCGTATAATTGAACGGTTTCGTGGTTTGGCGGAAATTGAGTGTAAGCTGGAGTCTGGTCGTATGCATCAGATTCGTGTTCACCTGGCGCATATCAACCATCCGGTTTTGGGTGATACGACGTATGGCGGTCAGGCAGATCTCGCCACTCAGTTGATTTCGCCTCATGATACAAGCTTGCGTGCGGCGCTTAAGGCGGTGTCGCGGCAAATGCTTCATGCGCATGATTTGCGCTTTAAGCATCCGCGCAGTGGGGAGCTTATCCACATTCAGGAGGCACCGCCGGAGGATTACCAGGAGATCCGTGAGCGTCTGAGACAAGCGGGCAGTTAAAAAAATTACCGGGACCGCCGTGACGCAAGTCCCGGTATAATTTTTTAATGCGCGATTTTACTGGGGGAATCTGGGCATAATATCAGCGCTGGTAAACAGGCCGACGATGTTTTTGTCGTGGAGCCAGAATCCAGCATTCATATAACCCAGGGCAGGCCCGTTGACGTTTGCGGCCATGCTGGTTTCATCACCGAGGGTGAAGGTGTGAGTGCTGCGTTTGCCTTCGAAGGTTTTCCCTGTGATCTTTACGCTGGTGCTGACGGGCTTGTTAGGATTTCGGGTGTCTACGAGGCCACCGACTTTTACTTTGCTGCGGCAGAGAATTCCGGCCCGTTCCAGCATGATGTCATCGGCGTGTTCCATATTGACGAGTTCGAGAAGGCCGTTGCGGGATTCGAGTTCGGCTTCGATTTCTTCGTCAGACATGGCGGCGACTTTTTGTGTGTCGAAGCCTGCGAGGTGGGCTATGTCTTCGCGGATGGTGGCGCGATAGGCGTCCCAGTTTGAGATGCCGACTCCAAACCAGATGGTTACGTCTTCGACTTCGACGAAGGACTGCGCGGCCAGAGCGGCGGCTCCGGTGAGAAGACCGGGCGTGGCACCGCAGCCAGAGACATAAGTGATGCCTGCGTCTGCCAGAGCCTGCTGTCGTTCGGCGAGCATTTCCATGGCGGAGGTGCGCTTAAGGGCATCGACGATAACGCCGCGGTATCCGCTGGCGATGATGCGGTCGACGGTTTCAGGTATAAACTCGTTGGGAAGATTTGGCAGGGCGAGGAAGATGCCGTCTATGGAGTCTTTTTTGGCGAGTACGTCGGCGATGGGATCCTGACTGCGGTGGCCTGCGGCGTGGACGTCTCCAACAGTGTGGCCGGGGGGCAAGTTGTCGAACAGTTGATTGGACGTGAGGCCGCCTTCATCGAATGCAAAGCCTTCGGTATCGCAGATTGCGACCAGTTTCAGGTTTTTTTTACAGTCCAGCAGGCGGGCCATACTGCGGCCGAGGCCGCCCGCCCCGAGTACTGCTACGCGTTTTACTATGCTCATTTCGCACAGAGTCTTTCTATTAAGTATGGATTGAAACGGGAGGGGGTGAGGTTTTTTTTCAAGGGGAAAGTGGGAATGGGAGCGGTTTCCGAACGCTTTTTTTGGGTTTATTGAGAGTGCAAAGGGGTTGACAAGGGTGTGTGGCCGTCGGCATTTAAACGGGTGTTAGACTGCAGAGGACGTAAAAATGGGCAAACCTGGAAGCAGATGTCGTTGGACAGCAGTTCTTGTGATTGTGGCCTGCACCAGCATGCAGGCGATCTATGCTGCGCCTGGCGGTTCACGTAATCTGAACCCCTATCATCAGCAGCAACTGGACAATCAAATTCGAGAGTGCGCCAGCGCTGTCGTTGCGTGTACGACGGCTGACGAGCGTGTAAAAAAACAGCAGGAACTTTGCCAGCTCCTTATTCGTGCTGAGCGCTATGATGATGCTGTGCAGGTGGCGTATAACATTTACCAGAGTGAGGATCGGCAGACGGAGCGTCGTGCGGCCTACCACTTCCTGGTGGCTGAGATCTACAACCGGAAAATGCAGTCTGCTACTACGGCTCTTGAAATGGAAGAGGCCCGGAAAGCGGCGCTTGAGACGGCTCAGCAGGTGATCGATCAGAGCTATCCGGCTAAGTGGCATGTGGCCCAGTATGCTCGAGACCTGGTTA
The DNA here is from genome assembly GCA_964444305.1 of uncultured Candidatus Sumerlaeota bacterium. Classification (GTDB taxonomy): domain Bacteria; phylum Sumerlaeota; class Sumerlaeia; order Sumerlaeales; family Sumerlaeaceae; genus JAKFFN01. Next base: position 3,064 of record CAYUGQ010000097.1, read on the forward strand.
AAGATTTAAATGATGCGGACAAGATGGCTAGAGTGAAGCAGCGCCTGGCGACGCGGCAGGGATCGGGCGATGTAACGCGGGAGGCTATTGCTGATGCTCAGCGGCGCTACCTGGATGCAACGCAAGGCGGAGGTTCTGCTCCGGTGCGAGCATCTTCGGGAGGATCGCGGATGCCTTCTGTGGAATCAAATTCCCGTTATGTCAGTGCGCCGCCAATGGCGGCAGGATCGCAGACCGTTACGGCGGCAGGATCGGAAATGTCGTCGCTGCCGAGCTTGAGCGGAGGACAGAATGTTTCTGCTGTACCTGGATCGAATCCGGCACCGGTGATGATGAACCGGACGGTGGATTCGCCTGCGTTGGGCGCGACGGCGTCGTTGCCGTCTGAGCCGACCGTGAGCCGGGTGATCAGTCCGTTGCAGCGCCTGACCGATGGCGAACAGCAGGCCATGAGTCGGATTGGGGCAAGCGGTTTGTTGACGAGCCAGCCGGGTTTGGATGCGGCTGGCGGCGGTGATGAGATGGCGAAGACGACAATCCAGACACAGCAACAGCCTTTGCTGGTGAACGGTCAGCCGGCCCAGGGGCAGCATATGAGTCCAGAGGAGATTCGCCAGAACAATCTTTCTCATCTGCTGGATGCGGCGAAGCGACGTCGGGAGAATGACCGGCACAGCCCATACGCCAGTGGTCAACTTCCGGAAGTTAAGTAACCAGCGGCAGAATAGCGCAAGGCCGGGGCGGGCACTGGCATCAGGCTATTTAAGATATTTATTGATGACCTGCATGTTTCGCTCTGCCGAGCCGCGATTGGCCTGATAAGCTTGCTGGCCTTTTCGACCCCGGGCGTGGGCTTCATCCGGACTGGTGAGGAGGTTCATTAATGTTGCGTGGAGTTCTGATGACGGGGTTTGGGTTCCGGCTTCAGCGGCGGTCATGATACGCACCATATCAGGCTGACTTTTCATGTAGGGTCCGTATACCACGGGGACGCCATGGGCGGCGGGTTCGAGCAGGTTGTGTCCGCCTATGCCTTCCACAAAGCTGCCGGCTACGAGAGCGACTTCCGCGAGGGCGTAGAGTTTTGTGAGCAGCCCCATTTGATCTACCAGGTAAACGGTTGGTGAGCCGGCGCCGTGCTGTTGCCGGTCTGAGGTCCGCTGGATGCTGAGGCTGGTGGCTTGCAGATTTTGCCAGACGTCGGGAAATCGTTCAGGATGGCGCGGGACGAGGATAAATTTTAAGTCTGGCAGACTTTTTAGAACTTGGGAATAGGCGTCCAGAATGATTTTTTCTTCGCCGGGATGGGTGCTCCCTGCGACGATGTAGCGTGCAGGCCATGAAAGACCGAGTTTGTCTGCGAAACCTTTTTTTTCTACGTCATCCAGCGGCGGAATTTCTACGTCGAATTTGCAGTTGCCGGTGACATGGATATTGTCCGAGCGGCCAAGAAGGGTACTGATTCGGTTGGCGTCTGCGTCGGTCTGTACGCAAAAGGCGGTAACACAGGAGAGGGGTTTTTGGATGAGGGGGCGGATGCGCTGGTAGCTGCGGAAGGATTTTTCAGAGATTTTTCCATTGAGGGTAAAAACCCGGGCGCCGGATTGACTTATTATGCTAAGAGCGTTCGGCCAGAGTTCGGTTTCCATGGGTATAAAAATTTTTGGTCGCCAGACGGAGACGGCGCGGCGCATTAGCCAGGAAAAATCGACGGGCATATAGCGGACGACATCGGCCATACCGGAGGGAAGATCGCGGGCGACCTGCTGGCCGGTTTCGGTATGGGTGGTGAGGAGGATGGGGGTTTCAGGAAAGCGGTTTTTGAGGAGGGGTAGCATGGCTTTGGCGGCGATGACTTCGCCAACGCTGACGGCGTGGACCCAGATGGTGCCATTTCTAAAAAGAGGGTTTTGGGCGTCGTCTTTTAGCTGGGCTCCGATAAGGGCGGAGGCGCTTTCTACGTATTTGCCGTAACGCCTCTGTTTGTACAGAACCATGGCCGCGGCGGGAAGGAAGATGGTGCCGTAAGCGAGATCAAATCCGTTCAGAGGAAGTTTCACGACAGAAGGTGCTCGTACATGTTTAAGACTTCGCGGGCGTTATTTTCCCAGGAAAAACGGTTTACGTTTTTGTGACCTGCTTCGATTATTTCGCGGCGGACTTCTTCATCGTATAAAACAATTTCAAGGCCGTCAGCGATAGCGGCGACGTCGAGGGCGTCGACCAGTACTGCTCCCTTTCCGGCGACTTCGGGCAGGGCGGAGTGGGTGGATGCTAGAACTGGGAGGCCGCAGCCCTGGGCTTCCAAAACGGGCAGTCCAAAGCCTTCATAAAGGGTGGGAAAGTAAAGGAGCTGGGCGTTGCGGTAGAGGACGCGTTTTTCGAGTTCGGAGACCTGATCATAAATCTGAACGCGGCGCAACAGACCTTTGCTTCGTACGGCTGCAAAGAAGGGATCGAAAAAGCGATCTGGCTTTAAAACCATGACCCAGATTAGATCGGCGTCATCGGGGTGGCGCTTCAAGACTTCCTGATATGCGTCGAGCATGCGCGTCAGGTTCTTGTTGGGGCGGGTGCTGCCGAGGTAGAGGATGTAACGCTGGGGCAGATTAAATTTATCCCGCACCATTTCCGTCTGTTCCGGGGTTGGGTCGGCGGCCATGTCGGTTTCGAATCCGGGATGAATGACGATGGTGTTTTCGACGGCGCGTGGTACGAGGGCGGCGATGTCCCGCCGGGTTGAATGGGAAATGGCGATAAGATAATCTGCCATCTGAAAGCACCGCCGATAAAAGATGCCGTAAAAAAAATCGTAGAGTTTGCGGACAATGGCGGGGCGGCCGGCGGTGAAATGGGGATCGCGCAGGGGTTGGAGATCGTAGACTGTGACCAGGGTGTTCATATCATGTCGAAGGCCGACGGGCCAGAGCGGCAGCATGGCGTGAAAAATGTCGGGATCATAGGGGCGGACAATATGTTGGAGACCGAACAGGGAGCGTAGCGAGACGGGGCGGGCATCGTCTTCAATAAGGGTAAAATTATCGGGGAGATCAAGTTCGCCGCGAAAGGAGGAATGGACAAGTACGACGTATTCGTTTTCGGAATCGATGCGGCCAATGGCCTGGATTAGAAGTTCGGAATAGGTTCCGATCCCGCTGTAAGTCGACTGGATGTACCGGGCATCTATGAAGATTTTCATGGGTAGGCTTCCGGGGCGACGTCGCTTGTATTGTGCGTTGAGCCTAGGGTGGAACCGGTTAAGGACGGGCGGCCGCCGAAGGGAGTTTCTGGTGCAAACAGCAGGCGGTTCATTTCGTCAGCCATTGATTGCCATGATGCTTTGCGGGCCCGGTCGATGCCATGCTGGATGAAGTCAGGGTTGCGTTCGTTTATGGCCCGGTGAACCTGTTGCAGGAACTGGTCATGATCTTCAGCGAGGTAAACGAGGTCGGCATAAAAGCGTTTAAGATCAGGCAGAGCGGTGGCGACGACGGGGAGGCCGGCAGCCAGGTATTCGAGGGTCTTTACAGGATTAAGGCGAATGGTGGCTTCGGTGAGGCGGAACGGAATCAGGCCGATGTCAAAGTGCTGGGCAAATGCGGGGAGTTCATTGTGGCGGCGCAGGCCGAGGTAGTGGATATTAGCCCGGCGCGGCAGGGCATCCGAGGGAAAGTGGACCGGCCCGACCATGACGACGCTGGCCGAGGGGAACTGGTCGGCGATCTTTGCGATGAGGTCGAGATCTATGCGTTCACTGATGGTTCCGAAATAGCCAACGATGGGGTGAGGCAACTGTTGCAGTTCAACGGGCTGAGGTGCCGAAGTGGCAAAGAGGTCGAAGTCGACTCCGCATGGAATGAATGGGGTGTCGGGCCGGGCGGAGGCCAGCTCATGAGTGCCGGCAATGATGGCATCGGCACGCTGAGAGAGGCGCTGGTCAAACTCTTTACCGAACGGCGGGCTCCATTCGAATATGGTAAAATCATCAATGACGTCGAAGACAAGGCGGGTAATTTGGACTGAGGGGGCAGTATCAAGACGGTCGATAACCCGGAGCGCAAAGGGTGTGTTGACCATGGCTTTGAGCTGAACGTGTCCTTTGATGGCCAGCCGAATGTGCCAGGTGATAAGAAGCGCGTTTATCTCGTGGATGATGCGGGATTTGAAATGACCGCTGAATACCAGGGGCGAGATGACCAGCAGGTCGCGGCCGTCATTTTTGATAATGCGGACGGATTTCCATTTTTTCCCCAGATAGAGCAAATTGTGCATCTGGACAGGGGCGCAGTATATGACCGGGTGTTGGCGTGCGGTAAGCCAGGCATATTGCTGGGGTCGCTGCCAGACTTCGTCCCAGATAACTTGAGAGTATACAAAGACCTCTGCGCCGCCGGGAATGGTTCTGGCGTTGAGAAAACGCCGTACCAGTGCCAGTCCTAAAAAGGCTGGAACGAGGAGCAATCCGGTGACGGCAAAAAGTATTTTTGAAAACGTTTTCAAATTCCGGTATAAATTCCCTTGAACTGCGTTTGGATAAACCCGACTTACGAATGAACCGTATATCAAGATTATAGATTGAACCGAAATGACTACAGCCACACTTCCGAATCAATCCGTTACGGCCTCAGACCGTAAGACAATTAATATCCGAATCCTTCGGCAACTGGACCCTACTTCAGAACCGTTCTGGGAAGATTACTCTATTCCCTACCGTCCGAATATGAACGTGATTTCTGTTCTGATGGAACTGCGGGGAAACCCGTTTACAACCGATGGCAAGAAATCTCCGCCCGTTGCGTGGGAAGCTGCTTGCCTGGAAGAGGTTTGCGGCTCCTGCTCGATGAACATTAATGGGGTACCGCGTCAGGCCTGTTCTGCTTTGGTGGACAGACTGCCGGATCCAATTGTTCTGGAGCCTTTCAGCAAATTCCCGGTTACGCGTGATTTGGTGGTTGATCGCAGCACGATGTTTGATAACCTGAAGCGCATTAAGGGTTGGGTTCCCATTGATGGAACGTATGACCTCGGCCCGGGCCCCCGCATGGCGGAGGAAGAGCGTGCCCGCATGTATGTGTTGTCTGAGTGCATGACGTGTGGCTGCTGCCTGGAAGCTTGCCCGCAGGTTAACGAACACAGCGACTTCATCGGCCCGGCGGCTATTTCGCAGGTGCGTTTGTTTAATGCTCACCCAACAGGTAAAATGCACTCTAGTGCGCGCTTGGATGCCATGCTTGAAGAGGGTGGTGTGCAGGGTTGTGGCAAGGCAGGAAACTGCATCCGCGTTTGTCCGAAGGGTATTCCTCTGACGGAGAGTATTTTTGATGTTAACGGTCAGGCGACTACCTATGCCTTTAAGAAATTCTTCCGCACCAACGACTGACGACCGGTGTTGCCAGTGATGGTGGCACTTTGATTGCACAACTGCTCAATCTAAAGTAAGGACGCGCTGGCGTTCGTCTGAGAAGAGGTCTGTATATGGAAACGAATGTGGCTAACCTGAACCTGTCGGATTTATCCCTGCTGTACGTGTTGCTTGCTGTGCTTATCCTGTTGGCGCTGATTGCTGCCATTGGCGCATGGGCGCGGGGGGGCGGCATTAAGCGGGAAGACGCAGAATCGCTTTTTTCTGAGCAGGGTGAACGAAGCCGCAAGGAAGTGGAGCGGCTGGAGCAACTGCTTGAAGAGGCCAGAAAAGCGGCTGATGAGGCCCAGCTTGCGTCTCGCGATGCGCAGGACCGTGCCAGCCAGGAAATTTCTGCCCGTCTGCAGGCCGTGGATGAGCAGGTGATGCAGTCGCGGAACAGCTTGGAAGAGGTTGTTTCACGGGCTCAGACTGAGTATACGGAAACGCTCTCTGAAGAACTGGAACTGGTGGCGCGGAAGCTGGCTGAGACAGACCGCCGGGTGAGCGACAAACTGGTGGAGATGAGTGGCGCCCTGGGACAGATCGAGGACCGGGTTAATCAGGCGGGTGAGTCGATTCGTCATGCATTAATTGAAATGACTCGTCAACAGCAGGAGCAGAAGGCTCAGAGCACGATCCAGTTGTGTGAAGCTCTCATTTCCAGCCTGGGCACACTGAAAAGCACGATTGCCCATCAGCTTGAGGAAAACCGTGAGCCAAATGCCATGGCGACTGAAGCGTCTGTCATTGATGATGAGTCGGACAAGATCGGATTTGATACGGCTTTTGGCGGGGCTGATAACAGCGGGATCAACCTGAATCAGAAGGAAGACTCTGATGCTGGCACAGGTGAAGATTCCTCGAATTTTACAACCTCAGAGTCTCAAGCATCGGCGGATTTCGCGGCGGAAAATGAAGAGGGGCAGACCTCCTACAACCCGGAAACGACTGCGGAAAATTTTTCTTCGGAACCGAAGGATGAGGAAGCATCCGGGGAAAATGACGAGAACCCTTCAGAAGGTTCGGTAGAAAAAACTGCATTCAATTTTGGCTCGGCGCTGGCTGACGCTGGTGAAGAGGCTGCGTCACCGCAGAAGGCTGATGATGATGATGAAGATGGGGACAAGCAGGCCGGGTGGGGCTGAACCAAAGCGGACGATCTGACGTCTGATGGATAAGGACCAAATTGCTTCTCTTCTGGCGTCAGTGGCGGAAGGGACCACTCCCCCGCTGGAGGCCCTGGAAGCCATTATGGCAGGGAGGGATCCGGCGGGTTTTATTGATCTCGGACACACCAAGCTTGATACGGATCGCCGGCGTCGTCGCGGGGTAAGCGAGGCGATTTTTTGCGAAGGCAAGACTCCGAAACAGATTTCTGAAATAGCAAAGCGCCTGGATGATGCTGACCAGAATGTTATCTGCACGCGAGTAAGCGGGACCGTGGCGGGTGAGATTCTTGGTTCTTTACCGGGCTTCCAATATGATCCTGTCCCGCGCATTCTTTATAGGATAAATGAAAAGCCGAACCCCGGAGCGGGACCCGTGGCGGTGGTGACGGCGGGGACGACGGACATCCCGGTGGCTGAAGAAGCGGCCCTGTGCCTGGAGATCTGGGGTGAAGAAGTTCACCGGCATTACGATATGGGTGTGGCCGGAATGCACCGGCTTTTGTCTGCTGTAGATGAGGTGCGAAAGGCCTCGGTGATTATAAGCGTTGCCGGGATGGAGGCCGCCCTGACGAGTGTCATCGCCGGGCTGGTGCGGGTGCCTGTAGTGGCAGTGCCCACCAGCGTAGGGTATGGGGCCAGCCTGAACGGCCTGACGGCTTTGCTGGGGATGATGAACTCCTGCAGCGGGGGGATCGGTACGGTTAACATTGACAACGGATTTGGCGGAGCCT
>CAYUGQ010000098.1:0-9918 GCA_964444305.1 uncultured Candidatus Sumerlaeota bacterium
ACAAGCAGGCGGCACTGGCGGAGTTTGCCCGGATTCACTTCCCTATCAATCAGAATTACTCGCTGGTGAAGCGGGTGGCGGAAATCCTGATCGAGATGGAAGATTACCGGCAGGCATTTGATTACCTGTCGCAAATTCCTGTGGATGAGGAAAATAAAGCTCTCCTGAACCGTATTGCGGCGGAGCTGGAAAAGATTGGTGAGCTGGATACGGCAGGGTTTCTGCTGAAGTTCATTAATGATAATGACCTCGTGATCCGTGAGGCCCGGGCTCTTCGTGAGAAGGAAATGGAGATTCACACGGAGTTGGCCGTAGCGGAATTAAACTATAATAACCGCCGGTTTGATACGGCTTTTGAGTGCTACACTCGTGTGCTGCAGATGGGTTATAAGGATGATTTGTCTCTGCTGGCGAAGATCACCGAGTTGTTGCCGCTGATCACTCAGGATCATCTGAAGGAATTTCATACGCTGGGGCGTCACTTCCTGGAGAAGCGAGATTTTTATCGCTCCATGCAGTTTTATCAGATGGCCCTGGAGCGGAGACCGGATGACCGCGAAAGCCGGGAAAGCCTGCGCCGTATTTACGACAGTATCCTGGAACGGAATCCAAACCTGCCTGAGTTGCGCCTTCGCAGCGGGGATCTTTACCTGGATGAGGACCGGTTTGATAATGCCGTGGGTGAGTATAAGCACGCGGCCCAGTTTCCGGAAACTAACGTAGAGGCTACCCGCCGTCTGGCTGTGGCTTATATGAAACAGCAGAATTTCACCCAGGCAGTGGAGGCGTTTCAGACGATCCCAGCGGTGGATATTGATCTTGAAAATTTGTATGATCTGCACCTGATCATGATGGATCGTAAGCGTTTGCCGGAGTCGTTGAATCTTCTTAATATGATCCGACAGGTGGATGAGAATTATCGGGATGTGCGGGATCGATTGCATGTCTTGCATCTGCAGCTTAATCGCGAAAACAATAAGATCGTTACTGATCCGCGCATGCATGAGCTGATTGGTGATGTTGCCGTGGGTCGATATCGATATATCGAGAAGATCGGCAGCGGTGGCATGGGGGTGGTGCATAAAGTTTATGATCAGAAGCTGAACCGATCGGTGGCGATGAAGATTTTGCGGGAGGGCCTGGCTAATTCAAGCAAGGCGGTGGAACGGTTTTTTCGGGAAGCCCGGATTGCGGCGACGCTGAATCACCGGAACATCGTCAATATTTTTGATTATAACATCAACCAGCAGACTCACTGCAGCTTTATCTCTATGGAGTATGTGAGCGGGAAAAATCTGCGGGAGATGTTTGAGGAGTATTTTGCCACGCCCGAGGCGAAGTATATGGACAGGCTGCTGGAGGCGCTTTTCTATATGTCGCAGATTTGCGATGCGCTTCAGGTGACTCACAGTAAAGGGATCATCCACCGGGATATTAAACCGGACAACATTCTGATCAGCAAGAACCACATCGCGAAAATTACCGATTTTGGTATTGTCCATATTGAGGAGGCGACCTTTACGCCGACGGGGGCGGTAATTGGAACTCCGCGGTATATGTCGCCGGAGCAGGTGCAGGGAACGCGTCTGGATGGTCGGGCGGATCTGTACAGTGCGGGGATCATCCTGTATGAGTGGCTGGTGGGGATGCCGCCGTTCATTTCGGGCGATATCGCTTATCAACAAGTGAACATGCCACCCAGTCCGCCTATCGAACAGAATCCTCAGATTCCGCAGTTTGTGAACGATATTGTCATGAAGTGCCTGGAGAAGAACCCGGCGGACCGCTTTCAGAAAGCGGCAGATTTAAAGCAGGGGCTGGAAGAAGCCCTGCGGGAATTGGCGCCGCAGGGAATGCCTCACCTGGAGCAGCCGCCCGAGAGGGATCTGGATACTATTGATTAACGGTCAGGCGGATCAGTCAGCCCGGCCGGCCACCTTGCGCCAGAATTGCAGTTGGTATTCAATATGATAATCAGCGCGGACGTTTGCTTCTACGTCGGAAAACGCAGGAACGGCTTTTTCGATAGATTGGAGCCGTAGAACTTTCAGGTTTCCATCTTCTGTGAAGACTTCTGACCATTGACCTGGTTCGAGGCTTTGCGTGGCTACCTGGATTTCTCGGGATCGACCTTCAAAAGGAACGCTGGTGACGAGATCCTCTTTAAAAACGATTTCTCCACTTTTCCATTGGCCATTTCGCAGGTTCGAGAGGGCAGCGGCACATCGAGCCTGGTCCGCCCGGGACATTGTTCCGGTGGTGTGGCACTCAAAAAGGATATAAGAGACAGAGCCGTATGTGGTGTAGCGATGCTGATGGTCGAGAAACCACTGGTGTAACGTCTCCGTTGTGGCGGGTTCGCTTAATTCGCGTTGGAGTTGATTGCGCTTTTCAGTGAGTAGTTGCAGGACGCCTCGCATGGATTGATACTCGGGAAGGTCCTGAATTTGCCGGCCGGTAGTCGAATGGTAAAGCAACTCAATGTCCAATGCCTGGCTCTGAATGGACTCCCAGAAAGCGGGATTTCTTTCGTTTCCCATCAAAAAGGGCAGCATAGCGCGAGCTTCGGCGAAGGTGCGCGTATGGCCGGCTACTGTGAAGGCCACATCGGATGTCTGGGTCCCAGTCGTGTATGGACGAATATCGGGCTGAAGTTCCAACAAGGCCGTTGTCAGGGTATCGGCATGGATTTTTTTCAGCCACTCCCGCCCGTAATCCTGGATTACCTGCCCACGATGACTGGAGAAACAATCCGTGTCACCGGGTACGAAGTGATGGACCTGGATGTAAACCCAACCTTCTGGAATCTCAAAGGGGCCGCCAATAGGGTTTCCGCTGCCTTGGGATCTTCTTCCAGACTCATGCACCTGGCGATAAAGATCGAAGCGGTTCTGTCCAGCCTGATCCAGCGTGACGTCTCCCCGATAGCCGACGTCCGGATTACCGAGGCGGTCATTAAGATGATATGCGACGCGGGGGAAGCTTTCTTTCTTTAATCGCTCATCAATTTCATCAAGAATGGCAGTGGTGCCAAGATTATCCGTATAGGTTCGGGTTATGACAATTTCCGAAACGGTCGCCTTTGGCTCACAATCATATCGGTTCTTGTTCAGTTCGAAAAAACGCTGGAGCCGATATTCGGAAAAATCCAGCGAGTTAACCATTTGAGCACGAGCCATGGCCCAGACAAGATGGTGGTCGGCGTTGGGAGAAACTTGAGTGAAAGTGGTTTTACCAGCCTCGGAGATAAGATGAGTTAAAGTTGATTGCAGGGAGGCCATATCGCTTTCGGTATTCATCCGAAACTGATCGAGAAACAGAGGCTCGATAAACTCCCAGGTAGTCAGCAGACCCTGGGCTTTTTCCTGACGGGCGACGAGTGGCGTGGCCGTATCATTCAGTCTAAACACAGTTTCAATGGTCGCAGAGCTAACTATATTTACGGGAAGAAAACAGAGAAGGATCAGAACAAGCTTCCGAGTGGCGAGCAAAACTAACCTCCATAAAAAAGGTGCAGGAAAAGCACTCAGTGTTTTCCTGCACCCGATCAAACAGTATTATCAGAAATTAGAAACTAGTAAAGTTTCCAGCCATCTACAGAGGAGGGTTCTCCTGGGATCCTGATACCCATTGAAACCACGTCATCCCAAAGGTGCTCGTTAACAGTAAGCTGGTGAGTTGCCAGGGAGACATGAGTCGATTGGGAAAGGCCAAGGTTATTCCGAGGGGTATTTTCCTGGGCGAACGTCCAGACGTTACCTTCAGCACCGCTAGCCTGCTGAGACGTATTCCGGTATGTTACACCGCCATCGGTGCTTACGAAATAATACAGACGCGCGTATGCTCCACGCCCCCAGTAGGAGGTCTGCAGGTCACGATATAGTCCTTCTTTACCGATGGAGCGGAGTGTATACCTGTCTGGAAAACCAGAAAGTTCCCCATCAGTAGGTACCGTAAATTTAATGCGGAGTGCGTCACCCGCTTCAGCATTACGGCCCGGTGCAGGACCAATCTCAGGCTTGGTGCTAGTAGTCCAGTTTTCTTCCCAGCCAACAGGAATCGTCATCTGAGGGGCGTCCGGCTCGTGGCCAGGAATTGGATCCTGCCATTCGGAGAAATCCCCATTTTCCACGATCGAAACGCGACCATCGAAACGGTTGTCAACGGTATAGTTTTCAGTAACGCTGGCCGTGTCATTATTGCTGTCGGTTACAGTAATCTTTACGGGAATCGGGGTGTTATCAACGATTGCCGTACGGGACGTTCCCTGTGCGACGTGCTCGAGGGTGTCCCAGGTGAATTCAAAAGGAGCCGAAGTCGCGACAAAATCAACGACGCCGTCGTCTTCAACGTCAAACTCTACCTGGGTATACGTTCCGGAGCCAAAGGACGGAGTGGCGGTTAGGGTAACTGTACGGGACAGATATATACGGTCATCGGGGGAAACTGAAACTTCCAAAGGTGCCCCGACGACTTCTGTCAGACGGAAATGATCCCACGCAGAAGCGTATTGGATCTGGCCGCCTGACTGGCCTGGCGGGTTTCCGCCGTTGTTGGCAGAAATTTCAATGGTGATGGGATCGGCAGTTAAGGAAACCACCGGGGTCTCAACCGTCGTCCAAGTATCCTGTACAGTAGCAGGAATGCTGATAGAAGCCTTCTCAGACTCTCCCTGGGTCAGCTTAACAGTCAAAGCCTTCATTGGTTCATACCCCAAAAGGCCACCGTTTCGATACTCGAAGCTGAGTTTGTAGGTGCCGGCAGAAGCCGGAGTTACAACATTGCTGGCGCGAGCAAACATTCCCCATGCTTCGTCCCGCATTATCATGTAGTTAAACCCGCTGGATCCGCCATCCCAGCCCATAATGACCGATTCGTTTACGAACCCTGAAACAGCCCAGACTTGTCTGAGTTCTGCGTCATTGTTATAATCAAAGTCATCGACAACCAAATCTTGGGCGAACACTGGAGACGCAGCCAAGGTTAAAGCGATACCACATAAAAATGAAAGCGATTTCATCGTTACTCCTTTTATGTAAGTTTTGTATTACTTTGAGCAGAAAAGCCGGCAAATCGTTCCCTGCAAGTCTTATTTGATTCCACTGCGAGCAATACCTTCTATGAAGAATCGCTGAAGCAGAAAGAAAGTCACAACTATCGGAAAAATACAGAATGCCGAAGCTGCCATGAGAAGGTTCATCTGGCCGCCGGCTTCTGTTGTAAAGACTTGCAGACCGACCATCAGCGTCCTCATTTCCGGTCGACTGGTCACCACGAGGGGCCAGAGAAGACTGTTCCATGTGGTGATAAATGAGAAGATGGCTGTGGTGATAATAACCGGCGCACTCAGGGGCACCACCACATGCCAGAGGAACCCCAGGTGGCCGGTACCGTCTATACGGGCCGCATCAAAGAGTTCTCGGGGGATGGTCATTATGAACTGGCGCAGGAGAAAAATGCTGAAGACGCTGGCCAGCCAGGGGGCCGTAAGGGCTTTGTAGGTATCCAGCCAGCCCAGGCGAGCGATGATGATATAATCTGGAATTAACAGCACCTGCCCGGGCACCATCAGGGTGCCCAAAACCATTAAGAACAGGACATGTTTGCCCCAAAAATCCATTCGGGCAAAGGCGTAAGCGGCAAGAAGGCTGGTAAAAATCGCAGCAGCGGTCACCAGGAGCGAAGTATAGATACTGACCCAGAAATAGCGACCAAAACCCACCTCGGGCGCGTTCCAGGCTTCGCGATAGTTTTCCCAGCGGGGCGCTTCCGGCCACCACTGGGGCGGATAAGCCATGGCTTCTGCGGGGGTTTTTAGAGAACTGATCAGCATCCAGTAGAATGGCAGAAGCATGATGACTGCCCCCAACAGCATTATGTGCCATCGCAGGTGAACCCAGACCACTCCCTTGCGGCGAGGGGTCATGCTGGAGTAAAGCAGCATAACAGCCCAATAGACCAGGTAAAGCCCGCCTGCTGTTTTCATGGTAATCTATTCATGACATCAGACTTCGGCATTAAATGAGGCCTATGGCAATCGGACCCACATTACTGAACTGTCTGAAAATACAGATGGGCGAGCATGGTGGAAACTGCTACAGCGACGAATTCAGCAAAGAGTCCAACCCCCACGGTATAGCGGGTGTTACGCACATTTACGGCACCAAAATAGACCGCAATTACATAGAATGTCGTCTCTGTGCTGCCCTGAACCGCTGAGGCCACAAATCCCGCATAGCTGTCTACGCCGTATTGACCAAAGACGTCCATCATCAATCCGCGTGCGCCACTGCCGCTCATGGGTTTAATGAGGGCCATCATGAAAACCTCTGCCGGCATTACGGCTGGCGAAACGATCTGGGCGAACGCCGCGGCCACATATTCCAGGGCTCCGCTGGCACGAAACAGGGCAATGGCGGCAAAGATGGCGATGAGGTAAGGAATAATCATCACCGCAACATCAAATCCTTCTTTGGCTCCTTCGACAAATACTTCGTAAACTTTAACACGGCGCGCATAGGCGTAGGCGACAATGAAGAGGATGATAAAGGGGATCATCCACCCGGAGGTCATTTCTGAGATGATCTGCCATCCGGGAAGCTGGTCAGGGCTGAGTTCGGTCATGGTTGTGTCTCCGGATTAGAAGCGATTGCGCCTGTGGCTTCAGCTGGTGGAGGATTGTCTGGAGTGATGCGCTCCATGATTTTGCAGAGGATAAAAGCCGTAAGCGTTCCGATAAATGTGGCGACCAGCATGACAGGCCAGAATTGAGCGGGGGCCGAGCTGCCCTGGCTGGCCCGCAGGGCGATGATCGACGCCGGAATCAGGGTGAGGCTGGAGACGTTTAAGGCCAGAAACATACACATGGCGTGGGAAGCAGTGTCTTTTTTGCCATTCAGTTTTTGTAGCTCTTGCATGGCTTTGATGCCTAGAGGCGTGGCTGCGTTGTCCAGGCCGAGCATATTGGCGGAAAAGTTCAGCAATATCGCGCCGGAGGCTGGATGCTCTTTGGGGATGCTGGGAAATATAATACGAAAAAGAGGGGCAATGGCCCGGGATAAAATGGCCACCAGTCCGGCTGCCTCAGCCAGTTTCATCAGCCCCAGCCAGAAGGCAATCAATCCGATATACCCAATGGCGATTCCAACGGCACCATCCCGCACGCTTCCTTCCTGTGTGCGATACTGAAAACCGACCATGTCAAACATGGCACCGGCCATGCGATTACCTTCGGCTGTAATGGCTGCGGCTTTTTGCTTCCAAGAGGTGTAGGGAATGACTTCGGTTGTAGTGATCTCGCCGACGGTCGTCGTTATAGTCTCCCCGGTTTGTGCTTTATTGATGGCAGACCCCATGCCCACCAAGATGCCGGCAATGATAAGGATTGCCCAAATATGATTTAACACAAGCGCGCCTTCAGGTATTAATGTTTACAATGATTAGTACGGGTGGTGGGGCTTGCCTGGTTGTTTTGCAACAGCAATTTGTAGCAAGATGCCGGCGGAGGGAGTCTTAAAACCGGGCTTTAGCTGGATGCCACGGTTTCTGTATCGTTTTCAGCCTGCTTCCGAATTAGCTCGTCGGCCGAATCGAGAGCGTCTTGCAGGGTGCCAAAGATATTTTGCTCTCCGATTTGATTCCAAAGTCCTGACTGATGCAGCGCGTAAAGCGGGGCGACGTGGACTTCAGCCAGGTAAAGCGCAGTTCCATCTTTACGGCTTTTCAGCAGGAGTTCACGAAGGACATGTATGGCCGTGGCATCCATCGCGGGTACGTCGCGCAATCGCAGAATCAGGACCGCCGGGGGCTTTCCTAGAAAGCGAAGGCTGTCTTTGAATTTCTCGGCCGCACCAAAGAAAAACGGGCCGTTGATTTCATAAACCTGAACATTGTCAGGGACATTGTGCTTTGAGACGGCTTTGGGATCATTGGGCTCTTCTCTGTCCTTCATCTCGCGAGTAATGGCTGAGACGTTTGTCACTTCGGCCATATTACGGATGAACAGCATGGCAGCGAGGACGACGCCGACCTGAACGGCCACAGTGAGATCGATTAAAATTGTCAGGAGAAAAGTTACAACCAGTACGACGCGATCGCTGACAGGAGCGGTCAGCAGTTGCCGCAGATGTTCAATTTGACTCATTTGCCATGCCACTACAACGAGAATCCCAGCCAGACATGCCAGCGGAATTTCGCGTGCCAAGGGTGCGAGGAACATCAAGATGAGAAGGAGTGTGATTGCATGGATGATGCCGGCAACTGGTGTGCGGGCACCGCTGTTAATATTTGTCGCCGTGCGGGCAATAGCTCCTGTGGCGGGAATTCCGCCCATCAGCGCCGAACCTATATTAGCAGTGCCTTGGGCCACAAGTTCCATGTTTGATTTATGCCGTGTCCCTATCATGCCATCGGCGACGGTGGCGGATAGTAATGATTCGATGGCGGCCAGCAGGGCGACGGTTATAGCTGGAGATGTCAATTCGCGCAGACGATCGAGAGAGACTTCGGGCAGGGCGGGTTTCGGCAGAGAACGGGGAAGATCACCAAACCGGCTGCCGATGGTTTCAATGGGTAGAGAAAGCAGCCGGGTTGCGAGAGCGGCTATTATCATGGCGACCAGCATTGCTGGCACGCGCGGATACTTTTTCCGGATACCTAGGATTAACAAGATGGTACCAAGGCCCACAATTGTTGCGGCCCAGTTTATCGTGGGCAACGCTCTAAAATAGGCTCCCCACTGGCTGGCGAAATGAGACGGAAGTTTTTCAATTTGCAGACCAAGGAGGTCTCGTATCTGAGTGGAGAATATGACGACGGCAATTCCTGCTGTGAACCCTGTAACCACTGGAAACGGGATGAACTTGATCATTCCGCCGAGGCGTGCGAAGCCCATTACGATCAGTATTATGCCTGCCATGATGGTGCACAAGACCAAACCGTCATACCCATGGGTTCCGACGATCCCGGCGACAATTACAACAAAGGCTCCGGTGGGTCCGCCGATCTGAACCCGGCTGCCTCCGAGGAGCGAGATGAGAAGGCCGGCGACTACGGCGGTGAAAATTCCACGTTCTGGAGAAACGCCGGATGCGATAGCAAAGGCCATGGCCAGCGGAAGGGCCACAACGCCAACGGTTAGCCCGGCTGTAAGATCTGAGAAAAATGTGGATTTGGAATAGTCGCGCAGGCAGACGATGGACTTGGGTATGAACATTATCTTAACATGTCAGCGTGATAGTTAATATTCTGGCAGGGGCGCCAGGCTTTCCGTCACTAAGTGGAGTTGTTCCAGCATTTCAGCCTGATCCGTAGTGGCGGTGCCGACTTTCATCACCACGAGAGCCCCGGCCAGGTTTGACAATATCATAGCCATCTTTGCGTCGGCGGCGGCTGAAAGTGCCAGCGCGGTAGTGGCCACGACGGTGTCGCCCGCGCCAGTAACATCGGTGCATTCTGTGCTGCCAAAAACCGGTAGCCGGATGGGATCGCTTTCGCTGTTAAAAAGAACCATGCCTTCGTTTCCGCGGGTGATGATCAGGTGTTCGCAACCGGTCAGTTCACGGAGGCGCTTTCCCACTTCTTCAATGCTGGTTGAGGCGATAGACGAGACACCGGCGGCTGTGAGAGCTTCTTCTTCATTGGGTGTGATAAGCGTGGCCCCGGTCCAGCGAGTGAGATTGTACCTTGAATCCAGAATCAGAGGCAGATTTCGGGATGTGGCGATTTCACGGGCCAGGGCCCAGGTTCGTTCGCACACGACGCCATATCCATAATCACTTACGATTATGGCTTCGGCCCAATCCCGGGACGCTTCCATTCGGGCGAGGAGGGCATCCTGCTCGCCGGATCGACCCGGAAGGCGATCATCGTCGTCAATTCGGATCACCTGTTGCATGGCGGTGTGGCGTCCGCCGGCGA
>CAYUGQ010000099.1:0-9765 GCA_964444305.1 uncultured Candidatus Sumerlaeota bacterium
CCCGAGAGACACCCAAGTGGCTAGGACGGCACCAGCCACATTTGCATCCAGTTTTGCACCAGCGCCACAGATCTGATAAAGTTGCCATTACTAATCCTAATCTCGCTTTGGCACCAATCACAACCGAGCGATTTTTGATTTGATTTTGCAGAGCGGTCGTCGGAAGCGTTGACACCAGCACTCTCACGGTTTCTCAAGAAAAATCTCACGGGATTTCCAGGAAAACCACAAAGAATCCTTCTCATCCTCAAGCCCCTTCAACCCCAGCGGATTATGCACCTTAATAGTCCGGTTCTTCTTCTGCCACGAATACGTCCGCCCAAAACAGATCAACATAATCCCCAGCGCCTTCAGCCCATCCGGTTTATACCGCGACTGATGCTCAAGAATCCGCCGCAACGTCTGTTTCACATTATCAATCGTAAAATCCATCTCCTGCCCACGCAACAGCAACAGCAGATGCTGATGGAAATAAACCGACAAACTCTGGTTGTTGTTTTCCATCATCTCCATGATCAGCGCATAAGTCATGTCATGGCCAAGAAACTTCTGCAGACGCTTCGCCATCCGCACCTTGACTTCATTCTCCACCGCAAAACAATAGCTGAAGCCCACGTTACGCGAAAAATCGATCGAGCCCGGCACCCGCCGCTGCTGCTCATACAAAAACTCTGCAATGCGCAAACTTTCCCGCGTATCCTCAGAGAAAGTATCATAAGCCGGAATCAACTCCCGAAGAATCCGTTCAACACCCTCCAGGTCCAACTGGGCCGCGCTGCCAGCCTCGCTCCCCGCCGTCGGCGCATTTACCGCCGACTGAGCCTGCTCTCGCAATTCCGACTGACGACACTGCTCATCCAGCTCAAAAGCTTCCGTCCGCAGATAAGGATGCAGCTTGTCATCCGCCAGCATCCGACGCAGTGTAGCCCGGTCATCCTCACCGATCGACTCACCCTCCTGCAACGATTCCCGAATCCGCCGAATCTGCCGCTCATCCACCCGGCTCCGCTCAAGGTCCTTTTGAGACTCATCAATCGCCCGATAAAGCCGATCAATATCCTCCTCAATACGGCTCTTGCTCAAAACCGCCGCCGCACCAAACTTCTGTGCCTGGGCCCCCTCCTCAAACGTCCCCACCGCACTGATCATAATCACCGGCAACAAAGGCTGAACACTCTTCACCGCACGGATTAGATCAAGCCCCTCCGTCTCCGTCCGCATTTGCAGGTCCGTAATCACCACATCCGGCTGACCAGCATTAAGCTGCTCCAGCGCCTGGTGCATATTCTCAGCCTCAACAACCTCGTAATTCTGCAACACCAGGTTTCGCTTAAAGGCTTCCCGATAAATTCGGTTGTCGTCCACAATGAGCACACGCGCGCTCTGTGTCTGTGTTTGAGTATCAGTCATAAGATTAAAACTATATTAACCAGAACGCCCTTGGAAAGTCAAAACACGACCACAGCAGAAATCAATTCGCCGCATCCTTGAACCACGCCAGCCATCAGAATCCCCTGCAATTTAAAACAGCCAAACCTCAAAGGCGATTAAAAATCCAGCCCAGGGCTGCTGGCCGTTGCATAACGCTTGCGCGGAATCCGCCCCGCAAGGTACGCCAGACGCCCCGCCGTACAAGCATGCTTCATCGCATGAGCCATAGCAATCGGATCCTTCGCACCCGCAATCGCCGTATTAAGCAAAACCGCCTCAACACCAAGCTCCATCGCAAAAGCCACATCGCTCGCCGTCCCCACCCCCGCATCCACCAGCACCGGCACCGGCGACTCCTCAAGGATAATAGCAATATTGTTCGGATTCAAAATACCCAACCCGCTCCCAATCGGCGAACCCAGCGGCATCACCGCCGCCACACCCACATCCACCAGCTTCCGCGCCATCACCGGATCATCACTGGTATACGCCATAACCGTAAAGCCCTCCTTCACCAGCACGTCACACGCTTCCAGCGTTTCAATCGGATCCGGCAAAAGCGTCTTCTGCTCACTCAACACCTCCACCTTCACCAAATCCCCAATCTCCAGCTCCCGCGCAATCCGACAAATCCGGATCGCATCTTCCTTCGTAAAACACCCCGCAGTATTAGGCAAAATAGTATACTTAGACGTATCAATAAAATCCAGCAGGTTCTTCTCACCCCGCGAATGAGCCTCCAGGTCCACACGGCGCAACGCCACCGTCACCACCTCACAGCCGCTCGCCTCCAGCGCATCACGCGTCAGCTCAAACGTCTCATACTTCCCCGTCCCCACCAGCAGCCGGGAAGTGAACTCATACTTCCCAACCTTCCAGGTCGTATCCAGGCCATCCGCCGTTTTCGTAGTTCCTTCACTCATATCCGAATTCCAATCTCACGGTAAAAAAAATCAGCCGCCACCCACCATCGTGATGATCTCAATCATATCACCCTCGATGATCTCCGTACTGTCCAGGTCCGCCCGGCGCACCACGTTCTCATTAATCACAACCGCAACACGCTCGCGCTTAATGTCCAGTTCCTTCAATAAATCCGCAGCCGTTTTCGTGTCGTCAGACACCTTCCGCTGCTGTCCATTAATCAACAGGTTCATAATATGATCTCTATAGGGGGGACAAACCAACTTCCATTCAAAAAATTGATCAATCGCCCCCGCCACATCTCCACTTGCTTTTCACAGGCCATCAGCAATAAATCCCCCTGAAATTCGCTCCAGACAATGTTCTGGTCAAAAACTTTGTACCCTTGGATAATCATGGCAAACAATAACACCTCTCACAACACCCGCACAGGCGAAATCTCTCGCGACACCTCCGAAACCCAACTTAATGTCCGCGTAAACCTCGACGGCACAGGGCAATGCACCTGCGATGTAGGCGTCCCCTTCTTCGCCCACATGCTCAATCTCCTCGCCCGTCACGCATTCATAGACATCGAACTCACCGGAAAAGGCGACATCGAGATCGACGCCCACCACACCGTCGAAGATGCCGGCATTGTCCTCGGCCAGGCCGTCCGCGCCGCCCTCGGCGACCGCGCCGGCATTCAGCGCTACGGCGAAGCCTATGTTCCCATGGAAGAAACCCTCGCCCGCTGCGTTCTCGACCTCTGCAACCGTCCATACATCTGCTTCAACGCCGAAATCCCAAAAGTTAAAGTCGGAGATTTCGACGCCGAACTCGCCGAAGAATTCTTCCGCGGATTCGCCTTCAACGCCGGCATCACCATGCACATCGACCTCATTCGTGGCGGCAACATCCATCACATGCTCGAAGCCATCTTCAAGGCCGTCGGGCGAGCCCTGAGCGCTGCAATGCACCAAAACCCCCGCATCCAGGGCGTGCTGTCCACGAAAGGAAAGTTGTGAGCCGTACCCATACCCCCCGCTTCACCCGCGACGAAATCAT
Source organism: uncultured Candidatus Sumerlaeota bacterium (assembly GCA_964444305.1). Taxonomy (GTDB): domain Bacteria; phylum Sumerlaeota; class Sumerlaeia; order Sumerlaeales; family Sumerlaeaceae; genus JAKFFN01. The sequence goes on from CAYUGQ010000099.1 coordinate 3,403, forward strand.
CGACATCATGCGCAAGCATGTCCACGCCTATAAAGACGACGAACAGTTCGCCCAGGCCGTCATAGACATGGCCGCATTCCTCGTCGAATACCGCGCCCACAAACGCCGAACCAGCCCAGCCGCCACCGGCGACGCCACAGCCACCGGCGAACAGCGCCGACGCTGGCTGCGCGACACCGAAGACCGCGACGAAGAACTGAAACGCACCTTTCAGCGCTACCAGAAAGAACGCCCCACAGACTGCAACCTCTGCGGTGCCCCCACCCACGGTCAGGCCATGTGTCCCCACTGCGGCAATATGGCACTATAATTCCCCCGCAAACTACCCACCCTTACCACTCACTCCGATAAGGCCGACCCGCCCCGTAAGCCCCCAGTTGCTCCTCGATCTTTTCGGCCTCCAAGTGCAACCGGGCCGACCGGGCCATAGTCAGAGCCTCCTGCGCAATAGCCTCCGCTTCCTCCAGCCGCCCGTTCTCCGCCGCCACCGCCGCCTGCGTCTGCAACATGAAAACGTTCGGCGAACCCATCGTCTTCGTCGCTTCCGCCAGTAAATCAGAAGCCGCCCGCCCATCACGCAGGCCCCCATCCCGCGCCGTCGATCTCAGCCATGCCAGTGCATTCAAAACCCGTGGCGACCGCCCCCCAACCAGCGCATCCTCAAGCACCTTCGCCGCCTCCCCCTCCTGGCCCATCGCCCGCAAAGCACTAGCATACAACACCTGCCCCTGGTCATCCTCCGGGCGTTTCGTTACAAATTCCGAAGACCACCCCAGCGCCAGCTCCGGCCGCCTGCATTCCAGCGCCGCCTGCGCAGCAATAGGCATCACAGCCAGCAGCTCATCATGCCGCGCCGCTTCCTGCAACACTGTCACCGCCTTCCCCTTGTCACCATTGCGAAGAGCCACCATAGCCTGCGCCGATAACGTCACAAACGGAGCCCGCGTAGTCAACTGGTCCAGCAGCGACAACGCCTGCGAAGGCGAAACCCCCTTACAAGCCTCCAGCAAAAGCTCCCCGTTATGCATCTCATTACCATCTAGCTTAATCGCCTCCACAATCGGCCAGACCGCCTCCGCCGGCTTGTTCTCCGCCAGCGCACACTGTGCCAGGTGACCCCACCCCGCCGACCGGTTCGGATTAATCGCCAGCGCCATCCTCGCCTCCGCCGCCGCAGCTCCGAAATCCCCACGGTTAAGATAAAGACCCGAAAGATTCAACCGTGGATTATCATCAAACGGCTCCAGCGTTGCAGCCTTCCTAAACGCCTTTTCCGCATCCTCCAAATTCCCCGAAAGCATTAAACTCGTCCCCAGCCCATTCTGCGCCCGCGATAACCGGGGATCAAGCTCAGACGCCCGCGTATAACAATTAATACTATCCTTATAATTCTTCTGCTGCTCATGCAGATCCCCCAAAGCCATCCACGCCTGCGGATGATCCGGCCGCATTTTCACAGCCTCTTCCAGCCCCCGCCTCGCCTCATCCATCCGCCCCAGCATCTTCAGCGCCACCCCCCGCGTATAAACCGCAGAAAACGTCCGGCCCCCCTCACGCTTCATCGCCGTATCCAGGTAAGCAATTCCCTTCTCAAGATCCGCCGAATTCGCAATGTGAGCCAACCCCATATACAAATCCTTCGTATCCTCAGGAAACTCCTCCGGATAAAACGCCACCACATCACCCTTATAATCCCGCGCCTCCTCCTCCTTCGGCCCAAGCAACACCTCCGGCGGCGGTGGCCGGCGCTGGATAAAATGATCCGTCATCACCACATTCACCACATCATCCGTCCGCCGCTGCGGCATATGACACTGGATGCAGTTATCCTGAACCGGAATCCGCAACTCCACCCTCTCCCCACAGTCCGCCGGCTTGTGACACTCCATGCACGACTGGATCGCCGCCGTAATCTTATCCTTCGGAATCCGGTGAGGATCATGACAAGTCGTACAAGTCATCCGCCCCTCACTCTCCGTATAACACGGCGACATCATCAACCGGTAAGCCTGACCAGCAATTTCAAACTTGTCATCATGCCCCGTCCCCGGCGGGTGATCAAAAGCATAACGATAATCCACCAGCGGTTCCCCCGGCCGATACCCAAAAACCCCCTTGTCCACCGTATGCACAGAATGAGGCAGCTTCCCGCTCGTCGTCTCCAGGTGACACTGCATACACACCTCCATCTGAAGCTGATGGCTCAAGTTCGCCGGATTAACAATAGAATCCCGCACCGCATCCACCGCAGCACCACCCCGCGCCAGCGTCACATGCTCCTGCGCCGGCCCATGACACCGCTCGCAATCAATCGCCTCCAAATGCTCCGGAAAAAACGCCGACTCCGCAAAATTGCCCTGGTCCGCCCCCGCCGGCACATCCGGATAAGCCGCATGACAAAACAGGCAATCATAAGTCACCCGCCGCGAAAAATTAATCTGGTTCTCACTATCATAACCCGGACTCATGCCCCACTTACCCGCATCCGTATACCACGCCACAGGAAGCTGGTAAATCTGTCCATCAACGTTCCGATGGATATAGCTCCGCGAGTTATTCCCAGACCCCAGCACATACGTCACCTCCACCTTCTTCTCGTTGATAGTGGACCCCTCCGGACCCTTCTGAAACGACGTCTGGAAAAACTTATCTCCCTCATGAGTCATCCGATAATAAATCCCGCTCTTCTCATGAAAGAACTCGTTATTGTCCTCATAATCCTCAATAATATTATCAGCCGCCGGGGGATGCAGACTCCGCCCCATAGCAATATGGCCATAACTCTCCGCAATACTCGCATGACACTCCGCACAAGACCCCGCCCCATGAAAACCCGCCTCCGGCCCCGTGTTCTTCGGAAAATCCGGAGCCGCCGCCCGTGCCGCCGCCACAAAGTTCGCCGAAGCCGCCCCGCCCTCGTCCGTCCCCACAGGGCGATCGCCCGTAGCCTTATGCCAAATACTGAAAGATGCCACCCCAGCCACACCAAACGCAAACACCAACGGCCATTTCCACCCACCCGCAAAACTCCTCACAGAAGTCCCCGGTGGATCCTTCGCCATGCCCTTCGTCGCAGGGGAACTAACAGATTTTTGCGAACCCGGCGATTTCGTTTTTCCCTGTTTCCCCATAAGAATGAATGCCATAATTGGCCCCCACCAGAAAACGCAAGCCAAACATACATCGCAGCCATATCTCCGCTTGAAATTCCCCTCAAGCCCCGCCAGTTAAGATCAAAACATCACGCGCACCATAAAATCGCACAAATCGGACAAGGAGAAACCATATGGTCATGCGCAGTATAACCGCAGCGATCACCCTCGCCCTTCTCACCCTCGCCCCCACAATCACCCTCGCTGCGCCCACCCTCCCCACCGACGCAAACACCACCTGTCCCGTCATGACCGCTGAACCATCCGATCCCGAAATGTATGTCGAACACAATGGTCGCACCATCTACGTCTGCTGCACCAAATGCAAACGCATGTTCCGTGAAAACCCCCACCGGTACCTCCCCAACCTCGAAAGTGCCACTACCACAGCCACCGCCAAATTAACCACAGGCACCAAAACCACCACCATCACCATGAAACAGAAAGTTTTATCCGAAGCCAAATGACCATTACCGTACCACCCGGCAGGAGCCGGCAGTGAGTCCAAACCCCTTACTGCCAAAAGGTCAGCCACCCTGGTCATCCCAACAGCCCACCCCCGGCCGCAAAATACGCGCGTCCCGCAAAAACATGACCGAGGAGCAACTCGCCGATTATCAGGCAGGCCACCTCCACCGCCTCACCTTCGGCCAGACCGCCACATCCCTCATAGTTCTCACCGTCGCCGCCTTCGTCGTCATTCTCCCTTTCATATACATGGTGCTGATCTCCCTCAAAAGCTCCGCTGAAATCGGCAACGGCCGCCTCTTTCCAGACGACTTCAGCAAAGTCATCTCCGGCAAAACAGCATGGGTCGAATTCACTGTACCCGCCGAAAAAGCCGTCACAGTAGGCGACACCGCAGACGTCCCCATCCGCCCCGCACCCGACGGCTTCCGCCCCTGGAGTATGCCCGGCGACCTCCCCGCCAGCGTAATCTCCGCCCAGCGCCTCACCATCACCCGCGATGCCCACAACAGCATCAATATGACCGTCCTCCTCGAAGTACCCGACCCCCACCGCGAACTCGCCAATTCAACCAGCGTCTACGTCTACCTTCCCTGGTCCCAGCAAACTTGGATGCCCGTCGAAGGAACAATCCTGCAACGAAGCTGGACCGACGTCGGCGGCAAACTCCTCCAAAACTACAAAGTCCTCTTTCACTGGGACCAACTCGTCGACGGCCGCCTCACCGACTGGCTGAAATCCGGCTATCCCCGGTGGTACTTCAACAGCCTCTTTGTCGCCACAATCACCGTAATACTCGGCGTCTTCTTCGACAGCCTCGCCGCTTTCGGCTTCGCCAAATTCCAATTCCCATTCAAACGAACCCTCTTTGCCATCCTCATCGCCTCCCTCATGATTCCCTACCCCGTCACCCTCGTCCCCAGCTTCTTCATCTTCGCAAAACTCGGCTTCTATAACACCTACCTCGCCCTCATCGTCCCCGGCCTCGTCAGCGCCTTCGGCATCTTTCTCGTCCGCCAATACATGGAAAGCATCCCCGACGACATGCTCGATGCCGCCCGCGTAGACGGTGCCGGAGATTTCCAGGTCTACTGGCGAATCATGCTCCCCGCCGCCAGACCCGTCCTCGCCGCCCTCGCCGTCTTCCGCTTTCTTTTCCAGTGGAACACCTACCTATACCCCCTCGTCCTCACAAACAAAGACTCCATGAAAACCGTCCAGCTCGGCATCGCCACCATGGAAGACCTCCACGGCCGCGTCGATTACGGCATGCAAATGGCCGGATCCACCGTCGCCATCCTCCCCATCCTCCTCATTTATCTCATGATGCAACGCCACTTCATCTCAGGCATCACCATGGGCTCCAGCAAAGGCTGATCCCCCCCATCAAACTACCTAATCACCCCCACCACAAAACCTACTGGCTGCGCGCCGCATCATCCCCAAAAAATTCCCGCTGATTCGCCAGCCAAATCCCCAGCACCGCACAAATCCCCGCCAGGCCCGTCAGCGTCATCAACGCCTGCAATTCCGTGATAACCACCTGGTCCACCAGCCGGCGCATCATACCATCCCTCTCAATCTTATGCGTACTCAAAGCCAGCATCTGCTGAGTCACAGAAATCCGCCGCAAAAAGCCCGGCCCCGCCGACGGAATAATCTCCCACAAATACGCAATCAACAAACCATAAGTCAGCGGACGCTTCGTAAACACCGACAGCAAAAAGCCAACACACGACCACGTAACCCCCGCCAAAGTAAGCGCCCGCCAGTCCCACACCACCAGCATAGCATTATCCATAATCGCCCCCGCGCCCGAACCACTATAATTATAAAGATAAGCCGCCACAATACCCGCCATCGCCAGCAAACCCACCCAAAGCCAACAACCCGCCATTTTCATAAAAATCAACAACCCCCGGTCCCGAGGCCGTGTCCACAGGTACACCAGCGTCTTACCCTCAATCTCATCCGCCAGCGCACCGCTGCCCCAATACAACGCCACAAACGGCACCAGCACCGACCCCAAAATTCCCGGCACAAACTCCGTATAAAAACCATCCCCCCGCATAGGACGCAAAAACGCCGCAATTCCCACAATAACAATCGGAAACAGAAACAACGCCAGCGAAACCCACCGCCGCTTCCGGTTCCACATTTGATAAAGACTCAGCTTCCAAGTCGCAGCAAGCAGGTTGTTCATTCATCCACCAGGTAACGGAAAATTGCATCCAGATTATCGTCCAGCGCCTCAATGCTCGACACTTCAAGCTCCCCCGCAATCACCCTCTCCTGAATCGCCTCAAACACCTGATCCGGTTCCCGCGTCCTCAACACCACCATATCCTGCAGCCCCTTCTCCGCACCCCCCAGCCCAGGAAACTCAAACGACACGACAGAATCCAGCTCCACCAGCGAAGCCGCCAGCCTGCGCGGCCGCGGCGACGAAATCCGCAACGTCAAAGGCTGCCGGTCAATCAGCGACCTAACCTCACTAATCTCCCCCTCCGCCAACACCCGACCCCGATGCAGCATAATCATATGCCGCGTCAAATTCTCAATCTCATGCAGCACATGACTCGAAACCAGCACCGAACACCCATCCGCCGCCAGCCCTTTAAAAATCTGCAACATTTCCAGCCGCCCCAGCGGATCCAGCCCGTTCAAAGGCTCATCCCAAACAAACAGTCTCGGATCCTGAATCAACCCCGCCGCCAGCCTCACCCGCTGCCGCATCCCCTTC
>CAYUGQ010000100.1:0-9738 GCA_964444305.1 uncultured Candidatus Sumerlaeota bacterium
TGTTTTCTTCGGTGATTGTGCCGGTCGCGGTAATGGCGTGAGGGCCGCTGGTGGGATTTAGCTGCCAAAATTAACTGGGCGGATTGTGGCGGCTTTGTGTCAAGAAAAATTGTCGAATGCCGTCGATTATGGAGCATCTTAAGCCTGAGATTGTGATGGGACTGGCGAGGAAGAGGGTCTTCAGCTAAAAGCTTTGAGGCCGAGGATGCCGGTTATGATCAGGGCTATGGAGGCGATGCGGAGGGGGTTGGCGCTTTCGCCGAGGAGGATGATGCCGAGGGCGGCGGTGCCTACTGCTCCTATGCCTGTCCAGACGGCGTAGCCGGTGCCTACGGGGAGGACTTTTACGGCCATGGCTAGCATGTACATGCTGACGACCATGAAAGAGATGGTGATTACGCTGGGTATGAGGCGGGTGAAGCCGTAGGTGTATTTAAGGCCGACGGCCCAGCCGATTTCGAGGATGCCGGCAATGAGAAGTATGATCCAGGCTTTGGTATGGGGTGGCATTTTAAGGGGTTTGATCTCCGTGGTTTTGAGGGGAATTAACTAGCAGATGCGGCTTTTTCGGCTTTTTTAGCGGCGGCCTTTTCGGCGCGCTTAAGGAGGCGGTCGATGACTTTGGTGGCTACGGCGAGACCGTTGCGGCGAGTCCAGTTTTTGTAGCTGAATTCGAGGGCGTTGGGGTCATCGGCGTAGATGTCGGCGTTGGTGCCGACGATCTTTTGGGCGCGGGTGCCCATTTCTTTGAGGATGCCTTCTTTGTGGAGTTTGAAGCCGCTTTTCAGGCCGACGATTTTTTTGAGGTCGAGTTTGCGACCGAGGAGGCGCATTCGGGCGATGAGGAGGAGATTTTCTACGGGCTCGGGCAGGTCTTCGATTACCTGGCCTTTGCCGGTGATGTCTTCGCGGGAGACATCGCCGTAGCGGTCGCGGAGTTCTGCGTGGATGTCATCGAGTTCTTCGGGGGTGCGGGCTTCGGCGACGCGTTTATAGATCATGACGCGCTGGCTTTCGACAGGGATGTATTCCGGGGGAAGGTAGGCGCTGACTTTCCATTGGATTTCGGCTTCCTGGCCTTCGGCTTCTTTTACGTGGCCGCGCATTTCTTCGACGGCTTGTTCGAGCATGTTGCAATAGAGTTCGAAACCGATGGAGTTCATGGTCCCGTGCTGTTCTTTGCCGAGGAGGTTGCCGGTGCCGCGGATTTCCATGTCGCGCATGGCGATATTGAATCCGACGCCGAGTTCGGTGAATTCTTCGATGGCTTTGAGGCGTGCGACGGCGGCTTCGGTGATGGCGTGGCCAGCGGGGACTATGAGGTAAGCGTAGGCGCGGCGGGTTTCGCGGCCGACTCGTCCTCGGAGCTGATAGAGCTGGGCGAGGCCGAAGGCGTCGGCGCGATTGATGATGATAGTGTTGACGTTGGGAATGTCGATGCCGCTTTCGATGATGGTTGTGGAGACGAGGATGTCATATTTCTGATCGATAAAATCGAGAACGATCTGTTCGAGATCGTGTTCATTCATCTGTCCGTGGGCAACTACGATGCGGGCGTGGGGTACGATTTCGCGGATGTTTTCAGCGATCTGGTGGATGTTCTGAATGCGGTTGTGAACAAAGAAGAGCTGGCCGCCCCGGTTGAGTTCGCGGAGGATGGCTTCTTCGATTTGCTCGCGATCCCAGTGGATGATTTTTGTTTTGATGGGATGGCGGTCGGCGGGCGGGGTGTTGATAATGCTCATATCGCGCAGTCCGCTGAGGGCCATGTAGAGGGTGCGGGGGATAGGTGTGGCGGTGAGGGTGAGGAAGTCGACGCTGGCTCGAAGTTCTTTCAGGCGCTCTTTATGGGTGACGCCGAAACGTTGTTCTTCATCGACGATGACGAGGCCGAGATCTTTAAACTCTATGGATTTGCTGAGGAGCTGATGGGTGCCGATGACCATGTCGACGGAGCCGTCGGCGAGGCCTTTTTGGACTTCGCGCACTTCTTTGGAGGTGCGGAAACGGGAGAGCATTTCGACGCGGATGGGGTATCCGGCGAAGCGTTCGCGAAAGTTGTCATAGTGTTGACGGGCGAGGATGGTGGTGGGGCACAGGAGGGCGACTTGCTTTTTATCCATGATGCCTTTGAAGGCGGCGCGGATGGCTACTTCAGTTTTGCCGTAGCCGACGTCGCCGCAGACGAGGCGATCCATGGGTTTGGGGCCGCCCATGTCTTCTTTCACGTCTTCGATGGCGCGAAGCTGGTCGGGGGTTTCCTGGTAGAGGAAGCTGCTTTCAAATTCGCGCTGGAAGGGGGTGTCGATGCTGAAGGTGTGGCCGCGGGCCATGGCGCGTTTGGCGTGAAGACCGAGTAGCTCTGTGGCCATTTTCTCGATGTCTTCCTGGCTTTTCTGGCGGCGCTGTTGCCATTTTTTACTGCCGAGTTTGTCGAGGGTGGGGGGGGTGCCGTCAGGGCCGCTGAACTTTTGGACATAGGCAATTTTGTCGACGGGAACCAGGAGCTTGTCGTCGCCGGAGTAAATGAGTTCGAGGAAGTCGGTAACTTTGCCGTCGATGTTCTGGCTGCGGATGCCTTCGAAACGACCGATTCCGTGATCAAGATGGACGACGAAATCGCCGTTGCGGATTTCTCTGGCGTCGGCGATGGGGGCGCCTTTGTAGATTTTCCGGTAGACGTGGCGGCGCTTGTAGCGGCCGAAGATTTCGCGGTCGGTGACGATGTAAACGCCGGCGTCGGCCATGGTGAAACCGGCATGGAGGGTGCCGACGCAGATGATGACGTCGCGGGTGTTGTCGTCATATTTGGGGAGGGGGACGTCGCCGCGGGTGATGTTGTATGGGAGGGAGCCGATTTCGTTTTCGGCCAGCATTTCGTCCATGCGCTGCATCTGACCGTCGTTATCGCAGACGATAATGGTGAGGTAGCCATCGGCCACGCGGCGGCGGAACTGAGTGATGTAATGCTCAAGGCTGGGTTTGATGGTTTCGAAGCTGGTGGTGTCGAAGGCCACACCGGAGGTTTTGCCTTCGCCTTCAATGATGAGGCTGTGGTGTAGCTGAATAAAGCGAATGGCGGCTTCCTGGACTTGGTCAAGAGAGGCGTATAAGCGGTCGGGTGTGGCGGCTGTGACGTCTTTTGAGCCGTGTTCGCGGAACTGGCGATCTACGAGCTGGCGGAAGCGTTCGTCGAGGACGGGGTAAGATTCGGTTGAGTCGAAAATGAGGAGCGAGTTTTCGGGCAGAAGGTCGATGAGAAGGGGGAGAGGCCCGTCGACATCTTCGAGCGATTTTTCCAGCACCAGCTTTTCGCGGGCGGGAAGGAGGGTGACGCGTTCGAGATCGTCCTGGCCGCGGAGGGAGCGCTGGGTGTGGATGTCGAAATAGCGGATGGATTCGATCTCGTCGCCGAAAAGATCGATGCGGATGGGGTTTTCGGCGTCGGGGGGGAAGATGTCCACGATGCCGCCGCGGATGCTGAATTCGCCGCGAACTTCGACGGTGGGGACGCGTTCAAAGCCGAGCATGGTCACGCGGTCGGCGAACGTTTCTGTGTCGAAGGGCTCGCCAAATTCCACGGTTACGGACAGAGAGCGGAAGGCGTCGAGGGTTGGTACGCGGGTGAAAAGTGCCTCGATTGAGGTGACGCCTACGACGGGTTTGCTTGTGGCGGGGGAGGCCAGATGGCGAAGGAATTCAAGGTGCTTGACCTGTTCTTCTAGGAGAGGTTCGTCATCGTCGTAGGGCAGCAACTGAGTGCGGGGATAATGCAGAGTGTCGTTATGGCCGAAGAACAGGAGGTCGTCGTAAAGTTCGCCGGAGCGCTCGTAATTCCCGGTTACAAGAAGGACGAATGGAAGGGGGCGGTCGGGGGAGGCGCTGGAGGCGAGCTCGGTGACAATGGCGGCCAGGGATGATCCACGCAGGCCTTTGATGGCCAGGGGTTTGCCGGGTTTGGCTTTGCTGATCTGTTCTGTCAGCCGCTTGGTGGGCTGGGCGCTTTTTATTTGGTCAAAAAGGAGTGTCTGGAGATTGTTCATAAATTAAAGGCTTGGGCCGTGAGGCTGTTTTCGCCGGTGACGACCTGTTATGGACTACGAGAAACTTGCCTGAAAATGCGTTAGGAAGTGAGGGTCTTTTCCCGCCAGTGGTGGTGGGGGGCGGTGCTGTAGGGGTCGAGGTCGACGGGGATGGGGCCGTAGATGTTTATGGAGGTGGTGTCGTGGGCGACGCCGATGGCGGAAAATTTTACTCCCGCGCGGGATGCTTCGCGGGCTGTGGCGGCGAAAGCCGGATCATGGAGATCGCTAGGGCGGACGGCTGTGGCGCCGGGGACCTGGACGACGAAAAGAACTTCGGCGGAGGTGTCGGGCTGGGTGGTGCAATGGATGAGCTCGCGCAGGTGGGCGGTGGCGCGTTCGCTTTTGCAATCGGGGAAATAGGCGATGTCATCGGGATAGATGAGATGACAGTTTTTGATTTCAAGGAAATGCTGGCGGGTGACGGTGGGGTGCGATTTGGGTTTCCGGCTGGTGGTGAGGGTGACGGGCTGGTTGTCGGGGGCGGGATCGTGGTCGCAGAGCCAGAAATCTACGCGGCTTTTTTCGCCGTATTTTTTTTCGGATTGATGACAGTGCCAATGGGCGAGCCAGGGAAGATGTCGCTGTTTGAGGAGGTGGCCGACGAGTTTGTTGGGCAGGGAAGTGTTGACGCCCCAGGTGCGGCCGTCCACTTCGGCGAGTTCCCAGGTGTATTGGAGTTTTCGGGCGGGATTGTTGGCGGGGCTTAGCCAGACGCGGATGCCGGGGCGGGTGAGGCCTTCCATGGCGCCGGTGTTTACGCAGTGGGCCACGACGATTTCGCCGGTGTCTAGCTGGACGTCGGACAAGAATCGTTTGTAGCGTTTGACGAGAGTGCCGGGGATCAGGGGCTGGGGACGGGCTATGGAAGTGATAAGTGGGGTTGAGGTCACTGCGGAGGTGCTGTCGGGGGGGATACTGCGGTAGCGGTGGTGGCCAGGTCGGTCATGCTGCCGGTGCTGATGTCTACCAGACGAATGGGTTGAGTGACGGGTTCGTCTGATTCGGTGTCATAGCTTTCGCGGACGACGTGCATGTGGGTAGCATCTCGCCAGGCGGTGAGGTAGCGGCGGTCATGGAAGGTGCTTTCTGGGTCGGGATTTTCGCTTTGGAGCATGCAGGATAGTTGGAGGCCGGTGATTCGATGGGCTTTGGCGGTGGCGAGGGTCTGGACGGGATTCTTGATGTCGAGGGGGATTCCGAGAACCCAGCTTTCCTGGGCGTTGCAGGCGAGCAGGCCGAGCCATTTTTCGTCGGGGGAGAAGGATTCGCTGGCCTGCTCAAGCTCCAGGCGGGTGATGGAGTGTTTCTTGAGGAAGTCGCGATAGGCAGTGAGGGCGGTGTTGACCTCCTGGTAGAAATCGAGTCCATACGGCTGGCCTTGATAATCGGGCAGCGGTTTAATTACAAGGGGGAATGCGCTACCGCCCTTCCAGGGGATGTTGCGGGTTTTAAGGGTTGCGGATTCGGTGAATTCGGTGATTTCCAGGCTGGTGAGTTCCTGCTCGATTTGTCCGCTGGCGGCCATGTATCGGGTGGGCATGACGAACTCAACCTGGAGGGCGCGGTTGGATTCGGGTTCGAAATAGACGATGCCGTTACTGTTTTTGGAGACATTATAGACGAAGGCGCAAAGGCGGGAGCCGTCGAGCCAGACGGGTGGGTGCATGACTCGAACCTGGGTGGCCTCGACGTAGCGCTGGCGGGCGGCGGAGCCGTCGTTTGAGGTGACGCGCAGGAGCATGCGTCCGGAGAAGCGTTCCGCCCTGCCGTCGACGACCGGAGTGAACCGATCTACCGTGACGGTTTTTGTTCCGTCGGGAGATGGTATTGAGCGGGTGCTTTCCACGCTGCTTTCGCCCTGACCCGGCAGCGGTGATGCTGCTGTAATGAGCAGGCCCATTGTCAGCCATTTGCATGCGAATTTGAACATGCGACGAATCCCCTTTCGGTGCCCCCAAATGCTGTTAAACATATAACATCAGAGCGGCCGGGAATTTTTTAATTATGCAGGTATGGCGAGATTATCCTGAAAAAGGTGGTTTTGGGAAGCGCGGATGGAAAATTTCAGCGGTGAAGTGTTACTCGCACCCCTCCAGGTATTGCCCAGAGCCGATTTCGCGCATGGCCTGCCGTATTTTTGTGGCGGCTTCTTCGAGTTCGTCCGGGGTGGCTTCTTTCTGGTTGGCGAAGTTCAGGTCGCTGATCTGGTGGATCGGGATGAGGTGATAATGGACGTGGGGAACTTCGAGGCCGGCGACCATGACGCCGACTTTAATGGGGTCGTATGCCTTTTGGATGGCGCGGCCGACGACCTGGCTGGCGAGCATGACCTTTTGGGCGATGTCGTCTGGCATGTCGATCCAGTGGTCGATCTCCTGGCGGGGTATGACGAGGGTGTGGCCGGCGGATATGGGCTGGATGGTCATGAAAGCGACGGCGTGTTCGTCTTTATATACGAATCGTCCGGGGAGCTCGCCGTTGATAATTTTGGTGAACAGTGTTGGCATTGGGCTTAGTCGCCTCCGCCGTCGAAGCCCATGAAGGCGGTGAGGTGGTCCACTTCAGCGTTAAGGTTTTCAATCTGCTGTGCGAGAAGGGTTCTGTAGCTGACGACGCCGGCGAGGTTGCGGTTTTCATCGATGACGGCCAAATGGAAGACGGTTTTGCGGAGCATGACATGGATGGCGTCGTGGACTGTGCGGTCCATGGGAATGACGAGGCAGGGGGTGGTCATCACGTCGCGGACGAGAGTTGATTTGGCGTCGAGGCCGGCGAGCAGGACTCGTTGCAGGATTTCGCGTTCGGTTAACATGCCGATGGGGCGATTATCAGGGGAAATAATGACAATGGCGCCGACGTTTCGATTTGCCATGGCGGTGCCGGCCTCGTGGACGGTGGCGTCAGGGGTGCAGGTAAGGGGTGGTGTATGGGCTGCGTTTATCAGGCTCATGGTGGAAAACTCCTCGTAGGATGGTTTCTATGGTGTTGTTACGATTACGTATGCACAATGAGCAAGGGAAATGCCACGGGTGAAGTTTAAAGAGGCGATCCTTAGATGATTAAATTGTTTGGACGTTAAATGTCCTTATTATTTGGAATTCGCTTTCCGAATCATGGGTAGGCTAAGAATTCATTAAATTTGAAGTCTCGAAGGTTTAACTTGAGTTTATCTGAACGTAGTCTTCACAGAGGTCGCGTGCGGCTAATGAAATTGATTGTGGCTTTGATGGGTTTGGTCGTGTTTATGGCGGGGTGCAGGAAAGAAGCGCCGCCAGCCATGGAGCGTCCTCCGGCGGAGGTGGAAACGTATACGACGGAGCCGATGACCATTCCGGTTAATTTTGAGTATGTGGGTCAGACGGAAGCGAGCCAGGAAGTTGATGTGCGCGCGCGGGTGGAAGGCGTTGTCTGGGAGATTGGCTTTGAGGAAGGGTCTTCGGTCTCGCCGGGACAGTTCCTGTTCCGGATTGATCCGAGGCCATTTGAGGCGGATCTTCAGATTGCCGAGGCGCAGCAGTTTCAGACGCAGGTGGCGGTGCAGTCGGCAGAGCGTGACTTGAACAGAACGCGGCGGTTGCAGGAAAGTGCGAGTGTTTCGCGGGAAGAGCTGGATAATGCTATCAGCGCTTATGAGACGGCGGTGGCTTCGCAGCGTCTGGCGGAGGCTAATGTGATGAAGGCCCGTCTGGAGCTGAGCTATACGACGGTGACGGCGCCGATTGCGGGCATGGTGGGCCGGGCTTTGAAAAAGCCGGGTGACCTGGTGGATCCGGGTCAGAACAGTTTGCTTTGTAATATCACGGCCCAGGATCCGATGTATGTGAATTTCACGATTGCGGAGAAGGACCTGCTCCAGATGCGGAATGCGGAGGAGGAGGGGCGGATTATTCCACCGGATGATCAGAACTATGAGGTGGAAATTACGCTGCTGGACGGGACGCGGTATAGTGAGGTGGGGCGGATTAATTATGCTGATGTGACGATTGAGCCCCAGACAGGGACGGGGCTTTATCGTGCGTCGTTTGCCAACCCGACGGGGATTTTGAAGCCGGGGCAGTTTGTGGAGGTGCTGGTGCGCGGGTCGCGCCGGACGAATACTTTTGTAGTGCCGCAGAAAGCTGTGATGCTGGGTATGCAGGGCACTTATGTTTATGTGGTGGATGAAGATAATACGGTGGAAATGCGGCCTGTTCATGCGACGGCGTGGGAAGGTGAGAACTGGATTATTGAGCGGGGCCTGAGGGAGAACGAGCGGGTGATTATCGCGGGCACGAACAAGACTTTCCCGGGGGCTGAGGTGGCGGTGACGACGGAGACATTAACATTAAATATGCAGCCAGTGACGGGACGATCGAGGGAATCGCGGAATCGGGCTTCTCAGGATGACGGGGGTTCTACGGTGGGGGCCCCGACGGGCCGGGAGCGGAGAGACCAGACAGTTCCGCCTCCGACTGCGGCGCCTTCTTCTGAAGAGACGACGACCACGGAATCTACTGACACGGAAACGACGGGCAGCTAACCGATGAGTAAATTCTTTATCGACAGGCCGGTCTTTTCGTCGGTTCTGTCTATTGTAATTACGCTGCTTGGTCTGGTGAGCATCTGGATGCTGCCGGTGGAGCAGTATCCGGAAATTACTCCGCCGACGGTAACGGTATCGGCGACTTATCCAGGAGCGAGCGCGGAGGTTGTGGCGCAGTCTCTGGCAGCACCGATTGAGCAGGAGCTTAGTGGTGCGCAGGATATGCTTTATTTCCAGACGCAGTGTGCGAACAATGGAAGTATGACGATCACGGTGACTTTTGAAACCGGGACAAACGTGGATCTTGCTGCGGTGGAAGTGCAAAACCGTGTGGCTCGTGCGGAGCCGCGGTTGCCGCAGGAGGCGATGCGCCAGGGTATCGTGGTTACGAAGCGAAGCAGTGCCATTTTGATGGTGGTGGCTTTGCAGTCTGATGACGAAGGTTATGACGAACTTTTCCTGAACAACTATGCAACGCTGAACATCCTGGATACGCTGAAGCGTGTTCCGGGTGCGGGTGACGTGATGGTTTACGGCGCGAAGGATTACAGCATGCGCCTGTGGATCAACCCGGACCGGATGACAAACCTGGGCATTACGACGACGGACATTGCTAACGCGGTCCGTGAGCAAAATGGTCAGTATGCAGCGGGCACGGTAGGTCAAGCTCCGAGTAATGAACCGGTGGTGATGACTTTCCCGGTGATTACGGCGGGGCGTCTGGAAGAGCCTGCGGAGTTTGAAAATATTATCCTTCGGGCGAATCCTGATGGTTCGACTGTGAAGGTTAAGGACATCGGCCGGGCGGAGCTGGGGGCGCAGAGCTATGACCTTTTTGGTCGTCTGAATGGCAGGCCGACGACGCTGATTCCGATCTATCTACAGCCCGGGGCGAATGCTCCGGAGACGGCGGACAATATGCGCCGTACGCTGGATGAGCTGGCGGACTCATTCCCACGGGGTGTTTATTATAATGTCCCGTACGATACGACGATCTTTATTGATGAGTCGATCAAAGGGGTGATGCACACCTTCCTGGAAGCGGTGGTTCTGGTGTTGCTGGTGGTGTTTATTTTCCTGCAAAGCTGGCGTGCGACGATTGTGCCGCTGGCGGCGGTGCCGGTGTCTATT
>CAYUGQ010000101.1:0-9691 GCA_964444305.1 uncultured Candidatus Sumerlaeota bacterium
TAACCCCAGATCTCCTCCATCACATTATCACCAAAGCACGCGAAAAAAACATCCCCGTTGTCGTCGATCCAAAAGGCCGCGATTACGCCCGCTATCGCGGCGCAACGGCCATCACCCCCAACAATCGCGAAGCCCGCGAAGCCAGCGGCATCCCCGATTCTGATCCCGACCACCTGCTAAAAGCCGCCCGGCAAATCAGCGAAACTGTTCAAAGCGAAATGGTGGTCATCACCTGCGGAGCAGACGGCATTGCCCTCCTTGATCACGAAGATAACTTAATCACAATCGCCACCTCCGCGCGCGAAGTCTACGACGTCACCGGGGCAGGGGATACGTTCGTATCCTGGTTCACCCTTTCCCTCGCCGCCGGCCTCTCATCAGAAGAAGCCGCTCGCCTGGCCAATATCGCCGCCGGTATTTCTGTCGGCCGCACCGGCCCCGCCGTCGTTACCCCACTCGACATCCAGCAAACCCTGGCCTCAGACACCCTCGCAAAAAAAATCATTTCCACAGACGATCTCAGTCGCCTCCGCGACCAGCTCAAAGCCGCCGGCAAACGCATCGTGCTCACCAACGGCTGCTTCGATTTTCTCCATGCCGGCCACCTCACGTTCCTCCAGCATGCCCGTGCCCTGGGCGATGTTCTCATACTCGCCATGAATACCGACGAGTCCATACAGCGCCTCAAAGGCTCACCCCGCCCCATCATCAAACAAACCCAGCGAGCCGAACTCCTCGCCTCCATCCACGCCGTCGATTACATCACCATCTTCTCCGAAGACACCCCCCACGAAGTCATCAAAGCTCTCCAGCCAGACATCCTCGCAAAAGGCAGCAACTACAGCCTGCAGCAAATCGAAGGCGCCGGACTCGTCAAAAACCACGGCGGAGAAATCGTCGCCATCCCCATCATCCACGACATCCACACAAGCCAGCTTTTCGGCCAGCAATAACACCCGCTTCAGTCAAGAAACAGCCAACCGCCTCCGCCTAATAAACGTCCACAATATCCGCATTATCCGCCTCAGGATGAGCCATCCGCTTCACCGGCTCCGCCTGTTCATAACGCAACGGCGACAACGCATGCAGCAACGAAGGATCCATCGCGTCCGACGCAATAATCGAGATATGCTCCTCCGGCAAAATCTTTTTCAGAGCATAGTAAAACGGCGGACTGAAAAACACCGGCGTACGCTCAATCCCACGCCCAAACCATTTCGCAACCGCCCCCTGCGGCACATTGTGAAGTTTGATCTCCGTCCCCTGACCTCGATAATAACTCACCAGGCTCTTAATCAACCGAACCGTCCGCCCATCTTCCCCGGACAAATCCAGTTCCAGAGCCCTCACATGCTGGCTCATCTCCTGAACCATCCGCAGCGTAAACGCCGTCAGGCCCTTCACATAAACCTCATCCTTACGCCGGTGAATAGTCCCGCCAATAAGCACCGGCGCACTGGCATGCAAAGCCTGGTCATACAAACTGCCAATCTTCATCGGCATCGTCACCACATGACCTTCCAGATCCAGCAGGATATGCTCCTTCTCCTCCACCAGGGGGCTGTCTACTTCCACATGATCCAGAAAGCCCGCCACGTGGACCTCCTTGCCCACCATCCTCGGCACCAGGTCCGCCGGGGCCAGCGCACGACACTTTTCCACCAGGTCCTTATAAAGCAGAAGCTGATCATACCCAATGCAATAACCCGCCGCCGCAATCTCAAACCGGATAATTTCCTGCAGAGGCAACTCCGAAATATCCGGCGGATCCACCGCCACCTGCGTAATCGGTCGGTCATCCTGCTGATCAAACAGCTCCGGCGAAGTCGCATTACGCCGCGCAATTTCCACATCATGATCAATAATATGAAGCATCTGGCTGCGCCTCATACCAAAACTGTCCAGCGCCCCCACCTTCACCAGGTTAGACAAAATCCGGCTGTTAATCAAACGCGAATCCGTCCGCCGCACTAGGTCCATCATATCCGCATAATCCCCACCCCGCCGCGTCTCATGAAGCTCCTGATAAACCCGCGGCCCCATACCGCTCACCACCATCAGCCCCGTGCGAATCGCCTTATGCACCTGGCTGAACTCATAAACACTCAAGTTAATATCCGGCGGCAGAATTTTCAAACCCATCTGCTTCGCTTCCCGCAAAATCACCGTAAACTTACGCCGGTTCCGAAAGCTGTGCGTCAGCAAAGAAGCCATAAAGCTCATCGGATAATGCGCCTTAATATAAGCGCATCGATAAGTCAGCAGACACTCCGCCACATGCTCCGTCACATCCGACGATCCACCCGCGCTGTTCGGCGAACGCTCCAGCCCTTTGATCTTCAGCAGAGACATAAAATTCCGCGGACGATGCGCCCGCAACAGCGACTTCAACGTAATACTGCTAAACGGTTCAATCCCGTTCGTCAGCCCCCGGCAAAGCAGATCATAAGTCGCCTCATCATCCATCGGGATCCTGTCCGGATCAAAAGAAGCATTCTCCTCCTTCCGAACCCACGTCGCCCCCGAATCCAGGATGTTTAAAACCGGATCCGTAATAATCGTCAGCCGCGGAATATGAAACTGATCCAGCGCACGACCATCCATCTGCGTCACCAGTTGATCATCCGTCGGAACCCGAGGCGTCAGATGATTAAGATTCTCCGACGAAATCGCAAACTGATTCTCATCCAGCACAAAATCCTTTGGGCGGGGAAGCAGGCGCGACAGCAAAAAGTTCTCAAACTCCGCACTCGGCAACGCCACCCCGTCACTCTTACCCGGAAAAAACGCCTCCAGCGGCGAATCAACATTCAGATCCTTGGAATAAGGAACCTCCTCATGCTCCGTCCGCGACGGCTTCGCATACAGCCACGACCGCACCTCCCGCCCCAGCGCACCCCGGTTCCACCACGTATGCTTGCCCACCGCACTGCAAAAATCCGCCCCAAAAGTCTCCCGCATATAAGCATGCAAAGCCTCAATATGCCGCACAGGCATCTCCACCGTCAGCGCCGGCTCCGCATTTTTCTCCGTCGCAAACCCCTGGAACAGCAGCTTATAATCCAGCGGATTAATCCGGGTAATCCCCAGGATATAAGCCACCAGGCTCGTAATCATCTCACCCCGGCCCACACCCACACTGATCTTGTTCTTCCGCACAAATTGCGCAATGTTCCACAGCAACAACACATTATTGCTAAGGCCGTGGCTCTTAATGTAATCAAACTCCTCATTAAGGCGATTTTTCAGATCCGGCGACAGCTCCACAAACCGTGCCCGCGCCTCCCGAAAAGTCAGGTCCCACAAAAAACTGTCCGCATCAAACCCGCGCACAAAATCATGGATCGGAAACCGCCGCTTCTGATAATTAAGCTGAAAGCTACACCGGTCCGCCACTTCCTCCGTCGCATAAAGCGCCCGCGGATACTTTAAAAACCGATCCCGCATCTGAGTCCCACCCGCCAGATGCTGCGAATGAGCCGTCTCCCGCGCCGCCTGAAACTGCAGAAAACTCGGAAAACGCCCCCGCACCAGGAAATCCCGCGCCACACTATCCTCCGGCCGCAGGTAGCACACGTAATTCGTCGCCACACACCGCACCCCAAGGAAATCGCTCAACGCAAAAATGCGATCATTAATCTGCTTCTGCCGCCCCTGCTCCACATCCTCAAGCTGCAAAATCAGATTCTCCCGCCCAAACACCCGCGCCAGTTTCCGGATATAATTCTCCGTCTCCTCAATCCGGTTACCCAGCAAAAGATTATAAAGCTCAGTCGAAGAACCACCCGTCATCGCGATCAGCCCGCTCGAATGCTTCTCCAGCATTTCCATATCAATACAAGGCTGACTCCGGCGCGGCCTGCCATGACTCAGATTCACCAGCTTCACAAGGTTGCGATACCCCGCCTCTGTCTCCGCCAAAAGCACAATCCGGTAAGGCCGGTCCGCACTCATATCACTCATCGCCAGCGGCACGATCGTCATGTCACAACCAATCACCGGACGAATCGCCGCCTCACGGCACAAAGCGCAAAACTCCGCAATCCCCGCCAGCGTATCCTGATCCGTCAGAGCCAGCGCCCTCATGCCCTGGCGCTCTGCATAGCGAACCAGGTCGCGAACAGAGGCTACACCATCTGGCGAATAATGGCTATGTACGTGAAGATGGACAAAATCCAATGAGCGTCAAACCCGCGAACAAATCTGCGTTCTCATGCACCACCCAACGACCGTGCGCAAGGAGAATTGGAACATATTACGGTCACCGCAGGATTTGATTTTACCGCCGCAAATAATGATGCCGGTTCTCACCACCCACCACCCCCGCAGCTCTCACTCGCAAAAACTCTTTTCTCCCTCAGACTTCCGCCACCTTAACCCATTTCCTGCCCGCCGCGCTGCGCTCCACCGCATCCAGCACCGCCTGCACCCTCAGCCCATCCCGCATGTTAGGCGCACCATCCTTACCCTTCTCCAACCCCTTAAAGAAATCATAAAGAGTGTTAACAAAAGTGTGCTGATACCCAATAATATGCCCCGGCGGCCACCATCCATCCATAAACGGATGATTCGGCTCCGTCACCAAAATATCACGAAAGCCCTGCATCCGCGCATTATCCTTCGCCGACCAGAACCTCAGCCGATTCATATCCTCCAGGTCAAAAATCAAACTACCCTTCGACCCATAAATCTCAAAGCCGTTCCCGTTCTTCTTCCCCCGCGCAAACCGCGTTGCGTCAAACGTCCCAACTGCCCCATTATCAAAATTCGCAATCCACGCCGCCGCATCATCCACCGTCACCGTCCCCGTCTCTTTCGACTTCGCAGCAACCGGCCGTTCCTTGATAAACGTCTTCATCAGCGCCGACACATCCGTAAACTCACCCACCAGGAACCGCGCAATATCAATAATGTGACTCCCGATATCCCCAAGCGCCCCACTTCCGGCCAGCTCCTTATCCAGCCTCCACACCATCGGAAAAGCAGGATCCGCAATCCAGTCCTGCAGGTAATGCGCCCGGATCTGGTAAATCTCGCCAAGGTCCCCCCCCTGGATCATCTCCCGCGCTAGCGAAATCGCCGGCACCCGCCGGTAATTAAACATCACCAGGCTCTTAACCCCAGCCTTCTCCACCGCCTCTGTCATCGCCCGCGCATCTTTCAAATTGTTCGCGATTGGCTTCTCACAAATAACATGCTTTCCCGCCTTCGCCGCAGCAATCACCTGCTCCTTGTGAGCCCACCCCGGCGACGACACATCCACCACATCTATATCCTCCCGCCCGATCAGCGCCATGGCATCGGTCTCATAACCCTCCCAGCCAAACTGCTCCGCCGCCTGCCGCACAGCCCCCTCGTTCCGCCCACAGATCGCCTTCATCACCGGCTGAAATTTCAAATCAGGAAAATAACGCGCAACATCACGATACGCCGCACTGTGCGCCTTCCCCATAAATGCGTAACCGATCATACCGATGTTCAAGGGTTTAGCCATCGCTGGTCTGCCTCCGAATGAAAAAATGCCAAAGCGGAAAAGTTATAATCCAACCGAAAGCCCCAATCGCCCCCCGCTGCAAGTGATAATTTTTGCCCCCCCGCCCACAGCGAGTCAATAATTGGGACACGAGCTAACAATCCAAATGTTCCAAATCTCAACACTTGAACGAATCGCCATCCTGTTTAGATCGCTAATTAACAAAATTTGATGTTAATTAGGACTTGAATACTGGCATATCACTTGCATAAGTATCCCTCCGTAGTAACAAAAAAAGCAGAAACATTTGGAGGTTTCACCATGAAGAAGTTTGCTGCAGTTATCGCTATCAGCGTTGCATGCACCACATCCGCATTCGCCCAGGGCTACGGCTATGCGCCAGCTCCCTGCCCGCCACCAGCACCTGTTTGCGCTCCGGTTTCCTACGGCACGCCTTGTGTTGACCCGGTTGCTCCAGTTGCTGGCGTCCTGAATGGCGTTGGTGCATTCGTCTCCCACACAGTTAATGGCTTTGCCAACCTGTTTGGTTGCAACCCCTGCTAAGTTTGATTTCAAACAAAGCTTCCTGATACCCCGGGCGGAGAAATCCTCCCGGGGTTTCATTTTTTTCAGACCTCTACTGTACCTCCATCCCATGACTGATTCCCAACAAAACCACAACGGCGACAAATCATCTCACATCAACCGCTGCCGCTGGGGCCTCTACGCCATACTCGACTCAGAGATGGCCGGCAAAGCCCACGCCCAGGTTTGTCAGCATCTCGTTGACGCCGGCATCCGCGTAATCCAGCTCCGCGATAAAACCAGCACCTTCGAAGAACTTATGGAGATCGGCACCGAACTACGCAAGATCACCCGCGCCGCAAACGCCACCTTCATCGTCAACGACAACCCCTACCTCGCCCGCGAACTCGACGCCGACGGTGTTCACATCGGCCAGGATGACTTTCCTCCAGACATCGTCCGCGAAGTCGTCGGCGACAATAAAATCGTCGGCCTTTCCACCCACTCAAAACAACAGGCCATCAATGCCACCACCTGGCCCATCGACTATATCGGCGTCGGACCCATCTACGAAACAACGTCAAAAATTTCAAAATACAAACCCGTCGGAACCTCACTCATCCGGTGGATACGCCAGAACATCCCCCTGCCCACAGTCGCCATCGGCGGCATCACCGAAGCCACCATCCCCGATGCCCTCGCCGCCGGAGCCACCAATATTGCCATGATCAGTGAACTCATGAAAGCCCAGGACATCCAGTCCCACGCCACCCGGCTGCGTCAGCTGGCCGAGTCCTACGTCGACTGGAAATAATCTGCTCTGCCGGCCCGCCGCCCCATGACTGATCAAGCACAACCCCACCACGAAACCGTCGGCCAGATCGGCGAGCGAGAACTTATCCGCCGCATTCGCCCCTGGCTCACCTCAGTGCCCGACCCAACCATCCCTGTTCCCCCCGGCGACGACTGCGCTGAAATCCAAATCCCCGCCGGCCACTTGGTCTCCACCACCGACCTCCTGGTCGAAAACGTCCACTTTCTCCGCACCGCAGCCACCCCGTGGCGCGCCCTCGGCCGAAAATCCGCCGGTGCAAACCTCAGCGATCTCGCCGCCGCCGGAGCCCAGCCCCACGCACTCCTGATCGGCCTTTCTCTGCCCCCTGATCTTCTCGTCTCCCACGTCGAACAAATCTACCAGGGCCTCCACGAAACCGCCACCGCCGCCCAAGCCAAAATCATAGGCGGCGACACCACCCGCGGCGACCATCTCGTAATTTCCGTAACAGCCCTAGGCTACAAACACCCCGCCTGGGCCACCTGCCTTCGTTCCGACGCCCGCCCCGGCGACACCCTCTATCTCACCGGTCCCCTCGGAGCCAGCCGTGCCGCAGTCCAGCTTTTACTTAATGAAAGTTTAAAAATCAAAATCCACTCCACCATCTCCGACGCCCTTCTCCAGCGCCACTATACCCCGCCCCTCCGAACCCATGTTGGCATGGCCCTCTCAAAAACCGGCCAGCGCACAGCCCTCATCGACATCAGCGACAGCCTCTATAACGAAGCCACTCTCCTCGCTGAAGCCTCTGCGGTTCAAATGGAAATTGATCTCGACCAAATCCCCATCCACCCCTCCGCCCACGAATTCTGCCGTCACCTCAATATCGACCCCTTCCAGTTTGCCCTTTTTAGTGGCGAAGAATACGAACTGATGATTTCGTCCCCCCAGCCATTTCAAAACCTCCAGAAACTACTGCATGCCGCCGGAGCAGACTGCACCCTGACTCCCATAGGTCACGTCCACCCCGGATCAGGGATCATCCTGAAGCGCCACGGTCAGCCTGAAAATATTTCCAACGAAACCTTCGATCACTTTTAGAAATTGAAAAGGATTACTAAATGCACATCCCTGACGGATTTTTAAGCCCCCAGACCTGCGCAGTCGCCTGGGCCGTTTCCGCACCTGTGTGGTACATCGCGTGGACCCGCATCAAGTCTCGCTTCGACACCACCGCCGCCGCCCACATCGGCCTCGCCGGTGCATTCGTCTTTCTTCTTCAGATGATCAACGTCCCCATCCCCGGCGGCACCAGCGGACACGCCACCGGAGCCGCCCTGGTCACCATTGCTCTCGGCCCCGCTGCCGGGATATTAGCCGTATCCCTCGCCCTGCTTCTTCAGGCCGTCGTCTTCGGCGACGGTGGAATCTGGGCCTTCGGTGCAAACGTCCTCAGCATGGCCATAGTTCAATCCGCCGTAGCCTGGACCGTCTGGAGACTCATCGTAAAAGACCCCGCCGGCACAAAACTGCGTTCCATCGGAGCCTTCATCGCCGCCTGGACAGCCGTCGTTTGCGGCGGCCACACAACCGGTCTCATGCTCGGTGCCCAACCCGCCCTCTTCACCGGTCCCGACGGCCCCCTTTATTTCCCCCTCGGCTTCAGCGTCAGCGTACCAGCCATGGTCATCGGTCATATCCTCATCGGCGTCATCGAAGCCGCCATCACCCTTGGTGCCATCCATGTACTTGCCCGCCTGCCCGATTTCCAGCTCGCCCAACCCCTCCCCGTCGCCGCCCGCAAGAAACTCTATGCCGCCGTCGCCATCATGGCCTTCCTCGTACCCGCCGGTATATTCCTTCCCATGCTCGCCGGCGCAGGCGATCCCTGGGGGGAATGGTCGCCCGAAGAAACCGCAGAAATAGCCGGTCAAACCACCGTCCCCGCCGGCATGATCAAATACTCCGATAACTACCCCGCACCCGTTCCAGACTACGCTTTCACCGAACCAGAAACCGCAGCAGGAGAAAGCATACAATATGTCGGCTCAGCCATACTTGGCGTTATACTCGTTATCCTGCTCATGCTGCCCCTCCACAAAATGCAGCAACGCCGTCTTCCGCGTACCGAATAGGAATGACCCTGATCGCGCCCCCAAAAAAATAAAGCCGTCAGACGAGACGGCATTAAAAAAAGCTCTCCGGGTTTTCCGGAGAGCTTTATCGTTTAAACTATCTGACTTGAGCCGCTACTTCACGCGCTCAATATACTTATCTTCGTTCGGGTTGATGCGAATCTTTTCACCCACCTTAACAAACGGAGGAACCATAACGCTCACACCATTGCTCAGCTTCGCAGGCTTCGGGCTGTTGCTTGCCGTACCGCCCTTGATCTCAGGTTCCGTTTCCACAACTTCCAGTTCAATCGAGCCAGGCAAAGTCACGCTGATCGGATCCGTTTCATAAAACTCAATCTGGACCTTCATGCCTTCCTGCATATACTTTGCAGTGTCGCCAAGCGCATCGCTGTTCAGCGCCACTTGCTCATAATTTTCCGTGTTCATGAAGTGATAAAGATCATCATCCCGATACAGGAACTCCATGTCCTGCCGGCTGAGGTTCACACGTTCCACAGACTCCGTCGAGCTAAAGCGCGTCTCAAAGCTGTTTCCCGTTTTCAGATTGCGCAGGCGCACCTGCACAAAAGCTCTCAGGTTACCAGGTGTGCGGTGGGTGCTTTCCATCACATAGTGCGGATCGTTATTATGAAGCAGCACCCAACCCTTGCGGATATCGTTAGCATTCATCGGTTCGAAAAAAGCCCCCGGTAATAAAAATAGGTTGCTTGAAAAGCCAAAAAAAATGGAGCTCACGACCAGGATTGAACTGGTGACCTCGTCCTTACCAAGGACGTGCTC
>CAYUGQ010000102.1:0-9686 GCA_964444305.1 uncultured Candidatus Sumerlaeota bacterium
ACCTTTTTGCGCCGACGCCGAGACGCCGGGTTGTTAGTAGCGCGTGGCATACTGTTACACTCCTGTTATCATAAACTTAAGTTACTCGAAACACCCAGCCCTCGGCCAGGCGACGGAAAAACTACTTATAAGGGATCAGGCGCTTAATCGTGGCCGCATCAGCTTCGGCCACATAGCCGGTGCTACGCAACTGCCGTTTCCGCTTCGTAGTCTTCTTCGTCAAAATGTGGCTGGTAAATGCGCTGCCACGCTTCAGTTTGCCACTGGCCGTCTTGCGAAAGCGCTTCGCAGCGCCACGATTCGTTTTAATCTTCGGCATTGCCGTGTTTCCTTCCTGAGCGCACCGCCTCAACGGCCGCCTGTTGTTTCATTCAAAATTGCACCCAAACAGAGGTGAAATGGCCTAACGCTTCTTGTTCATGATAACACCGCCCAGATTCATCCCGACCCGGTTGATCGATTCCGGCATGGCCAAATCCTCAAGGTCCTCAATAATCTGGTTCAGCAAACGCTGCGCACGGTCCTGGTGTGTCCGCTCGCGCCCCTTATACATAAAGGTAAACTTTACCTTGTTTCCACTTTCGAGAAAATCCCGCGCACGATTCATTTTCGTATCATAATCATGCTTGTCAATGGAAGGGCGCATCTTGACCTCTTTAACTTCGACGGTCTTTTGCTTTTTCCGCGATTCACGGACTCGCCGCTTCTGTTCGTAGATAATCTTTTTATAATCGACAATCTTACAAACCGGTGGTTTTGCTTCAGGAGCTACTTCCACCAGATCCAGTTCGGCCTCTTCCGCCCGCCGCAACGCATCAGCAAGGGCTACAACGCCCACCTGCTGGTTGTCAGCATCAATCAGACGAACTTCTTTCGCCCGGATTTCGCGGTTCACACGGATGTTATCTTTAATAAGCCATTTCCTCCATAGGTTTTAAACTTGGTCAAACACTATCTACTGAGGGAATATCAAACAGAAAAAGCCGGAGAAGACAACTCGATCTTCTCCGGCCAAAATTCTCTGCACACAGCGAAACAAAGCCGCCGCCATGCATCATGGCTGTTTTAACCCGAAAGCTCCCAAAGGGCTGTAGGGTGAGAGAATCGAGGTTCTCTACTTCTTCCGCGTGAAATTCACACAATACTCAACACACATACCTGTCCGCAAAACACCATATTCTTAAACAACACGGTTTTTCAACAAAACCCACCGTTAATCCCGCTTTTCCAGCACATCTTCCATTTTGAGATACGTCTCAACCCCGCCATCCAGGTCATGCAACGCCACCGTCAGGCGAAACGGATTCGAGAAAAATTTCGGCTCCGCCAGGCCCGTCGTTGGAATTACGCACTCAAAGCGAAATCCCGTCAGCGGCAATTCTGTATTAGGCAGATTCGCAGGAATATCCTCCGGCACAAGGCTCCGAATCCGCAATTCCGCAGAAGTCAAAATTCCTGCCGTCGATACAAGAGGCGCCTCCAGAACCTGCACTTTTGGCGAAAGTCCCGACGACGAAAAGTTCAGCACCAGCCGCAAACGGTTCGTCGCCGACGTCGGATCCTCAAACGACAGCGTAATCCCATCCGCCGCATAAGTCGTCTTCCACCAGTTCGGCTTGGCCGGGTAAGCCACCGGCTGCACAAACGGCTGATCATCCAGCACCTTGCCCCGAATCACAATCGCTTCATGAGTAAACCCGAGCTCACACGCCAGCGAAGCATCCCGAATCCCACCCCAGTTATAGCTGTTCTGCGTAACCTGCGACATCTTATCCAGCGTAATTGGATACACACTCGTCAGCATAGCCGCCTGCTCTTCAAATGAAAGCCCCGGCGTCGAAGCATTATCGTCCGATTCCACATCCGTCGCCGCATTTTGCCCCGACGCCACCGCCGTCAAAATCACGCAGAAACTCAACAGTACACAGTACCGCAAACCAGCCCGGCTTAATGACGAAATACACAACATGGAAATTAAGATACTATCGCCGCTGCTGTTTCGTCGCAGGACCCACGATCGCCCGCGCTCCCTGCGCCGCACGATTCCATCCCGGCACATAATGCGCCGCATTAATCGCACTGTTTACCGCAGAGTTGGTAACCCGCGCCGCCGTTTCCACCGTCTCCGCAACAGGCTGGCTGCCCTTTGAGAAATTCCCGTGGCTGATCGATCCGCCAAAACCCATATCCGCCCGCCGCCTGTCAGCGACCCACTTGTTCAGGTTCCGCGTATAATAGGTTTTTCCCGTCGTCCCATCGTAGACCCGATAGCCA
The DNA here is from genome assembly GCA_964444305.1 of uncultured Candidatus Sumerlaeota bacterium. Lineage (GTDB taxonomy): Bacteria > Sumerlaeota > Sumerlaeia > Sumerlaeales > Sumerlaeaceae > JAKFFN01. The sequence goes on from CAYUGQ010000102.1 coordinate 2,275, forward strand.
CCCACCGCGGGATAAGCGTAATACTTTTTAGCAGACGCCTCACCGGCAAATCCAGCCGCCAGCAACGCAGCAACCAGAACGGTTTTATTAAACTTAATCCACATTTCGTTCGCAATAGCAGTTTACAAACTTGTCCTTTGCAACGATTTTTTTGCTCAATGTAGTCAATCCCGAAACTAACACTCTTCCGCGAGGAACTTCTTGATCCGAGATAAGCTTTACCGTGACCCCGTCCATGACCTGATTGCTCTGGATAAAAACTCCACCGAAGACATCACTCTCATGGAGCTCATTGACGCCCCCGAGATGCAGCGTCTGCGCCACATTCGCCAGATGGGACTCGCAAACCTCGCCTATCACGGTGCCGAACACACCCGGTTCAGCCATTCAATCGGCGCCATGCATGTCGCCACCCGCATCCTCGACCAGCTCGCCCGCGAACACCCCATTCCACCAAACATGCGTTTCGCAACCCGCTGCGCCGCCCTCCTCCACGACGTCGGTCACGGCCCCCTAAGCCACCTCTTTGAAAGTTTCATGGGCATCGACCACGAAACCTGGACCCAGCGCATCATCCTCGAACCCTCCAGCCGGATCAATCAAATCCTACGCCGCCACCATGCCTCCCTGCCCGATGAAGTCGTAAATATCATCCGGGAAAAAGCCCGCCCCCGTTTCCTCTCCCAGATTATCTCTTCCCAGCTCGACGCCGACCGCTTCGACTACCTCCTCCGCGACAGCATCATGACCGGAGTCAAATACGGCATCTACGACTTCGAACGCCTGCTGCATGTCCTCCGACTCGACGAACGACAGGAAAATATCGTCGTAGCCACCAACGGCGTTCAGGCCGTCGAAAAATACCTCCAGGCCCGCTACCACATGTACGCCCAGGTTTACCTCCACAAAACCGTCCGGGCAGGGGAGAGGACCTTCGGTGCCCTTCTCACCCGCGCCGCCGATATTGCCCAGGGCCGCCCTGACAATCCAGTAAACCCCGCCGACAACACCTTCTCCTCATCAGAAGAAAAAGCCCTCCACTTCCTCCGCCTTTCCCCAGACAACCCCCTCCTTCACCTTCTGAAAAATCCCGCCAGCGTGGACCTGACCACCTACTGCGAACTGGATGATCACCTCGTCTTTTCAGCCCTCAATCGTTGGGAAAAATCCCCCGACCCCATCCTCTCAGATCTCGCCCGACGCATCACCGAACGCCGCCTGTTTAAAACTCTCGACGTCTCCAAGGTAGACCGCGCCGCCGATCTCGAATCTTCTGCCCGCAACGCCGTCCGCGCCGCCGGCCTCGATCCCCGCTATTATTGCATCATGGACAGCAGCGGCGACGTCCCCTACGCTCCCTATAATCCGCTCCAGCCCGCCTCCAGCCATATCCTGGTTGAGCATGGATCGCCCGGTCACACCCGCACCCGCGACATCCACGAAGTCTCAGAAGTCATCAGTGGCCTCGCCCGGGCCGCCTTCACCATTCGACGCATCGTGTTCCCCGGCGAAGGCCAATATCGCCACCTCCGCAATGAAATTATGCGAATCTATTACGGATCAAACCCCGCCCCCGACCTCCTCACTTTCGAATAGCAGAGCTGTAAAAGCGAATCCACCGCCAGCACATCTCAAAAACAAAAGTTTGACAGCCCCGCCATCTCCTCTGGCAGGTCTTATAGCTTATTCTGCGATCTTCACTTAATTAAATCACTCCTGAGGAATCTTACCATGAAGCTGATCCCTGCGCTAATGTTCGGTCTGTGTCTATTGCCCGGCTTGTCAAAAGCCCAAGAGGCGAAATTCAACCCGCAGGATCGCCTGACCACCGCCGGCCAGGCCGCCTGGACAGCCGAAAACCTCGGGCCCCAAGTCACACGCAGCACCGTAATGAGCTGCTGCGTTGATCCCGGCGACGGCACCTCTAGCGCAACGGCCTACTTCAGCCTCATGGGAGACCCCGGTCTGCTCGTCGTGGTCGATTTCGACTCCGGCGAAGTCCAGCGCGTCCTGAAAATGCCCGGCGCCAACGGCAGCTATTACATGCACCGTGCCAGCGACGGCAACATCTACATCGCCACCCATACCCGCGGCCTCCTCATGCGCTACCGCCCCGGCGCCGACGAAGTCGAAACCCTCGGATCCGTCGCCGGTCATGTCTCCTTCGTCTGGGATCTTATCGAACCCGTACCAGGCAAAATCGTCGGCGGATGCTATAACGAAGCCATCGTCTTTGAGTACGACATCGCCACCGCCGAATTTCGCAACCTCGGCTCCGCGAAAGAAAATGAAGACTACGTCCGATCCATAGCCTGGAGCGAAACTAACCAGCGGGCTTATGCCGGCATCGGAAGTCACGCCGACGTCGTCGAAATCAATCTTGAAACCGGCGAGAAGCGATCTATCCTGCCAGAGCCTTACCGCAAATCCGAATTTGCATACACCGTCGGAACCGCCGGAAGCCAGGTCCTCGTGCGGCTCTCACCCGGCGACAGTCTCGTCGTGAACCCACAAACCACCGACCTCATCACGACTATTCCCGCCATCGGCAGCAATCAAATCTCCGACCAAGGCCCAAACGGCAAAGTTTATTATACCAGCAAAGGCTCCCTCATAGAATACGATCCCTCCACCAATGCTGCAACCACTCTCGATGTCAAAATCAAGGGTGATACTCGCGGCATGAACTGGACAACATCCGCCGATGGAAAAACCAGCGAACTCCTCGTCGCCACTACCGGCGGCAACACCGTTCGCTATAATCCCCAGACCGGTAAATCCCAGACAGTCCATGTCGACCTCCCCAAAATTCCCCTCCAGCTCCAATCCATAATCGTCGGCCCTGACGACAAACTCTACAGCAGCGGATACGTCGCAGGTCAGCTCGGCGTATTCGACTCTGAAACACGGGAACACAAACAGTACGGCGACGTCCGCCAGGCCGAAGGCATGACTTTCTATAACGAGACCCTTTATCTCGGCACCTACCCCGGAGCCAATTTAAGTCGCTTCGACACCACTCAATCCGCGCCCAAAGTACAAACCTTCTTCTCTCTCGCAGAAGACGGGCAAGACCGTCCCTTCGCCATGCAGGCCGTCCCTGAAGCCGGTGCCGTCTACATGGGCACCGTACCAAATTACGGAGCTCTCGGTGGCGCTCTGGCTGTTTTCCACCCGGACTCTCTGGCAGATAACGACCGCGAAGCCTCCGCCACCGTTTACCGTAATCTCATTGAAAATCACGGCATCGTCTCCTTCGCCTACCGCGACGGAGTTCTCTACGGCGGCACCACAATCCATGGCGGACTTGGAATACGTCCTGTCGAAGAAAACAGCCGCTTGTTCGCCTGGGACGTCAAAGAAAACAAACTTCTCTACAGCCTCGAGCCCGTAAAAGACCGCGCCGCAATCACCAGTCTTCAATTTGATGACTCCGGGATGCTGTGGGGATGGGCCCTCGGCACCGTCTTTGTCTTTGACCCGAAAACCCGCGAAGTCATCCATACGGAAGACCGCTTCCCCTTCACAACCCGCGCCCGACACGTATGGCGCGCCGCCTTCATGACCCCCGAACACAACGGGAAAATCTATGGAAGCATTTCCAGCAACGTCTTTGAGATCGACGTTAAAACCCGCCAGATCACAGTCCTCGCAAAAGGCCCATTCTCCAGCGTGAACATCGATTCTAAAGGACGTCTCTATATGATCTCCCGGACAGATGTCGTTCGATTTAACCCGAAGCAAACCGCCGAATAAGACCCAGCAACACCCGGCCGCACCAAAATCAAAATCCCGGCGGCACTACCTGTTGTGCTCATTCACCATGCCATAAAAAGCTTTCGCATAGCCAACTGGGGTGCCGCCAGCCCTCCAGATACTTCCGCGGCTCATCGTCCCGTTCGATGGATCATACAACATCTTCGCCACCCGCCCCCGGGTGGCCGGCGTATCCGTTCTTATGTTATAAAGAAACGTCCCCGCATTATGATGAGCCAGATCCGGCCCCGCCGACTCCAGGTAATACCATGATGGATCAGGATCATCCTTCTGATCCCAAATCGCTGCCCCCGTCGCGTTTCGCGCCGCATACCAGTAAAGCTGCTTGTTATACAAACTGCCCGGCGGCACATCAATCGGATCCAGATCATCCAGGCTCGTGCCCCCATATCGCCATTGCGCCTTGAACTGATCAAAGAAAACCGATTCCCCCGTCAGATAAGCAACAGGGCTGGTCAACCGCTCCAGCGTTCGGCGATAGGTCGCACGCTCCGGCACCGGATTCAAAACCCGCGAGCTGTTATTACCCTTCGGATAAACCCCATGATCCATCCGGTACATCTCAAGCCCGTAAGCCACCGTATGAAAATCCGCCTTGGCCCGGGCCGTCCGCGCCCTCACCTGTGAATCCAGAAAATTCGGTACCGCCAGCAAAGCCAATATCGATATCAGCGCCACGACAATAATCAGCTCAATTAATGTCAGCGCTCGTTCAGAAGTTGCAAGGCCACGAAGCAGAGTCATCGATGTCATTCCTCGGAAAGTAGACGGTACCGTGAACTCCGGGCTGGATAACGCAAGAAAATCCGACAGGTATAAATCGAAAAATTTTACATTTTTTCAGCGAAGACACTTGCACCCCCTTGCCCGCCAATGCTTGGTTTCATTTTACTTTATACGGAGTAATCCTGCATCGACAGGACTGAGGGAGAGACTAAGTATGAGGGTTGATGTACGTTTCTTTAAGTTTCACTTTTTAAGATTGACCGGCTTCACACTTTTAACCGCATCCAGCTTCGGCAATCCGCAAGATAATCAATCCTCTGCACTCCTTGCACAGGCCTACGAGCTAACCGCGAAAGGCGATTTGGAAAGTGCCGAGGCTGCCTATCAGCAAATGATTCAGGTCGATCCGCAGCAGGGCTATCCCGCCATGGTCCGATTTCTCCACCGCACCGGCCAGACAACAGCCACTCAGGAAGTACTCCAGAGCCCCAGCCTGGCCGCCCAGCCATCAATTACCAGAGCCCGAAGCTATGTAAACGCGCAAATGCAACGTGAAGCCATCGATCTGCTTCGCTCCGCCTCACACGACTCCACCGGAACCGTCTACCAGCGCACTCTCCTTCTTTCCAATCAGCTCGAAACCCTCGGAGAAAAAGATTCCGCCGCAAAAGAAATCGAAAAAGCTCTCTGGGCACCAGAGCTGAAAGACAATGATCGCCGCGATCTTTTCGCCCGGCTCGTCCAGCTTGGCGGACCCGATCATCTCTCAAAAGTTCTGCCACTGATGATAGACACTGTCGTAAGCTCATCAAGTATCACTTACCCCCACGCCCGGAGTATGGCCCTCGACGGACTGATGGCTCTCAGCCTCGGCCCCGGCTATGCAGAGTTCCACTCCACCCTCGAATCCACGTCAAAAAATTCCGCCTCCCGCGCCTGGCTTTTCGCCCTCTCGTCCATCCGCAAAGGCGACGAAGTCCGAGCCTACGAAACCCTCGACTCCATGTCGAAACAAACAAATCTTTCCCCTCGCGAACGAACATTTCTCCTCGAAGAACTCGCAACACAGGTCGCCCTGGATACTTCCCGTGCGATTTCAATTTACGAAGAACTCCTCCCCCTTACCGATTCCCCCGAACGGGTAAGGCTCTATCTTGCTCAACAACATTTCCGCTCTGACGATTACGCGAAATCCGTCGAGATACTACGCGACCTCAATTTCGATAAACTCGACGATGCTGACCAGCAAACCGCCTTAAATCTCTATCTGACCAGTCTCGGCGTAACCGGTCCAATGACCGACCTCGTGACGGAGTTCCAGCGCCTTACCAAAGACTTGCCTTACACCAAAGTGCGCGATCTCTCCACCGCGCCCTTCCTCCGCTTCCTCCCCGCAAACGAAGAAGGACTTCAAGCAGAACTGGAAAAAGCCAACGCCAACAATGAATCCCCGAACCTGTTTATCCTTGAAATGGCCTATCAAAATCACCTCGGCGATCAGGACGGTGTAGCAAAAGCCCTGCAGAAATACGTCGTCTCCGACCCCACCAACATAAACGCTGTGGAGGAACTTGCCGACGTCCTTTCATCGAACGCCTGGAACCTGATCGCCAATAATCCCCAGACAAGCCCGCCCCTTTCCCAACTTGAAAAAGCCGCAAACGATGCCTCCAAAGCTCTCTGGGATGTCATCAAACTTCGTCCCTACGCCCCTGATCCCTACAACAAATTGATCTCCCTGTACAACCTCTATGAACAGCCGGATAAAGCCCGGGAAGTGCCCCGCTACCTAGCCGACCGCCCTAATGCCACCCCGGACGAAATCCATCTTGCCGCATACATTTACGCCACCCAGGGCTTTCCCGAACTCTCCATTCCATTATACGAAAAAGCCCTCTCTCTACAGCAAGATCCCCGCTACCGGTTAAACTATGCCGCCGCTCTCGGCCGCGTAGGAAGAGTCGATGACGCTCTCGAAATTTACCGCGATGTCATCAAAAATGGTGTCAACGGAAAGCAGTATCATGTACACGAAGTCCACCTGAGCGCCCTGAAACTCGCAGAGCACCATGGCAAAGAGCGCGAACACGTCGATTTCCTGCTCAGCCTACTGGACGACCCCAGCGTGCCCGATCGCAAAGAGTTTCTCCTGGAAGAAGGCAAAGTCCTGGTAGCCGGCCATTTCTATGAAGAAGCTCTGAAGTTCTTCCAAAAATACCAGGAAGAATTCCCCGAAGACCGCCGCGAAGCTACCGACAGCATCGTAAGCACTCATGCAGAAATGAAAGATTTTGAAACCGCACGCCGGATTCTCAACGACGAAATGATCCGAGCCACCACCGCAGAAGATCTTGCGTTCTTCCGAAACAATTACGCCCTGACTTTCCAGTTGGAAGGTAACGTCGAACGCGCCGTGATGGAATGGCAGAAACTGGCAGAAGAACTCCCATCCGACCACACTGCCGCCCGCGGCCTCCTTAATGCCGCCCGCGCCCTCGTCGAAGCCGGACGCCCTACCCAGGGACGCCAGCTTTACGAAAAATACATCACCATGAACGTCGGCGACATTTACGGAGAACAACTCGCTCGCGAAGAAATCCGCCGCCTGGATCGAATGGACATCCCCGCATCCACCCTTGTTGACAGCGCCATTCTTGAATATGGGCCGGACACCAATAACTCGCCCGAATAATACCAGCCGACATACCCTCAATGCAAAAAGCCTGACATGGCGACAATTTAACCGTCCATGTCAGGCTTTTCTATAACATGCGTCACAACCGTCCCTTCAAAACTCACACCTGCTCCGCCGTTAAGCCACCTTCCACACTACCCCAACTTTGTAAAACACACGCCCACAAAAAGAACCCCCGCACCTGAAGGTGCGAGGGTCCAATAACCTACAGTGT
>CAYUGQ010000103.1:0-9545 GCA_964444305.1 uncultured Candidatus Sumerlaeota bacterium
CGGTTTTGGCGAGTCATTCTGAGTGGCGGCTGTGCTGGTTTGATGACCGATATGCTTTATTTGTGCGGGAGACGGAGGAGGGGGCGGCGCGGGAGTATGTGGCGGAACATGGTTATCGGTTTCTGAATCCGCTGATGCCGCAGGCTTTTATGGATGCGCTGGAGAGTGGGGCGGACCGGCCGGCGGCGGTGGCGGAGGCGCGGCGGGCTTTGGAGGATAATCCGGAGAGCCGTCTGGCGCGGAAAGGGGCGAGCTTGGCGGGGATTATCCGCGAGTAGCTGGCATGGGGGCGGACGGTGGGCATGGGGCGGGGGCGGGCGTCTGGCGGATTTGTGAGTGGAACGCGGTGGGCAGAAAACACTGGCATTTTGCGTTTTGTATCGCCAGAACGATCAGTCATGAGTTTTACGCTTGTAATGGGATTTTCTCGAGTGCGGGAAGTCGGGCGAGTTTTGGCGGGTGGATTCCTGGCGATGTTGATTGCGGTTGCCGGGGCTCAACCGAAGCGGGTGGAGGTCTTGGCGTTCCACGGCGGTTACGGGGTGGATTTCTTTCAGGATGCGGCGAAGGAATTTAGCGTGAAAAATCCTGAGTTCCAGGTGGACGTGATTGGCAGTCCGCGGGCTTGGGAGATGTTGAAGCCGCGGTTTGCGGCGGGGACGCCGCCGAGCCTGACGTGGCCGGGATGGGGCATGAACCTTTTGCCGCATATCCGGTCGAACCAGTTGCTTCCTTGGGACGAATACCTGGATCAGCCGGCCTATGGTCAACCGGACAAGACGTGGCGGGAGACGTTTAACCAGGATTTGCTGAAGCTGGGGCAGTTTGACGGTAAGACTTATGTGCTGCCGTATAACATTGATACTTATGGGTGGTGGTACGACAAGTCACTTTTTGACAAGCATGGCTGGGTGCCTCCGGGAACGATTGAGGAGTTCCTGGAGCTTGGGGAGAAGATGAAGGCGGAGAACATTGCTCCGTTGACGTTTCAGGGGCGGTATCCGATTTATTTTGTGAACGGGATTTTTTACCCGTGGGTGATTTCGAAGGGGGGTTTGGAGCCGTATAAGGCGGCGATGAACCTGGAGCCGGGGGCATGGAAGCATCCAGCTTTCCTGGAGGTGGCGGAGCTGATTATGGAATTGAAGCGGAAGCATTACTTTCAGGGCGGGGCCATTGGCATGAATCATACGGAAAGCCAGATGGAGCTGCTGGTGGGGCGTGCGGCGATGATTCCGTGCGGATCATGGCTGGAGGCGGAAATGGGCAACCTGGTGCCGCCGGAGAGTGAACTGACGTTTTCAAAGGTGCCTGGTTTTGTCAATGGAAAGGGTGACCCTACGGCGGTTTATCTGAGCCCGGACGGTAAAGGCTGGTGTCTGCCGGCGAAGGGGAATCATCCGGAGGTGGCGGCGGAGTTTTTTCGCTATCTGGCTTCGCCTGAGAAAACGGTGGAGTTTACGGAGGCGAAGGGCACCATGACGGCGATTTCTCCGTCGCGCAAACCGAACATGCCGCCTCAGATGGAACTGCCTTATGCGGCGATCCAGGGGGCGCGGGTGACGTGGGCTAATAATATTGGAGACTGGTATGGTCCGCTGGAGACGTTTATCGAGGCGTCGGTGAAAGATTTGTATAATGAGCTGATTACGCCTGAGGAGTTTTGTGACCGGATTGAGGCGGAGGCTCAACGGTTTCGTCGTTCGCTGGGCGATGAGCGGATTCAGTGGGATTGATTTGAATGGCACGTGCGACTGACAGCCTGAGGCGCCCGGTGGGGCTGATGATTGGATTTCTTGCGCCGGCGACTTTGTTGTTCCTGGTGTTTTTCATCTATCCCCTGCTGCGGGTTATGTGGATTTCGCTGCATTCGGGGGACCTCGGGTCGGAGCGGATGGCCTGGGTGGGGACGGAGAACTATAAGCGTTTGTGGGATGACAGTGTTTTCTGGTGGATGCTCAGAAATACGCTGCAGGTTGTGGTGATTGGGGGCGGGGCTACGCTGGTGCTGGCGCTGGGGACGGCTGTGGGGCTTACGCGGATTCGGCGGGGGCGGGATTTTTTCCGGACGGTGTTCCTGTTTCCGAATATCATGTCGGGCGTGGCCACGGCGGTGCTGTGGTCTTTTATCTTTAATCCGAGCTTCGGCATTATGAATGGACTGCTGCGGGGGTTGGGGCTGGGGCAGTTTACGCGGGCTTGGCTAGGGGAACCGGGGACGGCGCTGCCGGTGGTAATTTTTGTCCATATCTGGACTATTGCGGGCTTTTATATCGTGCTGTTTTATGCGGGTCTTTTGAGGATCCCGGCGGATTTCAGCGAGGCGGCCCGCATTGATGGAGCGAACGGCTGGCAGGAATTTCGGCATGTGACGCTGCCTCTGATGGCGGATATCATGAAAATCGGGACGATTTATGCGATCATTAACTCGGTTAATATTTTCGCGCTGGTGTTCCTGTTAAACGAGGGTCAACCGGCTCGGTATAATGGGGTTTTGCTTACGTATATGTATGAGGCGGCGTTTACCAATGGCGAGTATGGCTATGCGTGTGCGATTGGTGTGTGTACGCTGGTTACGGTGCTGGTTTGTGCGGGGCTGGTGAGCCTGCTGTTTAGGGATACGACGGGGGAGGAAGCATAATGGCGGGCAGGGGTGGGTCGCGCTGGACGTGGGCGATTTATGGATTATTGAGTGTCTATGCTGTCCTGGTGATTTATCCCATGTTTTGGCTGGTGGCGACGAGCCTGAAGACGAGCTATAATATTTTCAAAAGCCCGTGGGCGCTGCCGGAAGCTTTCCAGTGGATAAATTATAAGAATGCGATGGAAAAGGGGGATCTGGCGCGGAAGATATGGAACTCGGTAGTTGTGGATTCCATTGCGCTGGTGCTGATCCTGCTGTTTAGCGCGATGGCGGCTTATGTGCTGGCTAGGTTTAGGTTTCGGGGCAACCGGGCGTTGTTTGCCATGTTTTTGTCGGGTATGACGATTCCAGTGTTTCTGGCTGTGGTGCCGCTGTTTATGCTAATTAACAGGATGTCGATTCCGGTGCTCGATATTCCCCTGCTGGGGACGCGGACGGGGCTGGTGATTATCTATGTGGCGTACTCTTTATCGTTTACGATTTTTGTTCTGACGGGATTTTTCCGGTCGCTGCCGTGGGAATTAGCGGAGGCGGCCGTGATTGACGGTTGCTCGCCGAGCCAGGTTTTTTGGAAAATCATGTTGCCACTGGCGAAGCCGGGTTTGGCTACGGCGGGGATTTTCGTGTTTATCGGGCTGTGGAATGAGTATCCGCTGGCGCTGGTGCTGATGACGGAGGAATCGCGGCATACGCTGCCGCTGGGGATTGCGAACCTGGCGACGACACAGAAATATGCGGCGGATTGGGGGGCACTGTTTGCGGGGCTTACGGTGGGGATTTTGCCTACGCTGTTGCTGTATGTCGTTTTCCAGCGTCAGATTGAAGAGGGACTGACGGCGGGCGCGGTTAAGGGCTGAGGCGGCGCGCCGCCGGGGGGGTTCGGCTGGCTGGCAAAACAAAACCCGACTGCCTGGGGGCAGCCGGGTGGAATGAATCATAAGAGCTGACTGGTGCGGCGGTGATGCTACCGCAGGTCAGGGTTACACTTCTTCATCTTCATCGTCTTCGTCGTCATCTTCATCGTGATCGTAATAGGCTTCGTCGCCTTCGCGGATGCGGAGGATGCTGTCCTGATCATTGAAGCCGATGCAGACGGCGATTTCCGGATCTGGCAAGGCGTCTACGGAGCGGCCATAGGCGGCGATGGTGCGGGCTATGAGGTAGCCGTTAACTCCGCGGTCTTTGTCTGTTGCGTCGAAGGTAGACGCGAACAGCTCGGCCAGTTCCGGACAGGAAGGGCCTTCGACTTCTTCGTCGGGCACGCTGGCCCAGTCGTCGTCTTCCTCTTCTTCAGGGCTGTACTCTGTGCAGATATAGAACGCGCCGTTCCAATGGTTTTCCATTTCGTATTCGAAATAGACGGCTGCGGCTTCGATATCTTCGGCCTCTTCATAGGCCCGCTTGAGCCCCTCTTCGAGTTCTTCCATGTATTCTGAAAGGTCTACGTTGGCGATGCTGCGAGCTTCGTCTTTGCCGGACAGCTTTTCGCATCGTTTGTGGGCGGCCTTTTCCAGACCGTCCCAGTCGCCTTCGGCAATGAACTCTTTCATTTCATCAATTTGATCATAAATTCGCACGGTCTATTTGCCTCCCGAACTTGCTATGCCTCGATGGAACCGGTGATCTTGCCGGCTCTGAGAAAACAACCGTAAAGAGCATGTTACAAAAAATTTTCGTTGAGGCATTTTTCGTAGTATGCCATGCAAAACTCGTGCGGTACGACAATTGTTTAATGGGATTCTATGAACGTAAATTTTTCACCTGCAACGGGCGATCTGGGCGACCTGCCCAGTCAGGACCCTGGACCAACCACACCGTGGTATAAAGATGCCGTTTTCTATGAAATTCATACGCGCGCGTTTATGGATGGCAATGATGATGGCATTGGCGACTTTCGGGGACTGACCCAGCGCCTGCCTTATGTGCGTGATTTAGGAGTAACCTGTATTTGGCTGCTCCCTTTTTATCCTTCCCCTTTGCGGGATGACGGGTATGACATTGCGGATTTTTATAGTGTTCATCCTGACTATGGGACGCTGGAAGATCTGGAGGAATGCCTGGCGACGGCGCACCACCTGGGGATGCGGGTTATTGCGGACCTCGTGGTGAATCACACCAGTGCCGATTGTGCGTGGTTCCAGGAAGCGCGGCAGGATCGGAATTCTCCTTATCGGGATTACTATGTCTGGAGCGACGACCCGACGAAATACTCGGATGCCCGGATTATTTTCTGTGATACGGAAACCAGCAACTGGACGTACGATCCTGTGGCGGGGCAGCATTACTGGCACCGGTTTTTTAACCATCAACCGGATTTAAATTATGAAAACCCGGCTGTGCAGGATGAGATGCTTCGCATTGTCGATTTCTGGATGAACAAGGGTCTTGATGGATTTCGGGTGGATGCGGTGCCTTATCTGTTTGAGGAAGAAGGTACCAATTGCGAAAATCTTCCCCGGACACATGAGTTTTGTAAGCGGCTGCGGAAGCATTTTGAGGAGAAGTATCCGAGCGGCCTGCTGCTGGCGGAGGCCAATCAATGGCCGCACGATGTGGTGGAGTATTTCGGGGATAACGATCAGTTTCACATGTGCTTTAACTTTCCGCTGATGCCGCGCATGTTTATGGCCATCCGGCGGGAGGACGCGACGCCTATCGTGGATATCATCCGTCAGTTGCCGGAAATCCCGGAGAACTGCCAGTGGGCTACATTCTTGAGAAATCACGATGAGCTGACGCTGGAGATGGTGACGGATGAAGAGCGGGATTACATGTGGAATGAGTATGCCAGTGACCCGCGGATGCGGTTGAACCTGGGTATTCGACGCCGGCTTTTTCCTCTGATGGATAATGACCGCCGCCAGGTGGAGCTGTTGCACAGTCTGTTGTTTACTTTGCCGGGAAGCCCTATTTTATATTATGGGGATGAGATCGGCATGGGGGATAATATTTTCCTGGGTGACCGAAGCGGCGTGCGGACACCTATGCAGTGGAACGCGGACCGGAATGCGGGATTCAGTCGGACGACTCCGAGCCGCCTTTACAGTCCGGTGATTATTGACCCTCTATATAATTACGAGCATGTTAACGTGGAAAATGCCTTGTCGCTGAGGTCGTCTTTCCTGAACTGGCTTCGATATATGATTCAGATTCGCCAGACCCATAAGGTGTTCAGCCGGGGAACGGTGGAGTTCCTGGATCATGAGAACAAAAAGGTTCTGGCTTACCTGATCAGATATAAGGACGAAGTGGCGCTGGTGGCGAACAACCTGTCGCGTTTTTCACAGTTTGTGGAGCTGGATCTGTCTGAGTATCAGGGTTATACGCCGGTGGACTTGTTTGGGTATACCCAGTTCCCTGAAATTGGCGAAATGAATTATCTGCTGACTTTGGGCCAGTATGGTTTTTATTGGTTCCGGCTTACATTGCCCGGCGAAGAAGAGTAACGGCTATTGGCCACTCCCCTGCCAGTCAGGGGCGAGATACTGGGGGGCGTCGTCTAACAGGTTTACGTGATCGGCGCCTTCCAGCTCAACATAATGCACGTGTTCCGGGAAGGTTTCGGCGATCTGGCGTCCCATGGTGACCGGTACGACATTGTCCTCCGTCCCGTGAATCACAATGACCTGTGGCGCATCGGGTCCGCTGGTGAGTTGGCGCAAGGCATCGATGTTATCCAGGCGGTGGCGAAGCATCCAGCTAAAGGCGGGGGTCACCACGCCTTCTGCCATGGCGCGCAGACTGGTGAAGGGGGCGACCATTATTATGCGGTCTGTTTTGTGGCGCAGGGCGAACTGGGTAGCCATCCCGCTGCCGAGACTATGCCCCATGACGCGGACGGGCCTGTCGAGCAGGTCTTCGGTCGAAGTTTTCAAATGCTCTGCGAGGCGGGCAACGAGTTTGTCTGCAGATTCCTGAATGGCATCAACACTGGGGCTGCCTTCGCAAAAGCCATAGCCGGGATATTCTACCAGGAGAAAACCGGCCTCAGCATCAGGGCTGGCTTCAACAACGTGCTTCCATCCGAGGGCGACCGAACCGTTCCCGCCAAACATGATCCACAATCGCGGGGGGACCGCGGCAGGGTCTTCAGCCTCACGGGGTGGAACGTACCACCCTTTTTGTTTGCCACAGGAGGTTTCATATTCCAGTGGGACGGTACCGGGAATAATCATTAATTCATATCTGGGATTATATTGTCTGCGCGGAAATACCAGGCCGTCCTGTCGCAAATAGAGCGTAAACAGGACGCCGGCCCATATCGCCAAGATAAGAAATAGGGCTTTGCCGATCAACTTGAGTATATCATTATTTAATATAGGGTCCAGTCTGTAACTCCAGCTTCTACAACGCCGCTCACTATCAGTGAGACGGAGTTCAACTGTCCTGAATTCTGGGCTACAGTGTCAATTATAACTAACGTCCAAAGGCCATTTGGATTCTCCCCATGAACTTGGGAGAGAGGGTTTAGAGGCCGGTATTCTCCGGTGAAGGGCCCGTCACTGTTGGTGACATTATGAAACGGGACCGGGGCGGAGTCAGTAAAAACGGTGCCGCATAAATTGGGTGCGTTTACCCCAAAGCGGCTGAAGCCGGGTCGGGCCATGATCCAGATTTCGGTGCGCTGTGGGGACAGCAGGACCATCTGAAGATCACCTATGCGGGGATGTTGGAGACCGGGGACGCCACCACTGCCGCAGCTTAGCCCGCCGAAGCGCATCTGGACATCGGTTATCCAACCGGGGACTCCAGAGACCGGAATCTCAATCCTGGTCTGCCGGCCGCCGGGGATGTCTCTCGGACCTGAGAGGGTGTTTGTGATGGGTGGGGAAGGAATTACGACTTTGCCGGCGACTGTGAAGGTGAAATTCTGTGGGCCCTGAGATGAGTTCATGGGGATGATGACGTCTGCCGTGACCAGTCTTCCTTCGATGGGATTGTACCGGACATTAAATCTGGTGGAAGAGTTGGGCTCGAGGACCGCCGACTCAGGCTGGGTGAATAAGGTCAGTTGGGGGGAGCCGATGATTTGAACCGGGCCGGTAATTTCCAGTGCGGCGGTGCCGATGTTCTGAATGTCGAACTGTTGGATGACCGGGGCAGCGCCCACTTCTGTTGCTTTCAGAGTGTTGGATCGCTCCGGACCGTTGTTGCCGACTACGAAGTCATTAACCCCGCGGATAATAACATGGGGGGCGGGATAATGGACAGAGACAAGGGACGAGGATTCGATCTGAGGCCTGATGTTTTGGATGACGCGGGGGTGGAAATTCATACTGATGCTGCCGCCGGCGATGGAATGGCAGTAACTCATGATGGTTCCTGCTTCGGGCCGGGCGGAGGGGCAGCGGCCTCGGCATTCCGTTACACAGCAGTCGATGGGCGGAGTGTAGCAATGGGTGTGAGGAGAGCCGAGATTATGTCCCAGCTCATGGGCAACGACCAGCGTATCCCAGAAGTACCGATTAACGTCTCCGGGGAAAGTCAGGCGGCCTTCCACGTTGCTTACGCCTGTGCGATAAGCGGCGAATGTGGAATTCAGAGCTCCGACATAGGCAATGCCACCGAGGTTTTGTACGTCCAGCAGATGGTAAAGGTCAGCCGTGGCAGGAGGGGTGTTGCTTATGTAATCGAAATAGTTGCTTAGCTGGTCGTTGGAGGTCAGGCCATTGTTATCGCGGTCAATGGCAAACGGATTGTTTTCGTGAACGGTGACATGCTTGATGCTGAAAGTGGCCATCAAATCGCGGCGGTAGATGGTGTTTACAGCATTAATGAGGCTGACGACGTAAGTGACGGCGGTGTCTAATTGACCACCCCAGACTGTGACTGTATCATTAGTTATGTCGAGAGCCAGTTCGATTTCAGCTATTTGACCGGGGAGGACTTCGCGGATTCCTACGGCGCCGGGCGGCATATAGGCAGAGCTGGGGACGTCAAGCGTACCGCCGCAGAATGGGACATCGGGTATATCTGAGGCCATAATACGGTAGGTTGAGGGGTCGTCTGCGTCGGAAGCGATGACGGTGACAGAAGTTCGCGCATCTCCCATGACCATGGCTTGCAGGCGGGACGTGTGGTCGGTAGAAAGAACTATGACGTTTTCCGGATGGGCGGGGTCAGCCCCGGACCAAACTGTGGGGATGTCAGGTTTACCCAGGGACCTGGTGGTGCCATTGGCGGAGCGAAAAGTGACTTCGGCATCGGGCGTGAAAGCCTGTACGGGTCGCAGTTCGAAGTTGCGGGTGCCGCCTGTGATGAGGGGGACTTCGGTGAGGACTATGATCGAAGAGAGGTTTTTCAGAGCGTCGATGACGCGGGGATTTACGTCCAATTCAGAGCCAGCGGCGCGGTGGTGGGTTCCAGATTTTAAAAAGGAGATGGTATTTGTCGTGGGTTGAGCAGAAGATTTTCCTAAAAAAAGAAAACAACATAACGTCAGGCAAATTAATGATCTAAAAGTTATCATGGCCAGACCTTTGTACCAACGGAGTGGTTACAATCTAATGCACGGGTTAGCGCAACTATGGTGCCGGCATGTTAATTTGGGGGTGGCGCGAGGGGGGTTTGAGATTCGGAATGGAAAAAAATCCCCGGCCTTTGAAGACCGGGGATGGAGTCTCGTTGCTGATTACCTTAATTTTTAGCGGATGCGCCTTCAGGCTTGCCAGGTTTTCCGGCGAGCTGGCGGAGCACATACTGCAAGATGCCGCCGTGGCGATAATAGGTTACTTCATTGGGCGTGTCCAGACGGGCGAGAACCTTTAGAGTCTTCTGGTTGCCGTCGCCGCTGGTTGCGCGGATTTCGACTTCCATGCCGGGCTTCAAGCCGTTAGAAAGACCGATGATATCAAAGGTTTCGTAGCCAGACAGACCGTGGAATTCGCGGCTTTCGTCGTTG
>CAYUGQ010000104.1:0-9369 GCA_964444305.1 uncultured Candidatus Sumerlaeota bacterium
AGTGTTCCAAGGCGAAAATAGGCTTCATCGAGAAACTCCATGGATTCGATGGCTGATTCATAGGCAAGTCGCGCCTGAAGTCTGTTTTCAGTGGCGTTTAACCGCTCAAAAGCCAACCCCAGGGCCAGCCAGCAGAAGCCATTGTCCGGAGTCCAGTGGAGTGCTCGCTTCAGTTCCTCTATAGCTAATTCATCCAGACCGTGCTGGAGAAAGAATATGCCACGCTGCCAATAAAGTATACTGTACGCTTCTCGATCCAGCCGGTGCGGGTTGTCTCCGGGAAGCCGCAGCCTGTGAGAATTCTTTTCGCGCCACTTCATCTCAGCCAATATTACGGCTTCCGAGGTGACCCGTGCATTATCCGCCAGTTTGTATACGAACCCCGCTGGGAGAATGGCTTTGCTTAAAGGTCTATCTTCAGTTTGAAAATCCACATAGACGGAAGCGGGGAAACTGTTAAAGACAGAGTCATCAACTCTTACAGGTTGGTGGTTTGCGGCGGTATTCTCAACTAACTGTCGGGCAAATACGGCCATGTCAGTGTCCTCCGGGAACTCCGGCGGTGAGTACGCAAAAGAATAAAGAAAGTGGTTTTTACCCGCATTGGCCAAAATAGTGTCGTATACCATCGTGTAGCTTTTGTTGTCATCACCGAGGAGCAAGAAATTGCCTTCCGGATTATCTAATCCGCTTTTCAGATCCTCGATATATTGACGGGGGACATTCCAGTCTCGCAACGATGATTTATGCACTGCCCACACAGATTGACTCACCACCAAAGCTGCAATCACAGGTAACGCGAGCCGGGTTTTAGGAAATCTGGCCATTAAGTATCCGGCTGCTGGGATCGCCATAAATGCGCCCCAAAGGTATAAGGGCAAGTGCCAGTCTTTCACGCCGTAATAACGGATATATTTAATGTCCATGCCCGACTGAGTAAGGTGGCCATATAACAATCCAGCACAGAATGGAAACGCCATCAGTGTAAACCATAACGCCGGCAGCCAGCGCTTTCTGATCGCCAAGGCTATTCCGGCCAGGCATAGCATAAATCCGACAAAGCCAAGCTCGCCTATGATGTCGTAAGTATAAAACCATTCGCGGATAAAATGATCCGGGGCTTCTGAAGCGGGGCGCCTCGTCCAGAGCTTACGCTGAATCGCATTCATAAACCTCTCAAAGGAATGGGCATCAACCCAGTCCAGCGGCGGGGTCTTTTGAGCCACATAGGGCAGATAAAGAAATGGAAGACAGCCACTTACAAACCCTATAAGCAATAAGCCGCTAAAACCCAGCGTGGTTTTCAGGTTTGTGTGATAGAGGATAATTAGTAGATAGCAACCGACGGGCAATATGAGACAAACTTGGCTCATGTGGTTGGCGAGCGCCAATCCCCATGTTAAGCCCATGACAACAGCAATCACACCGAGCCGTCTGGTAAGAGACGCTGGTATTACGCGCCAGTCCGGTATCCACGTAAACAATATCACGAGAACCGTCATGAGTGCGATGAGCATCGTATATTGCTCGACGATTAGCGATTGCTCAATAAAGGCAGACCCCCCGAGCAATATGGCCGGTGGCAAAAGTGCCGATATAAACGCCAGCCAGGGATCATGCGGTAAAAAGTATCGCCGCATTAACCGCGCCGATAGAAAGTACAGCAATGCCAAGGTGATTGCGCCCCACATGCCTGCATAAAGATTGCACCCGTAGGCCGGGTCGTTGAAACTAAATATTTTTAGAAACAACGTGGCCCCAATGGTCCATGACGGGGCCCCTGGCGGATGGGGCAGGCCACCTGTGGCCGCTGCCACTACAAACTGCCCGGAGTCATGGAACGAAACCGACGGCGCCGCATGATACCATAGTAACGCAAGGCTTCCAACGAAGACGAGAAATGTGAAAAACAAAGTAATTAATCGATATTTAGTCGATTCCGTCATGCAAAACTCCTGGATGTGCAGCCGGCGGCAACCGGACGAGCTTTAAATTCAGCCACCATACATCAGCCGACGGAACGTCATGTTTGCAACTAGGAAATCAAACCTTTGTCGCCGAGAGCGAACGGACGATCGACCCAGAACGTCCTCCGGGTCGACGATTAAACACCGCTTTTCGACCGATTACCGCTCTGGCCCCGCCGGAAACAACTCGCTTACTACATCCTTTAACGTCTCAAAACTGGCTGTCATCGCGCCAGCTTTAGTCAATGCAGCAAGGCCAATCGTCTTCCCCTCTGGAAAATGGCTGTTCAACACCGCAGTCGGCATCACATAAAACGTCCACTGATCCACATTTAGCGGATCCACCGTCGGTTTGTCCTTGTGGTGCAAAAGAGCAAACACATAAACGTCAGCCGCCCTGCATGCCGTTTCGTAATAGGTGTTAGTTCCCGCATCCCATCCTCGCCGCAAACCGATGGAAAACGAAGGCCGTGAAAGCCGCGTCTGATGCCATGTCTGGATATAAGCCGACGACTTCACCTCAACGCGCACTCCCTCATCCGTCACCAGGTCATACGCATCCCATTCCGTACGGACATCAGACTGCACCCCCAGCCCACGCGCCACAAGAAACTCCGCCAGAATTCCCCGCATAGCATTATTAGTCAGGTCCGAAGTAGACCACCGCCAAAAGTCAGCAACCTCAAAACCCAGATCACCCCTGGCCGAATGAAACCGCTCATTTCCAGACTTCGGCGCAGGCACAAGGGCATCCAGTCGACCCGGCCCGCCAAAGGTCGAATCCGAACAATCAGTCATAGGCAGCAAGCTAACAAATCAACTGAAATGACCAGTCACAGTCAGCAAATTACTTGTCTGAATTCTCTTCCAGTTCTTCAACCGAAGGAATCTCAATCGTCGGCGTTCCCTGGATTTCCGCCATGGATTTCCCCGGCTCCGGTTCAAAATCCGGATTCATTTCCTGAACCGTCTCTTTCACCATCGGCTTCATTTCCTTGCGAATCTGGTCCGGATTTTCCCGTGGCGTATGCTTGGCCACCTCTTCAAAGGTCGTCACGCCCAGGCAAATCTTCAACCAGCCATCCTGACGCATCGTCATCATGCCCTGGCTCACCGCCGTGTCATGCACCTCGTCCGTAGTACCCTGATTCAAAACGTGATTTTGAATCTCTTCAGTCGCTTCCAGCAATTCAAAAATCCCGATCCGACCCTTATAGCCCGTGCCATGACAAGTCTCGCAACCGCGGCCCTTCATAAAGGTAATGTCCGCCACTTCCTCCGGCGTCGTACCAAACTCCGCCAGCTCCTCCGCCGTTGGCTTATAAGGCTGACGACACTTCTGGCAGTTCATCCTCACCAGGCGCTGAGCCACCACACCAGCCAGAGTCGACGTGATCAAAAACGGCTCCACACCCATATCAATCAAACGGCTGATCGTCGCCGCCGCGCTGTTCGTATGCAGCGTTGAAAACACAAGGTGACCCGTCAGCGATGCCTGAATAGCAATCTGCGCCGTTTCAGAGTCACGAATCTCACCCACCAGAATCACGTCCGGATCCTGACGCAGAATAGCTCGCAAACAGCGCGCAAACGTCAGCCCCACGTTCGTGTTAATATTAACCTGCACGATCCCGTCTAGCTGATACTCCACCGGATCTTCCGTCGTGATGATCTTGTCTTCCGGATCATTAATCTCATTCAGTGCCGCATAAAGGGTCGTCGTTTTGCCGCTACCGGTTGGCCCCGTCACCAGCAAAATTCCGTTCGGCCGCTGAACCAGCTTCATAAACTTTTCCAGCAATGCCTCAGTCATGCCGATCTGCTGCACGCCCACCATCATCGCGCTCTTATCCAGCAGACGCATCGCGATACATTCGCCATGAACCACCGGCAAAGACGAAACACGACAGTCAACCTCGCGACCATCAATAGTCAGCTTGATACGACCATCCTGCGGACGCCGTGTCTCAGCGATATCCATCACCGCCATAACCTTCATGCGGCTCAGGATACCTGCCTGCCAGCTCTTCGGCGGACTGTTAATCTCCCGCAAAACGCCGTCCGTACGATAACGGATACGCAACACACCCGAAAAAGGCTCAATGTGAATGTCACTCGCACGCTCTTTAATAGCCTGCAAAATCAAAAGGTTACAAAACCGGATAATGGGTTCCTGCTGCTTAATCCGGCCAATATCACTAAGGTCAATAACACCCTCAGCCGCCGCCCCAATACTGCCATCATCCTCATCCGCCTCATAATCCTCCACCACCTGCTCAAGGGTTTTATCCCCCACACCATAGTAGATATTAATGTAGTCGGAAATCTCATCCTCTTTTGCGACCACCGGATGAACTTCGCGAACCTCCGCCTCGTTCATCATCAGCCGCAAATCATCCACCACCCGCACGTTCAAAGGATCAGCAATAGCCACCGTCAGCCGCCCGGCATCCGCCTCAAACTTAACCGGGAAAACCTTCCACGTACGAGCCAGGTCCGCTGGAATCCTCTTTAACAAATCTTTCGTGAGAGAAGCCTTGGGATAATCCGTCAGCCGCACCAGTTCCAGCCCCGCCTGCTCCGTCAGAATCTGCAGCATATCCTGCTCAATGCCGACATTCAGCTCCGGAACCCGCTCCGTCGGCCGCAAACGACTGCCCGCTTCATCGTTGCCCATAGCCACACGGTTCTGACCAGAAGAGGCCGCCCGCTGAGACTGCTTCGAAGCATCGGCCGGCGGCCGCTGCTGCTGTTGCTGACCCCCCTGCTCGCTACCCGCCGGACGCGCCGCCGCCTCATTCGGTACTGATTTGGCATCGTCGCCCTTGCCTGTTATCTTCCGGAATATTGACATCTAACTCCACCATCTAGCCTGCGGCAGCCCAAGCTTGCCGATTAGGTTCATTTCATTAGAAACAGCGATCAACTGCGGACGGAAAACCTGATAAGAAAGATCGCCCTTATCATTCTCCGATTAAACTACCCGTCTTAAATTGTACGCTTCAACAGTTTTTTACCCCTGCCCTCCCCACCTGACCTTTTTCGTTGCCTTTGCCAACAAGACCACAGTACTTTTCGGCCTGACGCTATGAATCACCTCGATCCTGACATGGACCTTCCGCCACCACGGCCCGACAGAGCCCAGCCCCCCACTCAACCTCTGCCCCAGAACTTTCCTGAAAAGCTCGAAATCATCTCCGGCTCCGGCTACCAGGAACAACCCACCCACATGATCGGCAGATACCGCGTAGATTACCTGATCGGACGCGGCGGCATGGGCGAAGTCTACAAAGCCTGGGACCCCGACACCGGTCGCCCCGTAGCCCTTAAAGTCCTCGATATCGCCGGATATGACGATCCAGACACTCTCCGTCGCTTCCGCCGCGAAGCCGACTCAGCCCTTATCCTCGATCACCCCAACGTCGCCAAATTCTACGGCGTCGAACAAGACAGCCACGGCCACCCCGTCATTGTCATGGAATTCATCGACGGTCGCGGCCTCAACAAAATCATCGAAACCACCCCCGACCTTCCCTACTCCCAAATTCTCGACTATATCATCCAGACCGCCCGCGGCCTCGAAAACGCCTACCGCCGCTCCATCATCCACCGAGACATCAAGCCTGAAAACCTCATCGTCACTGACGACAACCAAGTAAAAATCATCGACTTCGGCCTGGCCAAGAGCATGTGGGAAAACTCAAACCTTACCAGCTCCGGCCTCGTCGTCGGCACCCCCCGCTACATCTCCCCCGAACAGGGCATGGGCCGCAACGTCGATCAGCGCAGCGATATATACTCCCTCGGCGCCACCCTCTACGAACTCGTAACAGGCCAGTGCCCCTTCGATGGCGACACACCCCTCGCCATCATGATGAAACACATAAACGCCCCCCTCGCCCCCCCCTACATGGTAAACCCCAAGGTTCCCGGCGACATCAGCGACATCATCATGAAAATGATGGCGAAAGATCCCCTCGCTCGGTATCAGGACTATGAACCACTCATTCGCGACCTCGAATCCGCCAAGATCCATCGCCTCGCCAAAGAACGCCGAGTCCCCGGCGAAATCAGCGGAATGCAGACCGTCACCCTGCCCGACGGCCCCGATGACCTCAACAATGCACAAAGCGGCAGTTATCTCACCGAAGGCCTCGTCACCGTAGACTCCACCCACCCCGACGAAGACCCCCCTTCCCGCGCTCGCCTCGTCCTTCTCAGCCTCACCGGCTTGGCCGTTCTCGCCTTCGGCGTCCTGTTCTTCAACACCCCGGTCTACACAGAATCCGGAGAACAGTCCAGCCTCGGCCGAAACATCGGCCGCCTGGTCCAGCAGGCCCGAACCCAAGTCGCCCCCGCACAATCCACCCGCGACCGCATTGCCCAGGACCAGGAACGCATTGACCTCACCCGAAGCCGCATGGAAGCCATCGTCAGCGGCCTCCTCCAACTCCGCGCCGCCGGCCAAATCACCGGAACCCCCCGCATAACCGACCTCCGCAACCGGCAAATCTTTACCATAGAAGAAACCCGCGACGCCTGGGGCAACGACTTCTACATCACCAACAGCTCCGGCGGAGCCGTCCTCGTAGCCCCCGGCCGCGACGGCCAGGATAACACCACCGACGACTTCCGCCTAACCCTCGACGGCAGCCGCCAGGTAATCCCAAAACCCATCGAACCAGACTTTGACTAAGCGACAGGGCTTCCAGGTTTCCTCATAAAAAGTCACCTCATCTTTTGGAAAAAGCCGACCGTTCTGTTTGGACAGCGTCAGAAGACCATTCACTCCCGCGCTTTGATAAAGATGCGTTTGTCGGTCATGGGGTGGTAACACTAATTAGAGATAAGCTGTCAAACCTAAAAACTCAGTACTAATCCTCCGACCTGCTGATCAACTCATTTGCGAAACTTAGGTACTCCGCCGAAATAATTGTCCGAAGGCGATTGCGATTATACTCCCTAAAACCCTTGCGTTCCTCTGCCGACTCAAATTCAATGGCGTCCGATATTTTAGCAATAAGTAAATACTTTCTGATACATTGCAAGTTTGCCTGCCAGCGACCATGTGCTTCTGTTTCTGAAGTGATTTGCTGCATTGTCGCAATATCAAGTTCTTTTCCCGCCAGTTCCTTGTAATTCAGCACAGGGTCCAGCCGATGGTTCCTAATCTGTTCAGGCAATTCCAATCCAAGCCGGGCCAGCTCATTGCACGTCCATTGATAAAGATAATGCTCCGAGGAGTAGAAGTCGGCATACAATAAATACAAGGGCAAATCATCTTTGGGCAGGCCACCTATAAGCTGGTCCAACCGTGCTCTTTGATCCTGCGTGATTCCTTCGGCATTAATTGCCCTTAAGAGCGACCGTTGCAATTGCGGTAGATATAGTCTAGTAAACTGAGACAGCGGAAGAGTTGTTTCTCCCGCTTCCCTGGCTTGCTGGAAGCGTTCGGTAAAGTAAGCTCGATTTAACTCCTCCAGAAGGGTCTCGTGAAACTTATCTTCAGAGCCGGCCAGCGCACAGATTCTGCGGGAACTCCAATTCGCACACGGCTGAGCCGACAGGCTTCCTAATGTCGAAATAACAAATAGTAATGCAACTATAGCTTTCGTCATTGGACTCTACCAAACCCCTCACCAACGTCGGTTATCCTAATCTTCATCTTCCTCATTTCTCCTGTCCAACCGCCTAACCCTCAAATACCGCGCCGCCCCATACCAGAGTATTCCAACAGCAATCATTACACCGGCCGAAATCCAAGCCCTTTTATCAATAAAGAAAACCAGGAACAAACACGACGCGAGCCCCGCCCAGGATATCCATCGCGGGAAGATTCGATCACCAGCCGGCACGGCCAGGGCTGCTGCATTGGTTATGGCGTAATACAGCAGAACGGTAAGAGCGCTGAAGCTCCACGTGGCTTTCACGCTTCCCACTAATGTCAGCAGAGAAATTCCAAGCCCCACGGCCAAGACAGCAACCGTCGGAGTTCGCTGACTTTTGTCCAGCTTGGCAAAAGCAACAGGTAGATCAGAACGTCGCCCCATAGCCAGCGCAACCCGTGAAAGACCCAGAACCAAATTCAGGAGCACGCTCAACATCGCAGTAGCCGCCCCGAACGCAATCAGGCCGGACAGATACGGCAAATTAAAAGAACCGGCAGCCAGCGACAGCGGAGCTGCTTTGCCATCCGTTGCCTCATGCAGAAATCCTGCACCCACCGTAGCGATACCCGTTACAGCCACAGCAAAATAGATAGCGCCCGAGACAAACAAGGTCAGGATAATCGCCTTCGGTATAACTCTCCGCGGCTCCGCCACCTCCTCAGCCAGCGTGGCAATGCGGCCATAGCCTGTATAGGCCACGAACATCAAAGCAGTTGCTTCAAACAGGTTAACAGCGACATCCGAAAAGCTCTCACCCTTGAAGAATTGCTCCGAAACCACTGCCCGGCTGGAACTAAACCAGGCATAAGCCCCTCCCGCCACAAAACCGACAAGAGCCACCAGCGTGACAGACACGATCAGAGTATTAACCAGACTCGTCCGATGAGCACCCATCAGAACGACACCCGTTAACAACAGAACAACAACAAAAGCCACCCCTGCCGGGGCAACCCCATCCATGCCGACCGCCGTTAAGCCATACCCCGCAAAGCCCAACGCCGCCGTCGCAGCAGAAGCCGACTTCGCCAGCAGGAAAACCCACCCGGCCAAAAAGCCCCACAGAGGCGTCAGAAAATGGTAACCATACTCATAAGTACCCCCACTAACAGCATGAGTCGCCGCAAGCTGAGCAGACGAAAGAGCATTAAAAGCCGCAACAAACGCCGCCAACCCAACCGCCACAACAACCGCCGGCCCAGAAACCCCCGCAGCGATACCAATACTCACAAAAATCCCCGTCCCCAGTATCGACCCCAAACCCATCCACACCGCATCCCGAAACCTCAAATCCCTGCGCAACTCAGCGCCCATTGCCACTTTATCTTCTCCTCCAGCTTAAATCACACGCGCCAACAGCAAACCAAAACCACTCGCGCCCTCACCGCCCGACTGACAGCTCCCGTTAACAGCCCGCTTAAACAGCTAAAAAATCTTGCTAAGCGTTGACCCATCTACTACTGCAGGCAAGTGTCGATTATATTAAATCGTAACAGGGACGACCTGATGAGTCGAACTATAATAACTACGGGAATCGCCCTTGCCGTTAGTGTATTCATCTTCACCGGCTGCAACGACGCACCACCAGAAGGCATTGGGCGGCTTACGCAAAACAAAAGCGCCCGGCAGAACGATGTCGCCCGTGCCCTGGCCCTAAATCTATGGAAGTTTGAGTATACACTGCCCCCCGGCAAATACGATACCGATGTGTGGCTGGAACAACTGGACGCAGAAAC
>CAYUGQ010000105.1:0-1419 GCA_964444305.1 uncultured Candidatus Sumerlaeota bacterium
TGTAGACGTAGGAAGCCGCAACGAATCACGCAGCTAAAACGGTATAACCCACTTTATCGAACACATTTTTTTCAAGGGTACAACCCGCTTTTCGTCCATGGAACTGAACCACGAGATTAACCATATCGGCGGAAACGTGAACGCCTGGACCACCCAGGAACAGGTGGCCATCACCACCAAAGTCGTCGACGAACACCTCGCGCGAGCCATCGACCTCGTCTATGATATGTTCTGCAACAGCGTGTTTCCACCCGAAGAAATCAAGCGCGAGCGCAACGTCATCCTCGAAGAAGTAAAAATGTACAATGACGCGCCGGACGAACTGGTGATCGATGTCTTTCTCGACACCCTCTATTCCGGCGACCCCCTCGGCCAGCCCATCCTGGGAACACCGGAAAACATCCGCCGCTTCACCCGGGAAGACATTCAACAGTTCACTAACCGAGAATTTTCCCCCGACCGCATCGTCATCGCCGTAGCCGGCAGCCTCGACCTCCGGCGCATCGAACCCAAACTTAAACGCCTCTTCGAAAATTTACCGGTCCCGACTCAACCCTACACCCCTATCAAGCCGCCGCGTCCTACCTATGAGAGCCGCAACATGAAAAGACGCCTCGAGCAGGCTCATTTCTGCATGGGCACCACCGGTCCTTCTCGCACCGACGACGACCGCTTCGCCTTTGCCATTCTCAATATCGTACTTGGCGGCGGCGCGTCATCCCGCATCTTTCATGAAGTGCGCGAAAAACGCGGCCTCGCCTACTCAATCGGCACCTTTGACCTCATGTTTAAAGACAGCGGGTGTTTCGCCATCAGCGGCGGCACCAGCCCTAAAACCGCAGCCGAAGTCGTCGAAATTTCCCTCGAACAGGTCCGCAAAGTATACACCGACGGCATCACCAGCCAGGAACTCGATATGGCCCGCGAACAGCTCAAGTCAGGCATTCTTCTCGGCATGGAAAGCAGCAACAGCCGCATGAACCGCATGGCCGAATCCGAAATTTATCATGGACATTACGTCCCCGTAAATGATGTTCTCGAACGAATTCGCAACGTCACACTCAGCGACGTTCACGCCGTCGCCGAAAAATACCTGAAGAACAAACCAGTATCCTTTGCCGGAATTGCCCGTGACAACAAATTTGACTCATACCTGAATCAGATAGCTTTCTAACAGCCTGAACCCCGGTCACCCATCACTCATTTCGTTGGAATCTCATCCATGGAAATCTCCCATTCTTCCCCTGGTGCCAGCCATCAGCTTAACACCCGGCAAAAAAACAGCCCATCCCCTTGGCTGATCGCTATCGGACTTTTCATCCTGGCAGCCCTGGCTCTTCTGCCCGGCATAGATCGCGGCCTTATTTTCGACGAATACAAAACGAAAATGGTAGCGGAGCTCTCATGGTCAGACCTCCT
>CAYUGQ010000105.1:1519-7102 GCA_964444305.1 uncultured Candidatus Sumerlaeota bacterium
CGCCGAATAAAATACCTGGTTCTGGCTGGCCTATCCTCCATATTCGGTATCCTCATGATGCCCCTGTCCGGCCTGACCACCCTCGCGCTACTCTTGGGCATTATAGCCACATGGCGAATCTGGAACCACATGCGCACGTGGCCACTTGTCGTCACCCTCTCTCTTTCCATCGCCCTCGGCTTTCTTCCCACCATCATCGTAGCCAGCGCCCAGACCAAACTCGGAGTCGGCAGCCGCGGATTCCGCTTCCCCCGCTTCATGAACATTACCGAAGCCCTGCCCACCATGA
Organism: uncultured Candidatus Sumerlaeota bacterium; assembly: GCA_964444305.1. Taxonomy (GTDB): domain Bacteria; phylum Sumerlaeota; class Sumerlaeia; order Sumerlaeales; family Sumerlaeaceae; genus JAKFFN01. The sequence goes on from CAYUGQ010000105.1 coordinate 1,809, forward strand.
CCATCGGCGATTACAGCATCTGGGCCCGAGGCATCATGGAATATGTCTCCCTGCTCATGTTTGCGGCCATCCTCTTTTTCTCCATGCGTAAATGGCCCGTCCTAAAACGAAAAGCAAAGCAAGCCGAGAAGGAAGACCCCGCCATCCCCCGCCAGACAGTCCCCTGGCGCACCTGGACCCTCTATTGGATTTTCGTGCCCCTCATCGCTCTCATCCTCGTCACCGCATTCACCGGACGCGGCATGGTCACCCATTCCAGGTATCAGGCCCCCGCCCTGGGCGGCGTACTTCTGCTGGCCGGCGTAGCTCTCGCGCGCTTTCGCGCCGCTGGATTTTCCCGCACAACTCGCGAAATCACCACCATCTTGTTTTTCCTTCCCACTATCCTCACGGCCATCGCCTGGATGCGCCATCCCGGAGAGGGCGTCGCCCCGGTAGCCCGCGCCATGGTAGAAGCCGAAGGCAAAGTACCGGCCCAGGTGGCAGGCCATGTCCGCTGGCTGCGTCTTGAATTACCCGACGGCCAAATCCCCGACCGAGAGTTTCTTCTAGAGCGTCGCCCCATGGACCTGAACAAAATTTTAATTAATGTCGCCCGCGCCAACGGCCACGACGTCCGCGTACTCGACTATGACCGAAGTGACAAAGACCTGACCGAACTCCAAACCGCCACCAGCGAATGGGCCGCCGGTCAACCATTCTGGATTTTCGTCTACATCCAGGATAAAGTCGAAGCCCTCGATCGCCTGGCCAAAAATCCCCCCGCCGGCTTCCATATGACCAAAAAAATCCACAAAGGCTACGCCCGCGCCTACTACTTCGACGTCAGCCCCTGACCCCGGCCAGTCACTCCCCCGTCAGGTCTTCCGGCAAATTATCCGGATGTGACATGAAAGTCACCAGCAATTCCTCCGGATCTGTCAGGATCGGGAATCGAATATCGATAACCGTCCCCTGCCCCACCCTGCTGCGGATAAACAGCTTGCCGTGATGATCATCCACAATGCGCAACACCAGACTAAGGCCCAGCCCCGTCCCCTGGGTTTTCGTCGTATAAAATGGCGTCCACACTTTCTGTAGCAGCTCCCGCGGAATCCCATGCCCGTCATCCGCAATTCTCACACGCACTTCCTGGTCAAAAGTCTGCGTGCGAATCATCAGCACACCACCCTTGTTCATCGCCTGCCGTGAGTTCTGCAGAATGTTAAAAAACCCCTGTCTCAGCAACGTCTCGTCAGCATAGATCTCCGGCAGGTTCATATCGAAATCCGGCACCACAACGATGCTTTGCGCCGTCAGTTCATCCCGCATCAGGTTGATAATATCACTCAAAAGGCGGTTCACCTTCACTTTGCGAAACTCCGGTTTCGCACGCCGGGCAAAATCCAGCACATCCTTGATAAACTTGTTCAGCCGATCCACCTCTTCGATGATGATGGTTGTATACTCCCCCAACCGGCCATCGCCCAGGTTACCATATTTCCGCGCAATCCGCTGAGCAAATCCCCTCACCGACGTCAGCGGATTACGGATCTCATGAGCCACCGTCGCCGCCATTTCCCCCAGCGCCGCCAGCTTTTCCTTCTGCACAAGCTGCTTCTGGGTATTCCGAAGCATTTTATTGGCCGACAACAGCTCTTTGTTTTTTTCATCCACCTGCGTATAAAGGCGCGCATTATCAATCGCCGTAGCCGCCATCCCGGCAATAGCCAGAAACATCTTGCGGTCAGAAACGTCAAAATCCCGCCTTTCATTCGTATAAAGCCGGATCGATCCCAACACCCGCCGCCGCGCTGTCAGCGGAGCGCACAACATCGAAACAATCCCCGCCGCCTTCGCATCCGCCCGTGCAATAAACCTCGGGTCCACCCTCACGTCCTCAATGGAAATCATCTCCCCACTCAGCACCTGCAGATCAATCAGCGAATCATCCAGCGGCATAACCTTCCGCCCCAACACCCGCTCCGCCGTCGTGGCCTCCACCCTCACCACTTTCCGAATCCCATGATCCTCCACCAGGCGGATCGTACATTCCGCCCCCTGCATCAGCTTATGCGTCCGGTTTACAATCAACGCCAGAACCTTCTGATACTCCAGCGTCGAAGAGATTTCCTGCTGAATCTCATAAAGCAGAGAAAGCTCCCGGTAATGCAGCTCCAAATCTTCGTGAGTCCGGGCATTTTGCAATACCAGAGCCGCCTGGCTGGCAATAGTCACCAGCAATTCTTCCATCTCCGGGCTGAAACGGGTGCATTCCACCGACGTAACGTCGATCACCCCCATAACTTCCTCACCCGCCACCAGTGGCAAACACAATCGGCACTCAGAATGAATCGCATCCGGCTCAGTCCGCACCGTATCCTGCTTATCCCCGGACCTCGTGCGGCTCGTCACCAACTGCGCCGCATGCCCCGTATGAGCCACCTGCACCGCCAAATCGCCGCTGCTCAGCATATCCAGGGGTGCGCGATCCACCGGCTCGTTTTTGCTAAGCCGTGGCACGAGCAGATGATTATTGTCCTCCATAATAAAAATCGTAGCCGTCTCAGCCTGGGTCAGGGTCTGCACTTCATTCAGCACGATTTCCATAATGCTCTGAGCATTAAGCGTCGACGACATCGCCAGACCGATGCGGTGAAGGGCCTTCACATGGTCAAACTGACCAGACGCTGTCAGGGGCTGCGGATCATTCATTTCAGAAATAGACATGCATCCTCAACAGCACAGCCCATCTCCAGAATCAAGAAGAAGCCGCTTCCTCTGACCCACCCTCATCTTCATAACGCGGCAGCGGTATCTTGGCCGGCCCGGTCAATACCTCGCCCTCCGTCGAAAAACGCGACCCATGGCACGGACAATCCCATGATTTTTCCAATGGATTCCAGGCAACCACGCAACCCTGGTGAGTACACGCAGCGGAATGCTCGTAAAACCGCCCCGCCTCGTCGCGATACGTTGCCACTTTCTTAAGTCCATGACGCACCACCGCCCCATCCCCGGGTTTGATTTCATCCCGCGAAGCCACCTCGCCCGCAGTCAGATGCGCCCCCAGCCGCCTGACCGCCGTCAGATTTTCCTTCAGCAATTCCCCCACACTCCGCAAAGATTTTCGTGCCGGATCATACAAACTCACCCACGGATTATCCCGCCCCGCAATTAGATCCGTAACCAGCATCGCCCCGATGGTACCATGAGTCATTCCCATTCCGGAATCCCCCGTGATCACATAAACGTTGTCACGCTTTGGAACCCTGCCAATAAATCCTAGCCCGTCCGAAGGCTCCATCACCTGGCCAGACCACTGCGCACGCACCTCCCCCACTCCCGGAAAATGCTGCCGCGTCCAGGCAAGCAAAGCCTCAAACCGTTCATCCATATCCTGTGCGAGACCCGTCTTGTGATCCTCTCCGCCAACGATCAACTGATCCATTCCGCCATCGCCGGCTTTCCCTCTTTTTAACCGCACGTAATGATACGAATCCAGCGTATCCCAAAATAGAGCCGTCGGAATCTCGCCCCCCGGCACATCTACCGCAATTGCATAAGTTCTATAAGGAGCCTGCTTAGGGTGCACGCCCGGCGCCGCAATGGGCGAGTTTGTCGCCAAAACCACAGCCCCGGCCATAAGTTCCCGGCCATCCTCCGCCACCACCTTCACACCATTATTTTCATCCGTCACGTCCATAACCTTCGTATGCGTAAACACCCGACCGCCCCCGGCTTGAAAAGCACGAACCACTGCCGCAAGATATTTTATTGGATCGAATTGTCCCTGCCTCGGAAACCGGATGGAAGGCCGCGACACCAGGCTCTGCAACGGTGCCCTGACCGGATATTCTGCGTCCTCAAATCCCGCACGCACTGCCGCTTCATACTCCTCCTGCATGTCGTTCTCATCAAAATTATCCGCCGGAACGAGGTAGGCATCCAGGCGCTGAAAATCGCAATCAATCTCCAGCTCCGCAACGATCTTATCAATCTGCTCAATCGCAGCCAGATGGCTCTCATACGCCAGCTTCGCCCCCCCCGTGCCGTGAATGCGCTCCATCTCCGTAAACCGGTCGTCAATCACACAAGCCAGATGAGCCGTCGTTCGCCCCGTGGCATCCATCGCCAGGTGACCCTTTTCCAAAAGAACCACCTCGCGCCCCTCTTTTAATAAATGCCACGCAGTGCTGATTCCCGCAATACCGCCACCGATCACGCAGACGTCACACGTCGCCGGCAAACCAGTATCCGCCGGCGGAAACTCCGCCGAGTCCACCCACGTTGAATCCGTAACACCAGAATCCAGTTCCATAAGGACACCTCCAATTACATAGCCGTATTATGCCCCCCTTCCTGACGCGGAATATATGCCACGACAAGAATTCGCACGTCTGACAAAATTGGCAACCCTTTTGCTCAATGACTACCTGCCGCCGCTCGCGACGGAAAAAATTACGGAGGTAGTTCCCAAATGAAAATCAAATCACTATCAGATCTGTTTCTCGATGAATTGAAAGACGTCTACGACGCCGAGCATCAGTTGATTAAAGCTCTGCCAAAGATGGCCAAAGCCGCCAACTCTGACAAGCTCCGTGCCGCCTTCGAAGCTCATCTCCAGGAAACCGAAGAGCAGATTAAACGCCTCGAACAGGTTTTTGAGATTATCGACAAAAAACCAACCCGCAAATCATGTAAAGCCATGAAGGGCCTCGTCGAAGAAGGCCAGGAAATGATGAAGGAAGACATGGATCCTGAGGTTAAGGATGCCGCCCTCATCTCATCCGCTCAACGCGTCGAACACTATGAGATCGCCGCTTACGGTTGCCTGCGCACCTGGGCTGATCTTCTCGGAATGAAGGATGCCAAAAAGCTTCTTCAGACCACCCTCGACGAAGAAGGCAAAACCGACGAGAAACTTACCAAACTGGCAGAGACTAGCATCAACGTCAAAGCCGCAGCCTAACCCCTAATCCTTTCCTCATGTGGCGTCATCTTTAATCGGGTGACGCCATATTTTTTTTTCCACTCTGACCCAAGGAGAAAATAATGGCAAACAGCTCTAAAACTGGTTCAACTGAACAGACCCTCCCTGAACAGGAGCAGCATCATCGCCCCGGCACCGAAGGACCCATGCACCCGGATCCCAAGTTTGAAGGTGAGGACTATCGTCCCGGCGGCAAGCTGACGGGCAAAGTGGCCATAATCACCGGCGGCGACAGCGGTATCGGTCGCAGCACCGCTGTATTGTTTGCCCGTGAAGGTGCCGACGTAGTCATCTCCTATCTATCCGAAGATAAAGACGCCGA
>CAYUGQ010000105.1:7202-9325 GCA_964444305.1 uncultured Candidatus Sumerlaeota bacterium
ACAACGGCACAAAGAACAGCGCAAGGGTTGTGGCTGCAACCATGCCGCCCGCCACACCGGTACCGATGGACTGACGTCCCGCCGCACCAGCGCCAGTGCTGACCGCCAGTGGAAGCACACCCAGGATGAAAGCCAGCGACGTCATGATGATCGGCCGGAAACGCAACCGTGCCGCCTCAAGTGAAGCCTCCAAAAGGCTTTTGCCGCTCTCGCGCAACACCACGCAAAACTCCACAATAAGAATAGCGTTCTTCGCCGACAATCCAATCAGTGTCAGCAACCCGATCTGGAAATAAATGTCCCGGCTGATCTCTCGAAGATAGATCGAAAGCACCGCACCGAACAAACCAATCGGCACGACCAGCAACACCGCAAACGGCAGACTCCAGCGCTCATACTGAGCCGCCAGCACCAGGAACACCATCAACAGACCAAAGGCCATGATATAAGGTGCCTGGTTACCTGCCTGCACTTCCTGGTAAGAAATACCGCTATAGTTAAACCCATAGCCCGGCGGAAGATCCGCAGCCAACTCGTTCACAGCCGCCATCGTATCACCCGAACTGAAGCCCTGGGCCGCCGCACCGTTAATCTGCACACTCGTAAACCCGTTAAACCGGCTCACGATATTCGGACCCGCCCGGAAACTGGTCGATACAATTTCGCTCATCGGCACCATATTGCCATTGGCATTACGCACATACAGCTTGCCCACGTCTTCCGGCTTGTTTCTGAACTCCGGCTCCGCCTGCAACTGCACACGATAAACGCGGCCATACTTGTTAAAGTCGTTCACATACAACGCACCAAAATACGCCTGCAGCGAGTCAAAAACACTATTGATGGGAATCCCCATCGCCTTTGCTTTTTCACGGTTAAGGTCCACATAAAGCTGTGGAAGATTCACGCTAAGTGTACCGCTTGGAGCTTCAATCTCCGGTCGCTCTCCCAGCTTCGTCAGGAAGTCCTGGGTCACCTCGGAAAGCTCACGCACATCCTGACCCGCCTGAGCCTGAAGCTGCATTTCGAAACCAGCACGCAAACCCAGCCCCGGAATCGGCGGCGGATTAAACGCCAGCACAAGCCCGTCCGGATGACTGCCAAAGTGCTGCATCACCCGGCCCACCAGCTCATTAATATGCGTTTCCGGTCGATCGTTCCAGTTCTGCAGCGAAGCAAAAAACGCACTGGCATTCGTCGTGTTCGTTCCGCCCGCCAGAAAGTTCAAACCACCCAGCGTAACGATATTACGGATCTCCGGCTGAGCCAGCACAAACTTTTCCACTTCCTGCGCCAGCCTGTCAGTCCGCTCCAGCGAAGCACCATCCGGCAGCACAATAGCGATAATAAAGCTGCCCTGGTCTTCCTCTGGAATAAACGCACTGGGCGTTACCCGCCACAGGTGAACCGTAGCCAAAAGGAAAGCGATAAAAATCAGCGCAGAGAAAAAGCCAAACCGAATGACCTGTCGAACCGTTCCCACATAGATCTTCGTTATCCAGTCAAATACCGCGTTAAACCAGCGAAACGGACCGCGCGGCTTGGAAGTCTGAGGTTTCAGCAACATGCGGCACATGGCCGGGCTCAGTGTCAGCGCCACGATTCCGGAAATACCTACCGAAATCGCAATAGTCACCGCGAACTGCTGATATAACTGCCCCGTCAGCCCCCCCAGGAACGCCACCGGAATAAACACAGAACTCAGCACCAGCACAATCGCAATTACCGGCCCCGTAACTTCTTCCATGGCCTTGATCGTAGCCTCACGCACTGGCAGGTGCTCCTCGTGCATGATACGCTCCACGTTTTCCACCACCACGATCGCGTCGTCCACCACGATACCAATCGCCAGGATAAGACCAAACAGTGTCAGCGTATTAATCGTAAAGCCCAGCGCAATCATTCCCGCAAAAGCACCAACAATAGACACCGGCACTGCCGCCAGTGGCACAATCGTCGCACGCCAGCTCTGGAGGAAAATAAACACCACCAGCAACACCAGCACTACCGCCTCGAGGAAGGTGTGCATCACCCCTTTGATCGACTCATCAATAAAGATTGTCGTATCATAAGGCACGCTATAATAAACACCCCGCGGGAAAGAATCCGCCAGCTCATCCAGC
>CAYUGQ010000106.1:0-3399 GCA_964444305.1 uncultured Candidatus Sumerlaeota bacterium
AGTGCCACGAAATGGGTATGCAGTTCTATGTGTGGACCGTGGATAATGAGGCCGACGTCAAACGCATGGCCCGCTATGGTGTGGATTCCATCACCACAAATGTCCCCGATCGCGCCCGTCGCTGGGTCGATGAGGAACTCGGTAAGAAGTAATCTTTAAAACAGTTTTTCCCACAAATCCGTGATGCGGCTGACAGAAAAATCGACCGCATCTTTTTTTGCCATGCGGCCCAATGCCAGCCTTTTCGTGTCATTTTTTAAAAGTGAATCTATCGCCCTTGCCAAGGCATCCGGATTTTCCGCCTCCACCAGCAGGCCATTTTTCTTGTGTTGAATCAAGTCGGCCGGACCGCTCGGGCAGTCAAAACTCACCACAGCCGCGCCCAGAGCCATAGCTTCCAGCAGCGCGTTCGGAAAACCTTCGTATCGACTTGAGAGGACAAATATCTCACTGCGCCTCAAAACCGGCCACGGGTCATCAACACGCCCTGGCAGTAAAACTTGTTCTTCAAGCCCGGCTTCCTTAACCAATTGTTCCAGTCCCGGGCGCTCCCTGCCTTCACCCATGATGACCAAGTGCAAATCAGGATGCTGCGGCGCAATCTCGGCAAACGCTCTCAGAAGCAGATCAAATCCCTTCTGCGGGTCAAGACGACCCATGGCCACGATGTACTTCCGGGGCAACCAGTTCGGGCTGGGAACGGCATCCGACCCTGCCCCCGGCTGTACCGGATTTGCAATCACACGAACTTTGCCAGCATTAAGAAACTCTTCCGCCCAGCTCGCCACAGCCCTCGTCTGCACCACAAGCGCGTCACACCATGGGTAAACTTTGCGACGAAGCCGCCGCCAGCCGGCTCCGATCTCGTGACGCCGGGGGTCAATCCGCTCACTCACGATCACCCGCAGCCCGCTGCCCCGCGTCGCCAGCAAAGTCAGGATGTTTGTAACATCCATAAAGCTGATAACTACCGCCGGATTTTGCTGAAGGATCGCCCGGCGCAATGCCGTCAACCGCCGCCAGTTATTGCGCAGAGCATCCCATTTTCCCCGCGACGCCCCACTGACACCCAGCCTCACGCGCTCCACTTCCGGGGCCAATGCATACGCATCCTGTGAATCTTCCAGCGTAATGATAGAAACCCTGCGCCCGCGCCTGACCCACTCATTCGCCAACAGGGTCATCACCCGCTCGGCTCCGCCGCCTCGCAGCGATGCAATCACCATAACGATGGGCTTTTTTATGTCATTTCGGTCAGTCATAATTTATAAAAAAAAGCCGGCCAGGCATCTGAGGAAGCATACCCGGCCGGCCAGTTCTGGTAAAAGGTTACTGAACCTGATCAATCACCGGCGCATTTTCCACAACAACTCCCGTGGAGGCACCCTTTACTTCAACAATGGTCTTTTCGCTTTCGTTTCCTTCGCGATCAACCGCAGCCACCGCCACGCGGGACGGCATGTTGCCCTTGTCATCAGGGGAAAGGGTCAGCGTGGTAGACGTAGAAGACATCACCTGCGGCGTCCAGCTCCTGCCGGTCAGTGTATAAACCGTCCACAGCCAGGCCTCTTCGCTGTTACCCGACTTCCACGTCACCGTAGCAGTATTTGTGGTGGTATCATTCTCCACAGAAACTTCGGGCTTTGCAGGCGCAACATCATCCAGCCACGGAGAAGCCGGCACCAGAGCCGGATCTTTATAAACCGTTGCTTTCAGCATGTCAGAGATGCCATTACTGTTGTTCACCAGCGCCTTCATGCTAAAATGCACTTCACCAGAAGCCTCAAGAAAACGAGTCGCGGCGATCTGGTTGATGATTTCTGTCGGCGTATCCTGCTGAGAAGCAAACTTGGACGTATACAGTCCCGGCCACATGTGGCGGTTGTGATGGTTCTGGTCTATCCAATACCTCAGAAGGTTCATGTAGGGCTGAGGCGAAGCCATGGCCCAATAGAGCTGCGGCGTATAATAATCCACCCAGCCCTCGTTCAGCCATTTTTGAGCATCTGCATACAACGTCTCATACTGATCGAAACCGCTCACCACATCAGGCGGATGTCCAGGCCGGGCGATACCAAACGGGCTGATACCCACTTTTACATGGGGCTTCGTCCGCTTAACTTCACTGTAAAGGCGCTCAACAAATTTGTCGACTGCTTCACGGCGCCAGTCAGCCCGCTCGAGCTGACCACCAGCATCCTGATAAGCCTTCCACGTATCATCATCCGGGAAGTCCGCACCATCGGCATAGCTTGGGTATGGGTAAAAATAATCATCCATGTGGACGCCATCAATATCATAGCGCTTCACCACATCCATCATCACGTTCAGGGAAAGATCCTGCACCCGCTGGTCGGTCGGGTTCAGCCAGTAGTGATTGCCATACTTCTTCGCGATTTCTGGGTTGGTCTTTGAGATATGGTTGTCGGAAACATTCTTGGTAGAAGGGTGCAGCGAGCGGTAAGGGTTGAACCAGCAATGCACCTCGATACCCCGCTTGTGAGCTTCTTCCACGGTGAATTCCAGGGGATCATAAAACGGCTCAGGAGCCTTGCCCATTTCACCGGTGATAACGTCGCTCCACGGCTCAATTTCGCTCTGATAAAGAGCATCAGTCGCCGGACGCACCTGGAACACAACTGCGTTCATATTCAGTTCGGCGCATTTGTCCAGGATGGCGATCATTTCTGCTTTCTGCTCTTCCGTTGAAAGACCCTTCCGGCTTGGCCAGTCAATGTTGGCTACAGTGGCGATCCAGGCTGCACGGAATTCCCGTTTGATTTCTGGCTCAGGGATGTCGTCCTGTGCCACAGCGGGCACGCCGCTAAATGCCAGCGCTGCCAGGCTGGCGGCACATAGTCCTCTTTTAACCCAATTCATAATAATTGGTCGTTTCCTTTCAGGTTGATCAATTGACTGAACTGGAGCCGGAGACATTGAAAATCAACCTAAATACGGACTCATTCATCCCCGGAAGGTTAATCCAGCTCGGGTGGTTTGCGACCCGCTTTTTTCTCCGAGTGCCGGGCCTTTGCATCCAGCATTTTTTCCTTGGCCCGCTTGCTTCGCTTGCGCTTTTGACGGCGCAGTTTCTCAATACGCTGCCGTTCTGCACTGGCCGCCCCCAGCTTGATCGTTTCGATCTTGTCCGCCAGAATTTTTCGTGCATAATAGCGGTTCAGCGCCTGCGTGCGAGACTGCTGACACTTGACTTCGATGCCCGTAGGCAGATGCTTCAACTGGACACAGGTGGCTACTTTATTAACATTCTGCCCTCCATGTCCACCACTCCGCACGAAAGATTCCCGCACCTCCGCCGGATCAATACCAAGCCGCTCCCACCGTTCCCACAGGGCCGCTTCCTTCTCTTCACTAATGCCAAAAATTGACATCAGCGCC
>CAYUGQ010000106.1:3499-9201 GCA_964444305.1 uncultured Candidatus Sumerlaeota bacterium
TATAATCACAATAAGACATTATGCCTTCGTCTTGACCGCAGACGGCCCCGCCTTCGGCGCACCGGAAGTATCACCGTTTTGCAGTTCCAGCGAAGAGGGCCTGCCAATGCTGTGGTATTCAATGCCCAGCTTACGCATTTTCTCCGGAGAGTAAATATTCCGTCCGTCAAACACCAGCGGCGCGTTCATGACAGCCTGGATTTTCTCCATGTTCAGATTCTTAAATTCGTTCCAGTCGGTCACCAGGATGAGAGCATCGCAACCCTCCGCCACCTGGTAAGCGCTTTCACACATGGTCACTTCATCACCCAGAATCTTCCGGGCGCCTTCAGCAGCGATAGGGTCATACGCACGAATGGTCGCGCCTTTTTTTCTTAGTTGTTCAATGATCTCCAGGCTTTTGGCTTCGCGCAGATCGTCAGTATTCGGCTTAAACGCCAAACCCAGGATGCCGATCGTCTTGCCGGCCAGATTGCCCATCCGCTCTTCAATGCGGCGCAGGAAGCGCGGCACGCGGTCAGCGTTCAGATTAATCACAGCGTCAAACAGCGACGTGTCTTCCTCAAAGTTCCGGGCCACACACCGCAGCGACAGCGTGTCTTTCGGAAAACACGATCCGCCATAGCCCAAGCCCGCCTGCAGAAATTCTTTACCGATGCGGGTATCGTAGCCCATACCCTTGGCCACCTGGGTCACGTCGGCTCCGGCTTTCTCACAAATATTGGCGATCGAGTTAATAAAGCTGATCTTGGTGGCAAGAAAAGCGTTCGAGGCATACTTAATCATCTCCGCGCTTTCCACATCCGTAATCAGCATCGGCTTTTCAATAGGTGCATATAACTCCAGCAGGTTCATGGCCACAGTCTGGTTCGGCGCGCCAATCACGATGCGGTCCGGGTCCAGGCTGTCCTGGATAGCCGAGCCTTCTTTCAGAAATTCGGGGCACGATACAACATCAAAATCCACGTCGCGGCGGCGGTTGTCGCGGATTACCTTACGCACGAAGTCTCCTGTTCCCACCGGGACCGTGCTCTTGTTTACCACGACCTTGTAACCGTCCATGTGTTCGGCGATTTCACGAGCCACCGCTTCAATATGGGAAAGATCAGTTTCGCCCGTATCCTTCGGCGGAGTCCCCACTGCGATAAAGATCACAGTAGAACGACGTACGCCCGCGGCCAGATCCGTGGAAAACGTAAGGCGGCCTTCCTCAGTGTTACGTTTAACCATCTCTTCCAGGCCAGGCTCATAGATCGGCATGATGCCATCTTGAAGCATGGCAATCTTACCCTCTTCCTTATCGATGCAGATAACATCGTTTCCGAGATCAGCAAAAACGGTCCCTGTAACAAGGCCGACGTAGCCAGTTCCAACCACACATACGTTCATGAACTTCGACAATCCTATGTCAGGTAATAGCCGTGCCATCGCATGGGTGGGCGTGGGATGGCAACATGAAAAGTCACAGCCTCCCACATCAAAAATTCGGGTTTCAACCCTCCCCGAAAGCAAAATTTCGGGAGCTTTCCCTTATCTGAAAAACATTAACACCACCCGTGAAGAAATCAAACCTGTGCACCATAATAAATTATGGACAAGTTTGTCCGAATTAAAACGGAGGGCTCAAAATGGCCACTGTCGTCGAAGCACCCGTTCACAAGTCAATCCTTAAACCAGCTTCCGGAATGCAGCCGGAAAAGGTGTGCACTTCTCAACTGGATTCCGCCCACGCTCCCGGTCACTGGGTGCTGGCGCAGCTCGGAAAAAAAGTCCTCCGTCCCGGCGGTTTGGAAGCCACGCGAATCCTCTTGCGACAGATGAACATCACCACTGCCGATGACGTTGTCGAGTTCGCCCCCGGGCTGGGCCTCACGGCGAAAATGATCCTCGAGCACTCTCCCGCCTCTTACACAGCGGTAGAACGCGACGACGCCGCCGTAGAGCGTCTGCGGAAATCTCTCCCCGCTGATTGCGCTATATCCCATGGCGCAGCGGAAGCCTCTGAGCTGGACCATCAGTCCGCATCCCACGTCATCGGCGAGGCTATGCTCACGATGCATCCCGTGCAAACTAAGTGCGCCATTATGTCCGAAGCAGCCCGCCTTCTAAAGCCCGGCGGCTTTTATGGCATCCACGAGATGGTTCTGAGGTCAGACAACACCCCCCAGCCCGTTCGGCGTGAGCTCTGCCGCATGATGAGCAAATCCATCCACCATGGCGTGACGCCTCTTTCCACCACCGAATGGCTGGCCCTGCTGGACGAACATGGTTTCGTTCCCGTTTGCGTCGAATACGTGCCCTTCAAGCTCCTCAATCCCTTGCGGATTATCGCGGACGAAGGCTTTGCCGGCGCACTTAAATTTGCTCTGAACGTCGCCCGCAACAAACCCGCCCGGCGGCGCGTGCTTAATATGCGGCAGGTCTTCCGGCAGTATCGTCAGCACCTGAGCGCCATAGTGATTATCGCCAGAAAGAAATAGGACATCACCGGGCTTCCGCAGCCTTCCGGTGCATAACTCCCCACCGGCTTCATATTTTCTCCAGACAAAGTTGCTATCGGGGAGTGTGATTCGTGCAGACGACAATTTTGCGCAGTGTGGCTCGCTTGATTTTTTTGGGCCTGATGATGTTGGCCGCCGTGCCAGCCATATTCGCCAAGCCGGAATACCGGGTGCTGTGGGTTGATCTTTTTCATGATGGTTTGCGCAACCAGCAGGAAGCGGACATCATGCTGGACACAGCTCACCGGGCAGGCTATAACGCTGTTGCCATCGAGGTGAGAAAAGCCTGCGACGCCTGGTATACATCATCCATCGAACCGCGAAACCCCCGCGTCGCTGAAGGCTTCGATCCCATGAAGTACATCACTGATCGGGCTCACCAGCTTTCACCTCGCATGGACGTTTACGCCTGGCTCGTTACCTACCGTGCACGCATTGCCGGCGATTCTTTGTGGAAAGAACCAAACCACGTCTTTCAGAAAAACCCTGAATGGCTCACCCAGAAAAAGAGCGGCACAAAACAGGGCGAAAACGACACCTGGTACCTGGATCCCGGCGTACCGCAGGTGATAGACTATAACCTCCTCGTCGTGCGCGATATCCTTTCCCGCTATAACATCGACGGCATTGTGTTTGATTATATCCGCTACCCGAACACGACGGGTCGTGGAAATGAGTGGGGCTATAATCCCATCGCCGTGCGCCGGTTTAATGCTTTATATAATCGCAGCGGCACACCCGAGCATAACGACCCGCAGTTTTCTGAGTTCCGGCGCCGCCAGATTTATGATCACATGCGAAAGATTTACGCCCATGTCCGCGCCTGGCGCCCCCACGTTAAAATAGGCGCGGCCACCATCACCTGGGGTAGTATTCAGGATGACTTCACCCAAACCTCCAGCTATTTTCAGGTTATGCAGGACTGGCCCACTATGGCTAACGATGGCTGGCTGGATCTCATCATGCCCATGAATTACAAGCGCGAAAGCTCGCCGAATCAGTCCGCTGACCACCGCCGCTGGGCGACTTTTCTCGGTCAGGTGGCCCATCAGTCGGGCCGCGCCGGCATCAATGTCGTCAACGGTGACGAGCAAAATTCCATGAACGAAGTCATGGTCCAGCTCCGCGACACGCGAAATCTCCCCGGCATGAGCGGCATTTCCACTTACGCCTATGCCGAACCCCGCATCGGCAGTCCTCGCATTCCTGATGAAGCCTTTTACAAGTCTATCCGCGACTCCATCTTCACTCAGCCCGCGCCTGTACCTGAAGCAACCTGGCTGACCCGACCCACCCAGGGCATCATTAAAGGCGTCGTCGCCCGCGACGGAAAACCTGTAGACGGTGCCATTGTAACACTGGGCAATCGTCAAACCCACACTGACGGAACCGGCTTTTACGCGTTCGCAAAAATCCCCCCGGGCACCCATACCATCTCAGCCAGCGTAGGCGAAACACCCATCGGAAGTGTATCTGTAGCCGTCAAAGCCGGAGGTGTAGCCGAGGCTCCCATCGCTGGAAAATAAGCAGGAGCTGTATCGACTAATCCGTCAGCGCAGCCTTAATGGCCCGAAGGACCTCATCCCGCCCCTGCCGCTTTAAAACGCTGAAAAGCAAGACATCCTGTGGCTGCCAAGGTTCAAGCCACTGCTTCATTTCCTTCTTTTTCTGAGCCTGGGCCGACCTCGTGAGCTTATCCGCCTTCGTAAGCACCGCGATGAACGGCATCTCGTAATGAGACAGCCAGTTAAGTAACGCCTCATCCTCTTCCGTCGGAGTTCGCCGACTGTCAAATAACGCCACGACCAGCTTCAGGTCCGGATTGTCCAGCAGATATCCGCTGATCATTTTGTCCCACTGAGCCTTCACCTCCATGGGAGCTTTTGCAAACCCATAGCCGGGCAAGTCCACCAGCCGCGTGTCGCCATTCACGATGAAAAAATTTACAAGCTGAGTGCGACCCGGAGTCCGCGAAACATGGGCAATGCGCTTTCGATTAACCAACAAATTCAGCATGGACGACTTGCCCACATTGCTTCGCCCAACAAAGGCCACCTGAGGCAGCGGGGGCTCCTTTGGAAAATGCTTTGGCTGCGCGCCACTCTTTTCAAATTCCACCGATTTGATATGCCATGACTCGCCGGGCCCCGCCTTTTCCGTGGTCGCTTCCGGTTCTGTCTGATTATCGTCTGTCATTTAAATCTGCTGTTCCTTGCCGAGACTTCGCTGCAGAAGGCGCAGCCATAAGTTATCTGTATACCCTGCGTTCCACATTTCTGCATAACGATACCACTGACTGTTCTGCGGCACATAAATAGAATCGCTGATCGGAGCCGGCATCGCCGTAACCGGATACGGCACCATCTGTCCGTCAGGCCCCACCGCCGTCGCCTGGATAAAAGCCGGCGCAAGATCCTCACCGCCATAGAGAACCGTCGCACTCGGCGACGTATACGGGGAGCGGAAATAAAGCTGATAGTAATCGAAAAAATTTTGCGACGTGCCATACAATTGCACCGCCACACTCACCAGCAGCACCAGCTCAATGCCTATCCGCCGCAGTGGATTCGCCCGCGAGATAAAAGCTACTGCCGGTAAAATCATCAGGGCATGCACCATGAAAATGTGGCGAGGCCCCCAGCACCAGCCTCCTGCCCAGTTCTGCCATTTTGCATGGACTGCCGTAATGCAAATGACAGACACCAACAAACTGACCGTAACCACCGGATGTTGCTGGCGAAATTTGGCATATCCTACCAACCCCAGCACCAGTGCCGGCGAAAAAAGAAACAGGCTCTTGCCAATGCTCATGGTGAAGCCATAAAGCCCCGCCAGCAAAGGCGTGGAAAAATTAATCCCCTCCGGCTGATCGGCATAAGCGCTACTGAACGGATTCCCAAATCGCATCGCGTTCAGCGAAAAATGCCAAACGATAAACAGCAGTGACGGCAGCGCAAACGCCAACATCCGGAAAATGCCGGTCCGGGTGAAAGTCAAGGCAGTCCAATGCCGAACCCATTCACCGACAGAGCGCCCCGACGGCGTGACGAGACTTTTGTCCGCATCTTCAGCCACCACCGCCAGCAGCAAAATCCCAATCCCCGGCGCAGCAAAAAGGCTGTCCAGTCGCGTCAGTAACGCAAAGGCAAACGCTCCCCCTGCCAGCATCAGCCGCCAATAAGAAATAGCGTTTCCTAGCCC
>CAYUGQ010000107.1:0-9146 GCA_964444305.1 uncultured Candidatus Sumerlaeota bacterium
AGCACATCGAACATCGCCGGCATTTGCAATGAACGCGGTAACGTCCTCGGCATGATGCCCCATCCAGAGCGTGCTCTCTCAAAAGAACTGGGTTCCGACGACGGCGTTTACATCCTTCGCTCTGCGTTTGACTCTCTGGCCGGGAAAGCCTGAGAGCCCACCCGGTATGCAAATGCTGTCACGAAAGGGGCAGCTATTTACCGGTGGACCGCCCCAGGGGGCCCTTCAAAAAGTAAGCCCCCCGCTGCGTCTGCTGCTGCTGGCCATCATCACCGGAATCACAGCCTTCAGTGCCCACCCCATTCTTCTCGCCGGGATCATGTCCGCAGCCATCATCCTTGCCGTCATTTCATGGCTCGATCTCATTTCTATTCTGCGAGCAATGCTCTATCCACTCGCTCTTCTGGCCGCCCCTGTCTGGATCATCTCCGTCATCTTCTTTGATCAGCCCTGGACCCTTGCTGCCCTCGGAATCCTCCGCGTGGCCAGCACCCTCGCCGTCGCTATGGTCACCATCCACAGCTTAGGCCTTATCAATATCGCCCCCGCCCTTCGGCGGCTCGGCCTTCCCGCCGAACTCTGCATCACCTGGCGCATGATGATCTCGCAGGCCATTATCTTCTCCGACACCTCCGCCGACATGCAGCTCGCCCGTTCAGCCCGAACATTCAACCAGCCCTCCTCCACCCGTCACTGGCAAACCACCGGCCGCCAGGCCGCCATTCTCTTTGCCCGAATGTTCCAGCGAAGCCGCGAACTGGTTATGGCCATCGACGCCCGAGAAATCATTTCCGGAGCCGCCATCGGAGAGACCTCCCACGTTGAATCTTCCCCAAACCCTCCCGTTGATACTTCCCCCATCTCCAGCCTCACCCCAAAACCGTCCTTCCCCGTCTTTCAACTACAAGGCATAACCCACAAGTTTACCCCCGACACCACCGCCCTCGATAACATCTCAGCTCAAATCCACAGCGGCACCGCCACCGCCATTGTCGGAGCAAACGGCGCCGGCAAATCCACTCTACTCCACCTCCTCGCAGGGCTGATCACCCCCACCAGCGGCGACCTCCTCTGGTGCGGCCAGCCCATATCCGCCGCCCTTCTACATCAGAACCAAGCCCTGCGAAAAGACTTCCGCCGCAAAGTCAGCATCGTCTTCCAGGACTCCGACACCCAATGGCTCTGCGAAACAGTTCGTGATGAAATCGAGTTCGGCCCCCGCCAAATCTGGTCTGCCAACGAATCCCGCGACCGCGCAGAGCACTGCATGGTCACCATGGGCATAACCCATCTCGCCGCCCGGGCCCCCTTCACTCTCAGCAGCGGCGAAAAACGGCGCGTCGCCCTCGCCAGTTCCATGGTCATGTCACCCGATATCCTGCTTCTGGACGAACCCACCGCCAGCCTAGATCCCGCCACCACAGATTTTCTCATCGACTGGCTTTTAGATTTCATAACCCAGCCCGGCAAAACCCTGATTTTCACCACCCACGACCTCTCCGCCGTGAAAGAACTGGCAGAAAACATCCTCGTCATCACCCCCTGTCATCGGCTCGCCCGTGAAGGGAAAACCGCAGATATCCTCCCGGATACCAACTTTCTACGCCAGATGAACCTCACAGGCCGCCCCCGCAATGTTGGTTTATCTTGACTGAAATTTTCGCCGGACGGTATATAAAGTCCGTATGAAGCGGAAAATCCGACATATCATGCCCCGCATCAGCGTGGTTCTGGTGGTCTTTGTCGCCATCTTTATGGTGGTGCCGCGCGATGTCTGCATCGCACAAATGGTAGCAGATTCCTGCCAGTGCCCATTATCGGAAGAAGCAGCGCCTTCATGCTGCTGTGGGCATCCCGGCAAAAGCCTCTCAATTTGTTCTGGCAGCACAAGTGCCCCTGCTGACCAAAGCGATAACACCACGGACACGTCCAATTTCTGCTTCTCTATCTCTTCAGAACTTTCTCAACTGAAGAGCGCTGAACGCATTCAGACGGTAGAAATTGCCGAAACTCTCATAGCAATTCTGCCCCTGTCCCTGGAGGTCACCTCCGCCGGACCGCTCCATGCCCTGGCGCCAGTGTCAGACCTCATTCCCGGAAAAGATGATCTCCATCTGCACCGGGAGAACTGCGTCTTTATTATCTGATCCCATTGCTCTCGTAAGCATCCGCATGCCCGCAAAGCGGCCGGATCGCTTATCTCCCCAGGCGATATTTCGCCTTCCGTCCATGTCAGGGTTCGACACAAACGAACCGATCCTCCATCACTGATCATCGGATAACGAGAAAGAGCAATGAATTCCAATATCGATATCACCCGCTTCAGCAATAGTTCCGGCGTGGTACATAGCCCACCAGACAAAAAACTAGTAGCCCCCCCGCGCCGCATTTTCAGCCGGTATCTGCTACCCGTTTTGCTTCTCGCCGGATTCGGCGCGATCGCTGCCTATTCCTTTCGCAGCGCCTTCGTTCCCGTCGTCGACGTCTACGTCACCATGCCCGTGCCCGCCCCTGATCATTTACTCTCCGCCCAGGCCCAGCAGTTGTCATCAATCCCGACCCCGGACGAAGCCGAACAGCCAGGCGCTTCGCCCTCCATCGCAGCGTCCGCTCCCGTCCAGACAAACGAATCTGCCGAAAATCCACCCTCTCCCGGCCGTGGCCAAACCCTGTTTCAAGCCCCCGGCTGGATCGAACCCTCACCCTATCCCATCATGATCTCCGCCCTGCGGTCAGGCACAATTCAGCAGCTCGAAATAATCGAAGGCCAATCGGTTACATCCGGAACCATAGTCGCCCGACTCATCAACGAAGATCAGCTCCTCGCCGTTCGAGCCCACGAAAGCGCCCTCCGGCTTAAAGAAGCCCGCTACAAAGCTGCCCGCGAACGCTGGGAATCCCCCACAGATCTCATCGAATCAGTCCGCACGGCACACGCCAAAAGCGGCCAGCTTGACGCCCAGGCCCGCCGCCAGCGCGATCTCATCCAGCTTGCTAACCTCGAAGCCGAGATCGGCACCACCCTCACCCGCAGCGGTTACGAAGCCTCCCTGGAAACCACTCGCAAAGAAACCGAACTCAGCGTAACCAGGCACGATCTCCTCGAAACCCAGGCAGAGGTCGCCCTGAACAGTGCCACCCTGCAGGCCGCCGAAGAACGCCTTCGACTGCGCATTGAAGACCGCGAAGCCGTCGAAACCGCCGCCGCCGAACTCGAAGCCGCCAAAGTCGCCCTCGACGAAGCCCGCCTTCAGCTAGAGCGATCCGTAATCAAAGCCCCCACAGACGGCACCATCATGCGGCTCACCGCCGCTCCCGGCACCATGCTCTCACCGGATATGGAACCAGGGATGACCGTCGCCCAGATGTACAAACCCGACATGCTTCAGGTTCGCGTAGACGTCCCCCTCGCCGAAGCCGCCAAGGTCCGCCCCGGCCTCCCCGCAGAAATTCGCGTCGAAGCCCTTCCCAACCGTCGCTTCCGTGGCGAGCTGGTCAACATTGTACCCGAGTTCGACCTCCAGAAAAACATCCTCCCCGTGAAAGTTCGCGTATACGATCCCGACGAAGCCCTGCGCCCGGAAATGATCGCCCGCGTTGAATTCTTCGCCGAACAACCCGTCGCACCCAAGCCACCCCCGGCCTTCGAAACTTCGAGCCCCGGAGACACAGACCCACAGAAAACTCAAGCTGCCCAAACCACCCTCTCCACACCTGCCACCCAGTCTCATCAGGACGCTTCATCAGTTCTCATGATTCCCACCAGCGCACTGCGCGTCGCAGGCACCAGCCGGCGCGTCATGGTCGTGAGCCCCGACAACACCACGCAGGAAAAGATCCTCGGTCAGCTCGCTGACGCGGGAGACATGGTCCTCGTCGGCCAGGGCCTTCGCATATCCGACAAAATCATTATCAGCCCAAAAGACCTTCAGAGCGGACGGTCCGTAAAAATTAAAGGAGTCATCGAAAATGGCGTTGATTGAACTCTACAACGTAACCAAAGCCTATAAGAAAGGCACCCAGGAAATCATGCCACTTTCCGGCCTGAACCTCCGCGTAAAAGAAGGCGAATTCTTCGCCCTGATGGGACCCTCCGGCAGCGGCAAGACCACCCTGCTCAATCTCATCGCGGGCATAGATCAAGCCACCCGCGGCGAAGTACGCATAGACGGCACAGACATTACCCGCCTCTCCCGTGGCAAGCTCGCCCGCTGGCGTTCCCAGAATGTGGGCTACATCTTCCAGCTTTATCACCTCGTCCCTGTTCTCACCGCATACGAAAACGTCGAGCTCCCCCTCATGCTGCACAACCTCTCCCGCAAAGAGCGACAGCAGCGCGTAAACACCGCCCTCGAAGCGGTCGGCCTCCTCGATCGTTACGACCATTACCCCCGCCAGCTAAGCGGTGGACAGGAACAGCGCGTAGCCATCGCCCGCGCCCTGGTAACCAATCCCAAAATAATCGTCGCAGACGAGCCCACCGGCGATCTCGACCGCGAAAGCGCCGCATCAACCTTAAAGCTCCTCAAGCGTCTCAACGAAGAACTCGGCAAAACCCTCGTCATGGTCACCCACGATCCCAGCGCCGCCGCCGTAGCCGAAAAAACCATCCATCTCGATAAGGGAATCATCGTAGACACCCCCTCAAATCACTCAACCATCGATCCCGTATCCGCTATAAAAGCCGTCACTCCAAATACCGAATCCAACCGCGAGGTCGCAATATGATCGCCAAATTACTCCACTATGCCTGGCGCGGCATTATGCGAAATAAAGCCCGCAGCCTCCTCACCATCCTCGGCATCGCCGCCGCCATGTTCCTCTTCACCTTCATCGAAGGCCTCCAAAACGGAGTCACTCAGGCCACCGAAAGCTCCGCCACGCAAAACATGCTCGTTGTCTATCAGCGTGGACGCTTTTGCCCCGCCACCAGCAGCCTCCCGCAACGCTACGCCGCCCAGATTGAGAAAATGCCAGAAGTCGCCAGCGTGCTTCCCGTTAAGATATTCGTCAACAACTGCCGCGCCAGCATCGACAGTATCACCTTCAAAGGCATTCCCGAAGACGCCCTCACCGACGGTCGCCGCCCCCTCGAAATCATTGACGGCTCCGCCGCCGACTTCAACACCCACTCAGACGGTGCCCTCGTCGGCAAACGCCTCGCCGCCCGCCGTAATCTCAAACCCGGCAGCCGCTTCAAAGTTGGCAACGTCGACGTCCGCGTCAGCGGCATATTTTCCTCAGACCTCCCCGGCGAAGACAATCTCGCTTATTCTCGCCTCGAGTTCCTCCAGCGCGCCCCCGGCGTCGACAGCCTCGGACGCGTAACCCAGTTCGAAGTCGCCCTCAAATCTGCCGACGACGCCCCGGTTGTTGCCAAACAGATAGACGATCTCTTTCGCGCCGACGAGCTTCCCACCGACACCAAAAGCCACAAAGCCCACATCGCCGCCGCTACCGGAGATCTCCTCAATCTAATAAAGTTCACCCGCTATCTCGGTCTCCTCTGCGTCCTCGTCGTCCTCGCCCTCACCGCCAACACCATCTATGTAATGGTACAGGATCGAGTCCGCGAACACGCCGTCCTGCAGACCCTCGGCTTCCGCAGTCATCAGCTTCTCTTCCTCGTCATGGCCGAAAGTCTCCTCCTTTCCCTTCTCGGCGGAATACTCGGCACCGGCCTGGCCGCCGTCGTCCTCCAATATGGTAATCTCGGCCTCGGTGCAGAAGGCGTCCAGATCAGCTTCCTCCTGTCACCCATAGTCATCCTCGCCGGACTCGCCGCCAGTGCCATAACAGGATTCCTCGCCGGACTGCTCCCCGCCGCCCAGGCATCCTTTGCCCCCATCGTCGATTCCCTGAGGAAGGTCTGATCATGCGCTTACTTCCCTTCGACTACGCCGCCCGTAACGCCGGCCGCAACCCTGTACGCAGCATACTAATGGCCGCCGGCGTTGGCGCAGTCGTATTCCTCGTAATCCTCATGGGCGCCTTCGTCCAAAGCATGGCCGCCACCATGCGCAGCACCGGCGAACCCCTCAACGTCATGATCGTCGGCCTCGGCTCCGAAGACTTCGTCGAACAGTCAGAAATCAGTCCGGCAGTGCCCTCCATCGCCGTAGCCGCCATAGACTCCATAGCCACCCTTCACGATAGACCACTGATCTCCCCCGAAATCATGCACTCCGCCATCATCGCAATACCAGGCCGCGAGGTTCTCGATGATACCCATAAAATCCTCGTAAGAGGCATAACAGATACCGCCTTCCTCGTACACCCCCAGGTTACCATCACCGAAGGCAAAGCCCCGGGCCCCGGAGAAATAATAGTCGGAGCCCTCGCGCCCACCCGTCTCAACGTCCCCGCCGAAGATCTCGATATCGGAAAAACCGTAACCTTCGAAAATCAGCAGTGGACCATCAGCGGAAAATTTACCGCTCCCGGCACCGCCTTCGACGCAGAAATGTGGGCTCCCATTGATGAACTCCTGATTCAAACCAAGCGCACCACCTACAGCAGCGCCGTAATCCGCCTGAAAACAGACAAAGGCTTCTCAGACGTCGATTTCTTCACCAAACAACGCCTCGATCTCGAACTCGCCGCCGTCCGCGAAACAGTCTATTATGAAGGCCTCGCCAACTTCTTTCGCCCCGTTCAGATCATGGGCTGGGTGATGGCCGGCCTCATCGTCGTCAGTGGCCTGTTCGGCGGACTCAATGTAATGATGGCCGCCATCGCGTCCCGCACAAAAGAGCTCGCCTGCCTCGAAACCCTCGGCTTCGGAAAAATCGCCGTCACAGTAGCCCTCCTGCAGGAAAGCCTCCTTCAGGCCGGCACCGGCACCCTCCTCGGCCTCATCCTCGCCCATTATCTCCTCCATGATTCCGCCGTGCGCTTCACCATGGGTGCCGTAAAACTCAACATCACCCCCGACGTCCTCGCCGCAGGCATGGCCGCCGGGCTAACCCTCGCCCTCGTTGGCACATTAATCCCAGCACTGCGTTTCGCTCGCAGACCGCTGATCGATCAATTACGATAAAACCTGATTAGAAGAAAGGAAACACAAGATGACACGTGCATCAAACATCATGGGAGTATTTGCTCTCGCAGCCATGCTGGCCCTGACAGGATGTGGCGGAGGAACCGGCGATCAAGCCGATGCCGACACCGCAACCCGCAGTGTTGCCAAAGCCCCACCCTCACCCGAGTTGGAACCCTTAGTCGTAAAAGGTAACCCTCCCGCAAACCAGATCGGAGTTACCATGGCCAGGGAATCCACACAAGACGGTCAGGACGTAATCGTTGAAGGCCGCCTCCAGGACTTCGTCGAAGGCCGCGCCGCCTTTACCATCGTCGACGGCAGCATTCCCCCCTGCGGCGAAGACGGCATGGAAGATCTTTGCCCCACACCATGGGACTACTGTTGCGTCGCCCCAGCCCGGCTGGCTGCCAACAAAGCCACGGTAAAGCTCATCGGCCCCGAAGGAAATCTCCTGGAAGGCAACCTTCAGGGCGTCAACAGCATAGATAATCTCAGCACCGTCGTAGTCACCGGCAAAGTAGAGAAAGACGAATCCGGCAACCTCACCATCGCCGCCGATAAAGTCTTTCTAAAATAACCCCGGGCATCCAAGCCCACCCAAAAAAAATCAGGGACACCTCATCAGAGTGTGTCCCTTTTTTTGCTCAGATAACCATACTACAAAAAAGGAAAAGCGGATACCCCCGCGAGGGGATATCCGCTAATCGTTAACGTGCCGTTTTCCGGAAAGCGGCGCGTCGCTTTTCAGCTACGCGAGATACCGCTTAGTCCCAGGGATTCGGGCCGAGATCGTCCGACTGAAGGTCGATCAGGGCGAAGCCCGCGACGAAATCCACAGCTTCTACGAGAGAAACTGCAGCCTGAACGCCGATGACGCCCAGGTGAAGGTCTGCACCAACTTCGCTTGGATCGCGCTGCAGGCAGCCATTCACATAACCGAGGAAACCGATACCGGCTTCGTCGATTTTCTCGTCATAAACGGGCATTACGCGCCCCTTCATGCCGAAACGAGTCGTGGAGTACTGGCCATAGCCAATAGCAGCCAACTCGGTGGCGCGAACGTTGAATCCGAAACCACAACCAATACCAGCGTTGAGACGGAAGACGTCCACAGCGTCCAGAACACGGTTCGGGACGTAATACAGAACGATGTCCAGCAGGCTATTACCAACGGACTGTCCATTATACGGCGCAGCCGCCACAGGTGCCGGAGCCGGCGCATAATAAGGCGCTGGGGGGGGCATCATTGGCGGAGCTGCGATTTCGCCGCCAGCCATGGCTGGAACAGCGGAAACAGCAACGGCAGCAGCAGCAAGCGTTACCTTTAACGAAAAAGTTGCCATTACAACTTCTCCTTTCCTCATGTTAGATCCGATTCATCATCGAATCTGGGGCGATAACATAGACGCCGAATCCGCAAAGCAAGAGGAAAAATGCATTACTGCATAAAAAAAGCACGCTCGACCCTCCCTACCCAGACGGAGCAAGGTGCTGAAGTTGACAAAATCCCTTTTTTCCCTTGGACAATGCCAATCTAATTAGGTTCCATACTTGTTAACATGAAAACCAAATTTCTAAATGCCATCGCCAATTTCAGCCAGATCAACATCCTGGTCATCGGCGATCTCATGCTCGATCATTATATAACAGGCCGCACCGACCGCACCAGCCCAGAGGCTCCCGTTCCCGTCGTCCTTATGGAAGAAGAAACCTTTTTCGCCGGTGGAGCTGCAAACGTAGCCCGAAACCTCGCAGCCGCCGGCGCAAACATCCACTGTATCGGCGCCACCGGCAACGACCAACCCGGCAGCCGCCTTAAAAACCTCCTGACCCACAGCCGCGTCGATGCCACGGCCATCCAGCAAACGCCCCACTTTCGCACCACCGTCAAAACCCGCATCGTTTCCCAGGGCCAGCAGATCGTCCGCCTCGATTCCGAACAACCCTGGCCAGCACGCTCCGAAGATATCGCCCGTCTCCTCACCAGCGCAGAACAGCTCATTGATAATACCAATGCTATCGTCATCAGCGATTATGGCAAAGGCCTCCTAACCCCAGATCTCCTCCATCACATTATCACCAAAGCACGCGAAAAAAACATCCC
>CAYUGQ010000108.1:0-8879 GCA_964444305.1 uncultured Candidatus Sumerlaeota bacterium
ACCGGGGCGAGGCATCCGCCGCACCACCGGAACAGCCTTAACCGAGAGCAACCCCTCGATCTGCTTGCGGATTCCCGAATCTCCCATTTCTCCATAAAGTCCGAGCAACTGCCGCAACGCAGCGGCACCTTGCTCGCTATCGCTATCGATCAGCGAGAGGTAGTTCAAGGAGAAGTGGCTGATCGCACGCCAGGTAAAGTCGCCATGCGAGAATGACGGGCGCGGCTCCGTGGGTGTCCCGACGCAACGAACCGAAAGAATGGGCCCACCTGACTCCACGCTAAAATCAGTCCGCCCGGTACCAACGGACATCGTAATGGGCAAGTGGCGGTTGGTACAAAGGGCAACCGTCGCAATCTGCTGGACGTCCGACTCATGCTCCTGCCCGAAAGCATCAACAAGAGTGAGGTAAACTTCGGAACCGGTATAACTCGATTTTTTGCCGAACTTCTTTTCCCGGGCGGTCAAAGTTCGCTCTTCCCGATGACAGGTATAATGCGCACTGGGAGCACCATCGTTCTGCCGCAATCGAAAAAGCGGCCGGAATTCGACTTCTTCGTTGGAACGCGTTCCAAGCCCCTTCACTTCCTGCACCGAGAAGACCTCGTAATCCAGCGAGCGCGTTTTGTCAGGTATCAGGTGATACTCGTGTTGCTCACCCGATACTTGGATTCGGTCACAGCGTTTAGGAAAAAGATTCACCGCGGGACTGCAAAAAAGGGCGAAAGTCCCGGCGTCCACGCGATCCATCAACGCCTGGTTACGATTGTTGAAAAGAAAGATGAGATCGATCTCGTTACCCTTGCATGAAGAAAACGCCTGTTGTAATCCGTTCAGCCGGAAGAAAAGAAACCGTTGCGGCAGGGCGAAGTACTCTCGCAGATAACGATATCCTTCGAATGTTCGCGGCTCGGAAGGCAGCAACCCTTCTTCGTTAGAAAAGCCGCTTTGTTCAAGCGCCTCATCCGGAAGTGCAAACTCTCTCCTCTCCGATCCACTCCTTTGAACCTCCCGCACCCGAATCTGAATGGTGGCGCTGAATAACTGCTCGTAAACCCACATGGGGAGAGCCCCGGAACCCCGTAAATGAAACTCCAGCGAATCGGCCTGCACGTCCGCAATCTGCAAACCCGCTGTCGCGCGCAGGCGGATCTGGATCGCCGCCACAGACCGCGAACTTTTACCAATATCCAAGTTCGCGATGTTGCGGGAATCATAATACTGCGCCGCCGTCACCTCAAGGGGCCAAAGCGTTACCTGATGAGCCGTGCGGTACTCGCAGGCGGTCCGATCACCGCGCCCGAGCTGACTGCGCAAGGCCGTGCCCCGTGGAACGACAAACCCTTCGGCCAATCCCGCCTCAGCTAAATCCGGCTCGAAACGAACGATAGCCACCGAAGGCGTGGGAGAAAGATATTCTGGATAAACCGCACCCAGAAGGCCTTCCGTGAAACGGGGAAATTCCGAATGGAACTTCAACTGCACCCGTGCGGTAAGAAAGGCGAAACCCTCAAGTAAACGCTCGACGAACGGGTCCGGACAAGGGCCGTTCCCGTCGGGATCCAGGCCGAGACGTCCGGCTATTTTCTCATAATCTCGGGCAAACTCCCCCGATAGCTCCCGGATGTACTGAAGCTCATCATTGTAAAGCTTGAGGAATGCGTGATTCATTGGGTGAAATCAATTTCGCAAAACGCATTCCCCGGTTTCCAAGTCGATCTCCGTTCGCGCAAAGAAGCTCTCCGGCTGCGGATTCGCCCAGAGTTGCCCTCCGATTTCGAAATTCAGTCGCAAGCTGCTGCCCGGTTCACCCGACTTGTCCGCAAGAACTTTAACAGTCAGTGTCTTGCGCAGAATCCGCGGTTCGAATTGGAGAATCGCTTCATGAATCTCCCGCTCGACCGCTCTGGGATCGAGTGAATCCCCCGCCACCCCGACCATATCGCGCATCCCATAGTTCAGAACCGAGCGCCGCACATGGGTCCAACCGTTCAAATCCACCGCCGCATCGAAACGTCCCGTATTAAGCAGCCAGTGCAAATCGCGAAGTACACCATCGCGAAATCGCTGCAGCGTCACGACGCGCTGCGTCCGGCTTTCCTGTTTTTCGCCAGGCCGGTCGTCCGTCAACCGGTCGAGAAGACAGGGCTGAATCTTCTCCATTGAGGTTAATTCAGGCATGGTTCAGAACAATCTTTCTCACCTCGAGAATGGGATACGTTGCGCGGTCGGTAACAAACTGCCGCTGACCGCTTCCAATAAAATAGTCGCCCTCCTCCCGCCATTCCGTAGCACGGGCAAGCAGTAAGTCGGAATGAAGCGAGTCTTCCGAGTGAAAGTACCGCGCGGGAAGATGTGCCGGGAGCGCTCCCTCATGGGTGAAAGTCAAATGCGCAGGCACCCAGACCGAGTCCCGCAGATCCCTCGGCTTTTCGATCACCACCTCCTTCAATCGGGTCATCGGCACCCAATAATAAGTCCCTTCGATAATCGCTTCGCAAACAGGCCCGAGACGCGAATCGCCATCGGCAATCCATGCAAACTCCTCGTCGTCGATATGCCCCGCCACCGCCGGAGCCTGCTCCAGCGCTTCCCCCAAAATAGCCGCCGCGGTTTCCTGCCGGCCCGCGGCGCGTTCCGCGTTTGCTTGAACAAGCAAACCCATCCATTCCGGCGGTTCGCCGAAAATCAAAGGCGTTCTCTTACCGCCGAACACCTCCGCTCTCTCCACTTCACAGGAGACCAGCCGCCTAAAAACCGTCTCGAATGCACTCGACCCTCCATCAAGATCCCGGATGACCTGCAGCTGAACAGCCGCCCGCTGCCATCGCCCCATTACGCACAGTAACTGGAACAGAAAAAGCCGTAGGGGCTTTTCGGCCGGGCGTGCCCGAACAGCCGCCTGGAGGAGTTGTAGCGACTCTTCCAGGCGGCCTTCGCGGAGGGAGGTTTCAGCAGCGGTGCAAGACATGGGTCAGAAAGCGGATACCCTGATCAACCGCCTTTGTTTGCAGAGAGATCCCAATTCGAAGAGACGTTGCCTTTCGCTTTTCCGGTCTTGTGATCGGTCTCGGTATAAGTCCAAGTGATTTTTCCGTAAGCAAAAGTCAGTGTCTCCAACGGCACAGACGTATCCCCATTTTTACTGGCCATCGGCGAGACAGATTGTACGGTCACATCTTCAAGCTTATACTCCATGTACTTCTGCTTGTCGCCGCCGGCACGACACAGTTCGACAATAACCTCCTTGATATGCTCGCCCTTGCAGCAGGCAAGAGCGAGTTTTGGAGATGCTTTATCCAGTGTCTTCACCACGGTAAAGTTATCATGATCCACGCGCCCCGAATTACGGTTCCCTGCATCGCTGGCTGCGCCGCTGGTAGGCTGACTCACTCCGTGGTGAAAGGATTGAACTTCGATCCAATTCACATGTTTTTCGTCCGTCGACTCGCCGTCAATCGTGGCGATCTTGAGGAAGCAATCGAATGCCATCTTTTTTCCTTATTCTTAGCAGTATTATTTGGGTCAGACGCAGCTGCCGCGGCGAACCCGCGGCAACCGCAAAAATTCAGCCTCCAGTCTTTACAGAAGGAAGTTTCGAAACGAGGCGTAGCGAAACCGTAAGCCCTTCGAGCTGGTAGTGAGGCCGAAGGAAGAACTTCGAGGTGTAGTAACCCGGATTCCCGTCAACCTCTTCCACAATAACTTCAGCTGATGCCAGAGGGTATCGAGCTTTCACGTCGTCGGAAGCCTTGGAATCGGTTGTGACATATTGAGTGATCCAGCTTTGCAAAAAGTCCTGCATGTCGCCTCGTTCCTTGAATGTGCCAATCTTATCGCGAACCATGCACTTCAAATAATGAGCGAATCGGCAGGTCGAGAAGAGATATTGAAGACGCGCCGACAATTGTGCATTGGCTGTTGCGTCCGGATCGGCATATACCGCCGGCTTTTGCAACGACTGCGCGCTCATAAATACGCTGAAGTCCGTGTTTTTGTAATGGCTCAAGGGAATCAAACCCAAGTCGCAAAGTTCCTTTTCCCGCCGGTCCGTGATTGCGACCTCCGTAGGACATTTCGCATCAACTCCTCCATCATCTGTCGGGAACGTATGGAGCGGAAGCCCGGATACCATTCCGCCATTTTCCGTCCCGCGGATGCAGCTGCACCACCCGTATTCTTTGAAGGAACGATTGATGTTCACCCCCATGGCATACGCTGCGTTCGACCAAGTGTATTTGGAGTGATCCGCCCCCGCGGTCTCCTCTTCGAAAGCAAACTCCTCCACGGGCTCGGTCTTCGCGCCATAGGGCAGACGCGAAAGAAAACGAGGCATGGTCAAACCGATATAACGGGCATCTTCCGTTTCGCGAAATGACCTCCATCCCGCATAATCCGCGGTTTGGAAGATCTTGCTTAAATCCCTGGGCCTCCCGAGCTCCTGCCAAGTGTCCATATTCATCAGCGTCGGCGCGGCTGAGGCGAAGAACGGTGCATGTGCGGCCGCAGCGACTTGAGCGATGCCCTTAAGCATCTCGACATCGGCGGGAGAATGGTCGAACGCAAAGTCTCCGATCAGGCAGCCATAGGGTTCGCCGCCCGGCATACCGAATTCGTTTTCATAAGTCTTACGAAAAATCGGGCTTTGATCCCACGCGGTTCCTTTAAACTTCTTGAGTGTCTTCCCAAGATCGGATTTGCTGACGTTCAGCACACGGATCTTCAGCATCTGATCCGTCTCCGTGTTGTTCACAAGAAAATGCAATCCCCGCCACGTGCCCTCCAACTGCTGAACGTCTTGGTGATGCAGTATGAGGTTAATTTGCTCGGAAAGCTTTTTATCGATTTCTGCGATGATGCTTTCGATCGTACGCAAGACATCGTCTCCCACCAGAGCCGTTTGTGCCAAAGCTTGTTCCGCCAAAGTGCGAACCGCGCTTTTAACCGCACGCTGGCTCGAATCTGATTTCGGCTTGAACTCTTGCGTCAGCAACGCCTCGAAGTCATTAAGTTCCAGAGACTCTCCCTGCAACTTGACTGCATCCTGCTGTTGGAGATCACTCATCGGATTGTCCTCCTGTTGATTCGCCATCTTTCGGGGCGGAAGCGAGCGACTGGAGCAATGCTGGATCGTTCAGCAGTCGGCCAACCAAAGCCTCGGCACCATCCTTGCCGTCCATATAAGTCAAAAGATTGGATAATTGAATGCGCGTATCGAGCAGCTGGCGAAGCGGTTCTACTTTACGAGCGATGGCCGCGGGAGAAAAATCGTCCATGCTTTCAAAGGTCAGCTCGACCGCCATATTTCCGTCTCCGGTCAATGTATTCGGGACATTGATCGCAACCCGGGGTTTTGCCGCCTTCATTCTCTGGTCAAAGTTGTCGACATCGATTTCCAGAAACTCCCGATCACTTACCGGAGCCAAAGGGTCGGCCGGCTTTCCGGAAAGATCGGCCATCACGCCCATAACGAACGGTAATTCAACTTTCTTTTGAGCTCCGTAAACTTCTAGATCGTATTCAATCTGCACTCGGGGAGCCCGATTGCGCTGGATGAACTTTTGACTGCTGTTATTAGCCATTTTGTATTTCTATATTGAATGTTTATGCAGGTAAAAAGCAGGTGTCACTCCTCCTCCTGTTGTCGTCCTACGATCTCTCGAACCTTATCAAGGGAGTCGGGCGTAAAATCCTCGATGATCTCGAGAAAATCCTTCTCCAGGAGTCGCAACGCGCGTTTAAGCAACCATGGGACGGGACTGGCGGGTTCCTCACGCTGATAATACTGGCAAATCATTTCGAGACATTGCCGCACATCGGCACGCGAGGAAATGGAACCGGGTGCCGACAACACCGCCCGCGGCCGTGGATCAGGAACAGCCCCGCCCACGGAGGTGCTCTCTACAAGAGCTGTCTCCTGCGTCGTAGTCTCTCCTTCTGTCGACAAATATGTCCCGACGCAGGCTTCCATCTCACCCAACAGCTTGGTCAATCCATCGAGATTCGGGGAAGCGGAAGCTCCGGCCTCCCCGGCAAAGGTCGCTTCAATGAACCGTACGGCCTCCGCGATCGCCCGGATTTCATTTATTATTGACCTTAGGTGATCCTCCGGCGTGTCCTTGAACGACGCATCGATCTGACCGAACTCCCCCTCACCCGCATTGCGTGCCGAACTCCACATATGGAAGCTATGGCTCCCCAACTGACGCGAATTCGAAAGGGGAAAGTCGCGAAGACGTTTTATCACCTTAAACGGGTCGCCCAGTTGTCCAACTGGAGCGGACAAGGCGCCGAGAAGGTTGCAACGCTCCGTCGGATCATTCCCATCGTCGGGATCAAGACGCGGGAAAATAGGTTCCCAGTAACGGGAAAGCATGTTTCCCGTCAACTGTAGTCCCTCGCGAAAGCCCGCCAACCCCTTCGTCTTAAGCAGCGCCACACTATAGGTAACGACTACCTGGAGATGCTTCGACCGCTTCAATATTGCTTCGCATTGACTTAGAACCTCTCGCCAATCCGGTTCCTCGCCCGCCTCGAACTGGGTCTCCTCCTTACCCTGCAGGAGAACCTCCAGCGCGTAAATCTCACCGGAATCAGAAATGTCTTCCCCGCAGGGATCATCCAGAGATACAGGTTCGATTAATTCGTGGGTAAATGCGTTCATCTCGATTCGTCTACAGCCGATTATCGAAGCCAAGCTCCGCTTGATCGCTCGATTTTGACAGAGCGCCGAGATTCCGTGATTCCGTCTTGGCGGGTGATACAGACGCGCTGACGGGCGTGAGCCACCGTGACTTCTTCGCAGGCGGAATCGCTGGCGCGGGTGGTGCCCACTGCACCTCTTTCGGGGTCAGATAAGGCCAGGGTTTGGCGATAGTGCTATCCGCCGGCCCGGCCAATTCAATCACCCCGGTAACCCATGTCTGATCGGCACCAACGATACCACCAATTCGGTCCCAAAGAAGATCCTTGGAAATCTCCATCTCCTTTTCCGTGAGGCCAAGATATTCAATCTGCCGCAGGAGATTGCTGAAATCCGTCCAATACTTCCAAGCCAGACGATCTTCGTCGTTGTTCGACCCTTGGAGGAAAGCGATGTAGGCTTCCGGACTTCCGTCGTTCCCCGCTTGTTGCGTGAAGCGGCTGAAGGAATTCCCCCAAGCATTGTAGATTTTATCGAAGGCATCGTTGGCATCCTCATCCTCTGGAACCAAGGTGCGATAGCTGGCCAGCGCCGCGTTCGCTCGATCCATCGAAATGCGACGCTCAGCAACCAGATAATCCTGCCGCTCCGGATTATTTGTCTTCAAGGTATCGATGTAAACGGCCCGGCGGCGCAAGCCTTCTTG
Source organism: uncultured Candidatus Sumerlaeota bacterium (assembly GCA_964444305.1). Classification (GTDB taxonomy): domain Bacteria; phylum Sumerlaeota; class Sumerlaeia; order Sumerlaeales; family Sumerlaeaceae; genus JAKFFN01. The sequence goes on from CAYUGQ010000108.1 coordinate 7,350, forward strand.
CTCTTCTTCGGGAGTGGCAAGACGAGCATAGATACCCAAATCCAACAACGCGTCGAGAACCGCCGCATCAGCTTCTTCCTCCGCGTCGACTTCCACCTGAACGTTTTCGTAAGCGCCAGCCAGTTCCTCGGCGGGATTGGTACGAAGGAACCGGTCCATATTCGCGAGCTGAGCGGTACCGAAAACGGGGACATCTGTATAGAATGCCGCCGGCACCAGGTGGAAATTGCCTTCCAGCAATCGGGTTGGATCAACGACGCGGATCAAGAAATTCTCGGTCGGAATATTGGGATTGGCATCGCGAGTGGCGAAAAGCACATCCCCGGATGTCCCTGCCGCCATCGAGATATTGCTTCCGTCGATCCGCTGATTGTTCCTATCCACAAAAGAGATGTGGTAGGCAGTGAAGTCGACGCCGGTATCCATCACGCCAGGCCGGATCTCCAACGGCGCGCGTCCATAGATTTCGATCCGGTTGGCCTTAACCGTAAGAGTTCCACTGGCATTGGTATCGCTGACCCGCACCAGATCCCCCGCGTCGATTAGCAAGTCTCCGCCACCGATGGAGTATCTATTCTTCGTTAAATCCGCTTCCGCCGGGTCAACCCAATTGCCGGCACTGTCCCGCAAGCCCCCGGCAACAACCAGCCGTTCGTGTTGCCCCATTAGAACGTCTCCCGACGCCTTTAGCTCCACATCTCCGGGAGTTTTCCGGTAAATCGTCGCCAATCGATTGCGCTCCGCTGCCGGACGGTCCTTCTCATCGTTCAGACGCAGATCCCCTCCGGTGGCCTCGAGCGTGATCTTACTATCGCCCCCCTCCCTCGCCAAAACGATGCGGTCGCCGTCTAATGTAAGTTGGCCGACCTGAACATCGGTGTTCACAACGAGCTCCTCTCCCGCGACAATTGTAGCCGTGCCGCTGGTAGTAAGAGAGGCTCTCAAGCTGCCACCCGTTCCGTCGTTCAAAACGATGTTATCCGCAGCGGTTAGGTTAATATCACCGCTCCCGGTAGTGGCGAGATCACTCTGTATGGCGGAGTTTTGCGCGATAACGCTAGCCATCGAGACTCGATTCACAGAAACCGCAACGTCATCGACAGTTACCGAATTCACTTCATGAATATGAATGCCTTCGCTGCCCGCGCGTCCTGTAAGGATATCAACGTCGACATCGATTGGCAGGGCTGCACTCCCCACCGAGTTTGAGGCGTTCAAAACCGCTCCAGCCGCCGTGATATTTGAGGCCGCACCATTTGCGTCCGCGATGCTCCCGGTTACCGCTTGAACCATTACGTTCCGCTGGTCCGCCTCCAACCTGCCGAGGCTCACGTCTTGATGGGCGCGATAACGGATATCGCCGCCAGACGTTGAAGAGACTCCAGCAGCCATGACAATGGAATTTCCGACCGCCTCAACATCAAGCGTTCCGCCGGTCGTGATACTCGCGTTTTGATTGATCGAATCGGCCGCTATAACGCTCGCGTGACGTCCCGCGTTCAGATCGGCGTTCAGGGTCGTGTCTCCGTT
>CAYUGQ010000109.1:0-8831 GCA_964444305.1 uncultured Candidatus Sumerlaeota bacterium
GCGGCCCAACCGGAGTCGAACTGGCTGGCACCATCGGCGATCTGGCCCACTCCACCATGCGCGGAGAATTCCGCCGGGTCGACATCACCCAGGCCCGCGTAATCCTCGTTGAAAACGAAAATCGAGTCCTCACCGGATTTAGCGAAGAGCAAAGTGCCAAAGCCGCAAAATTTCTGAATGAGCTCGGCGTCGAACTCATGCTGGGATGGCGCGTAACCGACGTCACCGAACACGACGTTGAACTGACCAGCGAGGACGGCAAAATCCGCATCCCCTGCAGAACCATCCTCTGGGCCGCCGGAAACAAAGCCTCACCCCTCGGAAAGCTTCTCGCCGAACAATGCAACGTCGAAACCGACCGCGCCGGCCGCGTGATCGTAAATGACATGCTCAATCCCCCCGGCTGGCCAAATATTTATGTCATCGGCGACATCGCCAATGCCCGTGACGAAAAGGGCACCCCCTTGCCCGGCGTCGCCCCCGCCGCCATGCAGCAGGGAAAATATGCCGGCAAAAGCATCGCCCGCCATATCAGGAACAAAGAGCAGGTCCCCTTCAAATACTTCAACAAAGGTTCCCTGGCCGTAGTAGGAAGAAATCGCGCCGTCGCAGAATTCGGCAAAGTCAAATTCGCCGGCTGGTTCGCCTGGATGCTCTGGGCCGTAGTCCATATCGCATACCTCGTCGAATTCCAAAACCGCCTCGTCGTGCTCACCCGCTGGGCCGTAAACTACCTCACCAAAAAACGCGGAGCCCGTCTCATCACCGGCGAAGAATCACCCGTCGGCGCAACCGGACGCGAAGACGCTGAAAAGCTCAGCGAAACCGAACGCGCCGAATCTCCCGATCCCGACATAGCCTCCGGCAGTGTTCCCAAACATCCTGAAACTCACACCCTGTAAATCCAGCCCCAAAACGGAAATCAGTGGCTGAACAAGTGCCCCAGCTTGTTCTTCTTGGTGTCCAGGTAATCTTCATTATGCTCATGACGCCCCACCTCCAGCGGCACACGATCCACCACCTTCAGATTATAAGCGCCAATCCCCACCAGCTTGCGCGGGTTGTTCGTCATCAAACGGATGCGGTGCAGATTTAAATCCGACAAAATCTGCGCCCCAATCCCATACTCACGCAAATCCGCATCAAAACCCAGAGCCGTATTGGCTTCCACCGTATCCATGCCCTCTTCCTGCTTCTTATACGCCAGCAGCTTGTTCTTCAAACCAATGCCCCTGCCCTCCTGGTGCAGATAAAGCAAAGCCCCCACCCCCGCCTCAGAAATTTGACGCATCGCACTATGAAGCTGCGGCCCGCAATCACACCGGAACGACCCCAGGGTATCTCCCGTAAAACACTGGGAATGCACCCGCACCAGCACCCCATCCTCACTCTGACTGGCAGTCTCAACATCGCCCATAGTAAGTGCAACATGCCCCTCACCATTAAACGACTCATAATACGTCACATTCCACATGCCATAATCATTACCCATCTGCACGCTAACCACCGGCTTAACCAGCTTCTCATGACGATGGCGAAACTCAATCAGATCCTTAATCGAAATAATCTGCAGATCATGCTTCTCAGCAAACTTTTCCAGCTCCGGCAACCGCGCCATAGAGCCATCTTCGTTCATAATCTCACACAAAACCCCATACGGCGGCAAACCCGCCAGCCGCGCCATATCCACCACGCCCTCCGTATGACCCGCCCTCACCAGCACCCCGCCCTCCCGGGCTCCCAGCGTGTGCACATGACCCGGCCGGGCAAAATCCTCACCCGTAGTTTCCGGCTGCGTAAATTTCAAAATCGTATGAGCCTGATCATAGACAGAAACGCCCGTAGTCGTCCCTTCCATCGCATCGATCATATCATAAAAGTTCGTGCTGAACCGGCTCTTATTATGAAGCGCCAGCGGTTTAAGCCCAAGCTGTTCCATCCGCTCCAGAGGAGCCGCAATACAAACCAGCCCCCGTCCATGCGTCAGCAGAAAATTGATTTTCTCCGGCGTCACCGCAGTCGCAGCGAAAATCAGATCGCCTTCATTCTCCCGCTTCTCGTCATCCACGAGAATCAGCATTTTACCGGCCTTAAAGTCTGCGATGGCCTTTTCGATATTTGCGCTCATAACGTCCCGGATTAATTAATGCACTCAATCCTGCCTTAGTAGGCAGGCACACATTCCATTCGGAAATGTCACAACCCAACACCCGCTTTCCGAAACTCTTCCATATACTGAAAAATGTATTTCCCCATAACATCCATCTCCAGATTCACCCGATCACCCACCTTCATCGAGCCAAACGTCGTCAGCTCCAGCGTTTTCGGAATTAACGCCACCGCCAGCCAGTCCGCCCCAAGCCCCGCAACAGTCAAACTAACCCCATTAACCGCCACCGATCCCTTCATAACCAGGAACTTCCGCAGCTCCACTGGCACCGAAAACACCCAGCGCTCAGAATCACCCTCCGCATTAATCTCCCTCACTTGCCCCGTTCCATCCACATGACCCTGCACGATATGCCCACCCAGACGAGCCGCCAGCGTCAGGCTCCGCTCAAGGTTAACCCCCCGTCCCACCGTAAAATCCCCCAGCGTCGTCAAAGAAAGAGTCTCCATCGTCGCCAGCGCCGAAAAGCATTTCTCCCCAAGCTCCGTCACCGTCAAACAGCAGCCATCCACAGCAATACTGTCGCCCACCTTCGTACCTTCCAGAACTGTCTCACAGCCGATAACAACCTGCAGCGACCCCTCATCATGTCGCGCCTCCAGCACACGGCCAACTTCCTCAATCAGTCCTGTAAACATGCTAAATTAGACGTCCAAATTTCAATTTTATTTGATCCGCCGCGGTAATTGGAATCAATGGATTTAGCTGGACTGCGAGACACTGCCCCAATATGACCATGGTGATGGGTGAAACATTAAATTTGCCGTCCTCCACACACAACCATTTCCAGCCGGAAGTGAGCACCCTTGTGGAAAGGCTCCGAGCCCGTGTGAGCGACGAACCCGACGCCATTCGGGAACAGGCTCCCCGTACCATCGCCCAGGCCGCCCGTTGGGTTCTGGACAATGCCGAAACCCTCGCCGACACCATCCTCTCCGCCGGCCACACCGATTTCTCCCGCCCCATGCTGCTCGAAGCCTTCGACAACACACTCCACCGCTGGACCGATCACGACCGCCTGAAAAATCTGCAACGCGAAGACACCCAAACCCCGCGAAACGCCCGCATCCGATACCCCGAAGTCGTCTTCATCAACCTCGCCGGAAACCTCTTCGTCAGCGGATGGGAAGCCATCACCCACGCAGCCCTCCTCGGCGCATCAAGCGTAATCCGCTGCTCCGAAGCCGACCGCGTATTTCCCGGTATATGGGCCCGGGCCCTCGCCCGCTTCAGCCCCCTCGGCAGCGACGTCGCCGTCGTATGCGAATGGTTCCGCGAAGATTACACCCGCTTTTGCGCCATCACCGAAAAAGCCGATGCCGTAGTCGCCTTCGGCGGAGACCGCGCCGTGGAAAATATCCGCCAGATCACCCCCTGGAACACCCCCTTCGCCGGACACGGTTCCACCATCAGCCTTTCACTCATCACCGCAGAGGAACTCCGCCACAGCCCCGTCGAACTCCTCGCCGATCAATGCGCTTATGATTTCGCCATCTACGATCAGCAAGGCTGCCTCTCACCCCGCGCCATCTTCGTGCAAGACACCGACTCTCGGGATGTCGACCGCTTCGTCGATGCCCTCCACGACGCCATGATAAACTGGCAAACCCGTCTGCCCCGACGTCATCTCACCCTCGAAGACTCCGCCGCCCTGGCCCGTTCCCGCGACGAAGTTCTGCTCGATGCCGCCTGCGGCGGACAGGCCCGCCGCGTTTCCACCGACAACGACCCCTTCCTCGTCACCGTAAAGCCCGCCAGCTACTTCACCCTCGGCCCCGTCAACCGCTATGCAGATATTTATCTCTTCAACGACCTCGACGAAGTCATAAATGTCCTGCGCCCACTCACCGCCCGCATCAGCACCCTCGGCGTCGTTCACCCCGGCCGCTCAGTCCCAAGCCTCATTAATTCCCTCCGAATAACCCGTGTCTGCGAAGTCGGATCCATGCAACGCCCCTCCCTCGCCTGGTATCTCGACGGACTCCGCCCCCTCCAGAAAATGCTCCGCGTTCAAACCATCCAATCCGCCTGACCACCACAACAGCCCCCAGCTCCAAACCGGCCCAACATTCCAATCCCGTCAAGCCTCCCCCCGATGCACCGACAACAGCTCCCTAACCCGATCCAGCGTATCCGCCTCCTCCGGCCTCTTGTCCCGCCTCCACCGACTAATCCGCGGAAACCTCACCGCAATCCCCGATTTGTTTCGATTACTAATCTGCAACCCCTCAAACGCCAGCTCAAACACATGCTCCCCCCTCACCTGCCTCACAGGCCCAAACTTCTCCAGCGTATTTTGCCTCACCCAGGCATCCACCTCATTAATTTCCGCATTACTCAACCCACTATAAGCCTTCGCAATCGTAATAAGCTCCCCACCATTCCAAACCCCAAACGTATAATCCGTAAACAACCCCGCCCGCCGACCATGACCCGGCTGGGCATACGTCAGCACCGCATCAATCGTATAAGGATCCACCTTCCACTTCCACCAGTCACCCCGCACACGCCCCGCCCGATACGGCGAACCCCGCCGCTTCAGGATAAAACCCTCCGTACATAACTCCCGCGCCTCATTACGCAATTCCGACAACTCCTCCCACGTCTTGCCCACCACCAGCGGCGACACCTTCAGCACCCCGCGCCCCCCAACTCCCGCCCCATCAACATCCGCCGTCCCCCCATCCCACGATTCCGCCAAATCCTCCAGCAACCCCCGCCGCGCCTCCAGCTCCCGCTCCCTCACATCCTCGCCCCCCGACTCCAGCACATCATAAGCCATAAAAATCGCCGGAGCCTCCGCCAGCATTTTCTTCGAAACCGTCTTCCGACCAATCCTCGGCTGCAGATCCTGAAACGGCGCCGGCCGATCACCCACCCACACTAAAATTTCCCCATCCAGCACCGTCCCATCCTCCAACAACTCCATCGCCCCATCCCGCACCTCCGGAAAACGATCCGTCAGCAAATCCTCCCCCCGCGACCACAAAACCACCTGCCCCAGCCGCTTGATCAACTGACACCTGATCCCGTCCCACTTCCACTCCACCAAAAAGTCCTCCGCCTTCTCCGTAACCATAAAATCATCCGACATCGAACTCGCCAAAAAAAACGGATAAGGCCGCGCCGGATTATCCAGCATCGACCCCTCATGAGCCAGCGCCTCAAACGCCTCCGCGGACGGCTCCCAAGACCCCATCAACCTGTGAGCCATCACCGCCGGCCCCACATTAAAATGCTGCGCCAGCGCCCGAATCACCAGCGTCCTCGATACCCCCACCCGAAATGACCCCGTAATCAGCTTGTTATACACAAACACCATATCCCGCCCCATCGCCCCCCACATTGCCACCACCTCCCGCCGCCGCTCCGCCTCCGGCTTCTCCTTCAACGGCACCAGGTGAGACTCCACCAGTTCATGCAGCGGCATATTAAAGTCGCCCTCTTCCACACTAGCAGACACCAGCAAAGCAATCGTCTCAGCCAGGTCACCCACACTGGAATAAGACTCATCCACCAACCAGTCCGGCAATCCCGCCACCTCCGCTGTCCACGCCCGCAATTGCGTCGAATTCACCCCCCGCGGCAACTTCCGCCCCGTCAAAAAATAAATAGCCCATGCCGCATCCGCCGGCTCCGCCTCCTCAAAATAACGCCGCAAAGCCGCCACCTTATCATTCGTCCGGTTCGACTCATCTAGTTCCAGGAAAAGCCGCGCAAACCGCCTCATGATCCCTGCTCCTCCCCATCCGCCGGATCATGCTCCCCACCCAATTCCGCCCCCTCCGCATCCTCCCCCTCATCCCCCCGGTACCGCGTCGGCACCGGAAACGCATTCAGCGACGTCGTCTCATTAAGAAAACGCACCAGCGTATCAATATTGCCATGCGTCACCCCAATGTTTTCCGCCCCCGTCGCCTTAATAGCCTCCAGCAACCCCGGCCAGTCCGCATGATCCGACAGCGCAAATCCCCGATCCAGCGACTGCCACCGCCGCGCCCCCCTCACCAGCATCCATCCCGAAACAAACCCCATTGCCGCATCCCCAAACTTCTTAATCCACGGACTGCCCGCCGCCGACGGCGGAGCTACCACCACCGCCCGCCCCAGCACCTCACGAATATTATTATCATTCACCCTCACCACCTCAGGCAAATCAACCCCCGAAGCCCGATAAGCCGGGATCAGCCTCTCCACCGCCCCATGCACCATAATCGGCCCCACACTCCTGTCCAGCCCCGCCAGGATCCGCTGCGCCTTCCCCAGCGACCAGCCAAACAAAAGCGTCGTCCGCCCCAGACCCTGGTTCTTCCGCCACCACTCATTAATCCCCGTAAAAATAGAGTCCTCCGAAGCCCACCGGTAAATCGGCAAACCAAACGTACACTCCGTAATAAACGTATGGCACTGCACTGGTTCAAACGCAGTCGTCGTCCGATCCGGCTGCGTCTTATAATCCCCACTGAAAACCCACACCTGCCCCTTATGCTCCAGCCGCACCTGCGCACTCCCCAGGATATGCCCCGCCGGATGCAAAGACACCGTCACCCCGTTAACAACCCGCTTCTCCCCATACTCCAGGGTCTCAATGTTCGCCTTGGGCCCCATCCGCGCCCGCAAAACCTCATGCCCCTCCCGGCTCGTTAAATAAGCCCCACACCCACCCCGAGCATGGTCCGCATGAGCATGAGTAACCACCGCCAGGTCAACCGGACGCCATGGATCCACATAAAAATTTCCCGGCGGGCAAAACAGGCCGCGATCCGTCGGCTCTAATAAAGGAGAAAGCTGCATTGGCCGAACCCTATTGCAAGTTCTCGGCCATCAACCCATCAATTAAGCACTGGATTGCTCCGCAGGAATCTCCCCCCCGCCATCCGCCGGAGGCGACCGTCGCCGCCTCAACCATCCACCCAGCGCCATCAGCGTCCCCAAAAGAACCAGGACAATCGCAAACCCGCTACCCGCCAGACCAATCTGGCCCAGCTCACCAACCAGCGGAGCATCCTTCCCCTGGATCAACTGAACCACAAAATACACCAGCATAGGCATCCAAGCCAGCGGCATCAGCGCAAACCCCCAGATCAAACACATAGCCGCCCGCCGCGACCGCTTCTTCGGCTTCGCCGGCACACGCAAATCCTCCGGCGCAGCCTTCACACTCTTGCCCGGTTTCTGCTTAACTTTGGCCGAAGTCATCACCTCATCCGCCACAGGCACGCCTGAATCCTCCGCCACCTCAACCGGTTCCGGCTTCAAAGCCGTAATCTGCGGCAGACCAGACGTCGCCAGGAACCCATAACCACAATTCGCACATCGCACTCGCGCGTCCTGGTTAGACTCATGAATGCTGATCGGCGTCCCATCAAACGGGCAATGCGTAATCTGCATCAGCTCCGATTCCCCGTTCACATGCACCAGCTTCCGACTGTTCATATCACCCAGCGCACTCGTCAGCACCCGCAAATCCTTAAGCACCTGCTCCTGCTGCACCAGCAACATATCCGCATAACGCTGAAGATCCATCCGCCGCCGAAGCTGATTCAAAAACAACAGGCACGGATCATAAGTATCCTGCTCCCGCGCCCCCAGCCGCTCCATGCCCTCACGGCACGTCTTATGATACTCCTCAATCCGCACATCCAGCGGCTTCAGCACAGTCGACTCAATCGCCCGCTTCAATTGATCATAACGCGCAAGCGCCAGGTGATTATCCTCAATCGCATCTGTCAGCGGCCGATGCGACGCCGCCGCAGTAAGCACATTCCTCAAAGCCTGACTAAACACCGTATCCCGATACGGATCCCACTGCCGCAAAAGAGAAATCGCCGCCGAATTCATCCCCGAAGTATGCTGATTCCAGTCCAAACCCCGCATCGAACACACAATCCGGTGCGTAAAAGCCAGGTATTCCGGGGAAAGAGGTCCCTCTCCCGAGCGAGTCTGCCTCAGGTGTGCATCCGAAACCCCCGCCGCCGGTGCATTTAACAGCATCTTACCCATACCCAGGAAAATCGCCGTCACATCCGCCATACGGCCAGACGTCCGCTTCGGATCAACACTCCCGCCACCAATATTACTCGTGATCAGATAAGCCCGCGCCACCTGCCGCGCAATAGCCGAAAGAGCCACCTCCGGCGAAGAAAACACCGAAGACGGAATCTCCAGCGCAAACTCTTCATGGTCCGGATCTGTCCGCACCAGATTCGCCGGCTGATCAGGCCCCACAACACTGATATGAAACACAGCATTTCGCAACCCGATCCAGTCACTAAGCACCCGTGCCACCGTATTAACCGAAGAAGCATCAATAGAAACCAGCGGGGGAGAATCAAGAATTCTATAATGGGCGCGGACACCAGCCGCGTTCTCCAGAATCGTCAGAAGGTCCAGAATATGGCGGGCAACCGGATCAGCCGCCAGCCGGCTATCCATCCACAACCCCCAAAGTCACAATCTCAAAAGCCCTAGTCATCCACAAACAGTAAAGCATTTAACAGGTTAATTCCAGTTCAGGTCAGTTATTTCCGCGCATCACACAAGCCAGATTTCTCATCATCAGCATCGAGCCAAATCCCGGCACGCTGACTTTGACAGCGAGGAAAGCTTTACAGGTTCCCCACTACGTCGATTCGGCGTAAAAAGTCTCCCATACCTCACC
>CAYUGQ010000110.1:0-8807 GCA_964444305.1 uncultured Candidatus Sumerlaeota bacterium
AAAACGACGGATTTCGACGTTTTCTGCGCCTGCGGCTTTTCCGGCTTCAGTAACAACCTGCTCTACTTTTTTGTCCTGGTCCTGGACGTAGGGCTGTTCGACAAGACATACTTCTGCGTAGAATTTTGAGATTCTGCCGCCGATGATTTTTTCCACGATGTTTTCGGGTTTGCCTTCATTGAGGGCCTGATTGCGGAAAATTTCTTTCTCGGCTTCGAGGGCGGCCGGGTCTACTTGATCGCGGTTGAGGCAGATCGGATTTGCGGCAGCGACGTGCATGGCAATGCCGCGGGCGACCTGCTGGAATTCGGCGTTGGAGCCGACGCTTGCGGCGTTTGCGAATTCTACGAGGACACCGATTTTGCCGGGGGGATGGATATAGGCGACGATGAAGCCGTCGTCTGTAGAGTCGAGTTTGGCGCTGCGGCTAAGGACGAGGTTTTCGCCGATTTTGCCGATGGCTCCGGTTACGACGTCAGATACATTTTCGCCATCAAGCTGGGTTGTGGCGAGGTCTGTGCCTTCGGGAACGGTGACGGCGTGTTGCGCGAGACGGTCAGCCAAGGCTTTAAAGTCGTCATTGCGGGCAACGAAGTCGCTTTCGGAGTTGAGCTCAATGATGGTGCCTTGTTTGGCGTCGGCGCTAACTGCTGCGGCGATAACGCCTTCTTTGGCAGCACGTCCACCGCGCTTCACGGCGATGGCTTCGCCGCGTTCGCGGAGGAGTGCCATTGCTTTGTCAAAATCGCCAGCGGCCTCAGTGAGGGCCTTTTTACAATCCATCATGCCCGCGCCACTTCTCTCGCGCAGGTCTTTCACCATCGATGCGGTGATTTCCGCCATTCTTCTTAGTATCCTTTCGTAAAAAAACCGTGAACGGTAACAAATTAACTCTGGTTGAATTCAGGGCCGCTTGTGATGGCGGGCGCTGATGCTGATCATCTCGACGTTAGCGGGGGGTATTTTGGGGCTGCGGTTAGACGTCGAGATTTCGGACTTCGGGTGCGTGCCGCTGAATGAACTGGCGACGTTTGATTACGTCGTCGCCCATTAGGGTGCTGAAGGTGATGTCGGCCTCGTAGTCGCTGGCCATGTCGACGTCGACACGGATCAAGCGCCGGGTTTCCGGGTTCATTGTGGTTTCCCACAACTGATCGGAGTTCATTTCGCCGAGGCCTTTGTAGCGCTGGATGCTGATACCTTTTTTGCCGGCTTCTTTGACGGCGTCGAGGATCATTTTGAGGCTGTGGACGTAGACGCGGCGGCCGTCGACTTCGACGCGGAAGTCTGCTTTGTCGTCTGTGAGTTTGTACATTTCGGCTGCGTCAATTACATAGCGTGTGGTGGGGATGCCGGCTTTTTCGAATTTCTTGAAGATTTCGCTGAGGGCTTCGGCTTCGATGTGGAGGTCCTGGCCGAGATATTTGCGGCGGGCCGATTCGCGAGTTTCCTGGAAGTCTTGTTCTACTTCGGCGTTGGCGTCGAGTTCGAGTTCTTGCTGGGTCTTGGAGGCGAGGCGCTTGGTGGCTTCGGCTTCTTCGGCTTCTATGCGGGCTTCTTCGTCGGGATCGATTTCGTCTTGAAGAACATCAAACTGGCTTTGGTCCATAGCGAACATGCGGGTTTCTCCGCGGGTGAAGAGGCCCAGGGGGAAGCGTTTGTTTTCGTCTTCGTTGCGGGCGTTGAGGACTTCCTGGATGCTGGTGCCTTTGCGGTGAAGGGTGCGGTCGATTTTTTCGAGTTCGATAAGGTTGTCGACCATTGCCCGGAGTTCGCTTTTTTTGATTTGGGGGGCTTCGCCGGATCCGTTTGTGACGTTTCGGGCGACGACGACGGCGTCTTGAACGCCTAGATCAACGAGAAGGCGATCGCGATCTTCTTCTTTGTCGAGGTAGCGTTCCATGCGGCCTTTTTTCATTTTGAAGAGGGGGGGCTGTGCAATGAAGACGTGGCCGTTGCGAATGAGGTCTGGCATCTGGCGGAAGAAGAAGGTGAGGAGCAGGGTGCGAATGTGGGAGCCGTCGACGTCTGCGTCGGTCATGATGATGATTTTGCCGTAGCGCAGTTTTGAGATGTCGAAGGTGTCGCGGATGCCGGTGCCGAGGGCTGTGATGAGGCTGCGGATTTCTTCGTTGGAGAGGATTTTGTCGATGCGGGCGCGTTCGACGTTGAGGATTTTTCCGCGGAGGGGGAGGATTGCCTGGAAGTGGCGGTCGCGGCCTTGCTTGGCGCTGCCGCCGGCGGAGTCGCCTTCGACGATGTATAGTTCGCAGCGCTCAGGATCTTTTTCGGAGCAGTCGGCAAGTTTACCTGGGAGGCTGCCGACTTCGAGGGCGCCTTTGCGGACGATTTCACGGGCTTTGCGGGCTTCGATGCGGGCGATGGCGGCGTTTACGCACTTTTGGACTACGCGCTGTGCGACTTTGGGGTTTTCTTCGAAGAATTCCTGCAGGCCGTCGTTTACGATGGTCTGCATGATGCCGGTGATTTCGGTGTTGCCGAGTTTGATTTTGGTCTGGCTTTCGAACTGGGGTTCGGAAATTTTAAGAGATATGACTGCGGTGAGACCTTCTTTGAGGTCGTCTTGGGTCATGTTCTCTTTGAGTTTTTTCATGAGATCGTTTTTGCGGGCGTACTCGTTGATCTGGCGAGTGAGGGCGGTGCGGAAGCCGGTCATGTGGGTTCCGCCTTCGATGGTGTTGATGCCGTTTACGAAGGAGTAGACGTTTTCAATATAGCTGTCGTTGTATTGAAGGCAGATTTCGACTTCGACGTATTCGGTGCGGGTGCCGCCGTCGAGGGTTGGTTTTTCGATTTCGCGTTCTTTTGCGAAGTAGACGGGGGTTGGGTTGATTACGGTTTTGCCATCGTTGAGGCTTTTGACGAACTCTACGATGCCGCCTTCGTAGTGGAACTGGTGGCTGCGGCCGTCGGCGCGTTCATCTGTGATGGTGATGGTGATGCCGCGATTGAGGAAGGCTAACTCGCGGAGACGGTTTGCCAGGGTTTCGTAGTTAAACTCAACGGTTTCAAATATCTGGTGATCGGCTTTGAAGTGGACGGTGGTTCCGCGCTTTTTGGTGGTGCCGCGTTCTTCGAGATTGGTTACGGGCACACCGCGTTCGAAGCGCATGTGATAAATTTTGCCATCGCGGCGGACTTCGACGTCGAGGAATTCTGCGAGGGCGTTGACGACGGAGACGCCTACGCCGTGGAGTCCGCCGGAGAATTTGTAGGCGTCTTTTTCGAATTTGCCGCCGGCATGGAGGACGGTTAGAACGACTTCGAGGGCGGATTTGCCTTTGCGTTCGCTGTGTTCTGAGACGGGTATTCCGCGTCCGTCGTCGGAGATGGTGATGCTGTTGTCGATGTGGATGGTGATATCGACGTTCTTACAAAAGCCAGCCAGCGCTTCGTCGATGGAGTTATCGACGACTTCATAGACCAGGTGGTGCAGACCTTGGGGACCTTGGGAGCCGATGTACATTGCCGGGCGTTTCCGGACGGCTGAGAGGCCCTCGAGGATGCGGATTGATTGTGCACCATATTCTTTATTGGTCGCTTCGGTGGTTGGGGACATGTAAGTTTGAATTGCCTTTACTTGGGATAACCACAACAAAGCCCCCGTGGGATGCCGGGGGCCTCATTCTCCTGACCATTCTGTGTCAGGTCACATGTATGTGGCTATAAAAAGAAACCGGAAATCAAGCGCGAAATTCATCGCATGGGGGTTGGCGGTGCGGTGTCAGGCCGGGTTGTTGGTGCGGTTGCGCTTCCGGTTCCATTCGTATTGGAGCCATTCTTTGATGTGCCAGGCGGTGGTTTTGATTTTTCCGTGGCGTTTCCAGGTGCGGGCGCTGGTGGCTACGATGGAGTTTATGATTCGGACTTCGCCGAATTCCTGGAGGCGGAGAAACATGTCGAGGTCTGAGCAGGGCATTTCGCGGAATCCGCCGGTTTTTTGGAAGGTGTCTTTTTTAACGAAGATGCCTTGGTCGCCGTAGGCGCGGCGGAGGGTTTTTGAGCGGAGATTGACGAGGGAATTTATGAGGCGGTAGAAGAGGTCGTGTCCGCGGATTTGGAATTGGCAGGCTCCTCCGACGACGTTGGCCTGGGTGAGGGTTTGGAGGATATAGGATATTGTCATGGGGTTTGGGATGGTGACGTCTGCATGGAGGAACCACAGTACGGGTGCTTCGGCTGCTTCGGCGCCGCGGTTTAGCTGGCGGGCGAGGCCGCGTTCGGAGGGGATAACTTGAACGAAGGGGAAGGCGGCGGCGATCTCTGCGGTGCCGTCGGTGCTGCCGCCGTCTATGACGAGGACCTGACAATTTGAAATTTGATCCTGCTGGGCGAGGGAACGAAGAACTCCTGCGATTGTCTGTTCTTCGTTGCGTGCCGGAATGATTACGGTTATTTCGGTGCCCGGTGACAATATGTTTTACCCCGTACTAGCTTGAATTTGACAGAACTACCAGAAATCCAGGAAAGTCCTCATGTATTGTATCTGGTGGGAACGTAGACTATCGTAAGATTGGGTCTGATGAACTCTTTATTATCTTTGGTACAAAAGTGTGCTGTCGGCAACGTGATGCCGCAAGATGAAAATCGATATAATTGCACCGGGATCGGGTTGCGTGGGGGGGCCGTGTTTTTGTTTGCGGTTTGTCTTACTGTGCCGAGCTGGGGGCAGAATTCTACGAGTCCGCTGGAAATTTTGAGGAGTGCGCCGACGGTGCGGTTGCAGAATGATCCTACGCCGACGCCGGTGGTGACGCCTTTGCCGCAGCCGACGGTTAATTATGGTCCGCCGGTGCAGCAGCAGCCGCCGTATGTGCCGCCGCGGGGGGCGGCTCCGCCGATTGAGACGGTTTATCCGGCGATTACGCCTTATGCGGGGTCTTCGGCGGTGGGTCCGCAGAGGGGACCTGCTTATACGCCGGGGCAGCCTAGTGGGGTGCTTCCGGGGCCGACGCCGCGACCCGTTCTTGGGCCTGAGGATGTGAATCGGGATGAGCGGAAGCGTGGGGGGATCGTGCGGGGTTTGATGCGGGTGATTCCTTTTGTGGGTGGGGATGATGAGGAGGAGGTGCAGGGGACGCCTGTGCCGGTGATGCCGACGGCGCCGCCGGTTTATCGGGGGTTGGAGACGCCGGGATCTGGTGGGCCGGGGCGGGCGATGGATGATGGCGGGAATTTGCTTTATGCTCCGGGGAGTTCTTCGATGCCGGGTGATCCGCAGCCTTCGTCGCCTGCGATGCGTGATTTTGAGGAGGGAAACATGCCGGCTTCTCCGCCGATTATGACGCCGGAGCCGCGTTTTCCTCAGCCGGTGGATGAGCCGGTGGATCTTGACCGGGATGATTCGGTGCGGGGGCCTCAGCCGACTACGAACTCTCCCCTGCTGACGGTGCGGCGGGAGGGCGATCCGTTGCCGGCGGAGGATTTTTCGCCGGAGGTGACGACTGGCAGTGCTTTGGAGGCGGATGTTACGCCGGCGGTTAGGGCTGTGGAGACGCCGATTCCGCTGGAGCGGGCGACTACGTCGGTGGTGATCCAGGAGTCGCGGCCGCGGGCTGCGGTGGAGGATTCGGATGTGGGTCCTGCTCCGTCTGAGACGGCGGCCCGGCTGGATGCGTTTGATCCGGCGGCGGTGGCTTCGTCTACGGTGGAACCGCCGCCTTTGCCGGATACGGTGGATAGTGATGAGATTACAAGTTTGACGATTGAGCAGTCTGATCTTGGTATGCCGAACCCGGCTTATGAGGAGAATACGGCGGTTTTGGCTAATTTTCAGGCGGCGGTGCGTTTGGCGCGGGAGACGAATTATTCTGCGGCGGCGAAGGCGTTTCGGGATTATGCGCGGAATCATCCTTCTTCGGGTCTGGCACCGCGGGCGGCTTTTTTGTCGGTGATTTTTGAGAACAGCCGCAGCCGAGCTTTGGAGAATTTCCGGCATTTGGAGTCGCAGTTTCCTGACAGTCGTTATGTGGCTGAGGCGCGTAAGCGACGTGAGGGGGATATTGTGCAGAATGCGCCGGTGGGGGTGAGGGAGGCTGTGTCTGATACGCTGGAGGAGTCGATTCCGGCGGCTATTGCGAATGCCCCGCCTGAGGTGGCGGCGGAGACTTTGCGTCAGCGGGCGAACCGTTTTCAGCGGGAACTGACGGCGGCGGTGGGTGATCCGGTGCGGGAGCCGGTGTTGCGGAAGAATTTGGGTGAGATTTACCTGGAACTGGAGGATTTTAATGCGGCGTATGAGGTGTTGCGTCCGGCGGCGGAGATGGCGGAGGGGCAGACGGTTAATGGTCAGGTGATGATTGCGCTGGGGCGGTCTATGCTGGGTCGGGGTGAGACGGTGCAGGCGATTAGTTTGTTTGATTCGGTGGAGGAGAATCATCCTGAGTTGATTGAGAGCACGCCGGAGAGTGCGTGGGCGGCGGGTTTGGCTTATGAGGGGATCGGGCGGTATACGAAGGCGCGGAGCCTTTACTCTTTGATTCGGCAGAAGTTTCCGGAATCGCGGCAGGCGCAGTGGGCTACGGCACGGTTGAATGAACTGGCGGCGTTGCACCGGTGATGTTTATTGCTGGCGAGGGGTGAGAGGGTATTGTTCGAATGATCTGATCACTTTGCAGGCGGCGGGTTGGGAAGCTGGCGGAATGGAGCGTCGATTTCCTTTTGGGCGCGTTCGAGGAAGTAGGTCTTGAATTCTTCGTCGAGGAATTCGGTTTCGGGCAGGGCGATCTTTAGGGCGTACTTGTTACTCAAAGCTTCCAAATATGCATTGTAATTCGTGGTGACGCTGAACGGAATTTGCTGATTTGCATCCTTTATATTCATGTGTCGAATTAGTGGGTCATAATGCTCTTTGTTATTAGCTTTTAGCTGATCGAGGGTCCAGTTGTCTTCGAATTTGGCAAAAAGCGCACCGGGGAGGAACTTGTTGTAAAGCGTATCAGTGGTTGCGGTGGCCAACTCTCCCCACTCCGGACCTGATCTTAGGTCCTGCAATTGTTGTTTATAAGCCTTTAGAAACTCCTGCTTAGAAATACTGGTTGCTTCGTCGCTGGAATCGTAGGCATTTTTGATCACGCGAAAGACGAGCTCATTCCTGACATTTTGGTAAGCCAGGTCTTTCAAATGTATCTCGGGAATAGTGTCATTTTCAGACGCGGCCGCAGCCTGCATTTTTTCAACACCATCGTTTAAAGGAGCACCTTTATATACAGCGACTGGCTTGGCGGTTAAGGTTCCGGTTAGTAGCAGTAACAAGATTATTAGTCTCACGGGTTAATCCTTTGGCTAATGGAGCCGCTTCTATAGGGCTTAGTGGTAACGATCACGGTACGTTTTGGAGAATACTTTCATCTGGTATTTCGGTGTCTGAGAAGATGGCGGCCCATGGGCTTATGAACTTTTTTTCCCACTCGTTCAGGCATTGGTTATATTTCTCGGCGTCTAAAACGGTTATATCGGCTTTAACTTTTCGCAATAGAAAAGAACTGAAGATGTAGTCTTCTTTCTCTCTGGCGAGATGAAGCTTCATGTCTGTTTGGGAGAGTTCTGACCAGATGGGGTCTGCGCTGGGTGATTGCCAGGCTCGCTGGACATCTTCGTCTGTGACGGGGTGATTTACAATCATTCTGCGCAGCGTTATATATTTGGCAGCATACTGGATGTTTTGGTCAAGCTGTTCGACAAAAGGATCAATTGTATAAACCATATTCTTTTTGAGGTTTTCAATGTGTTTCCTGGTGGGCAAGTGTTGGCGCAAAGTAAATGCCACGTGGGCTCTGTCAAGGGATGACAGTACGGGGGATGTCTCGTGGTCTTTAAGGTAACGATCTATATTTTCATCCGTAGCATTGTTATCTCCGTACTGTTCAAGGAACGGCTCAGCAACGGCGATCTGATTGTTTGTAACTTCAAGCAGTTGTTGAAGGCTTTCTGTGGTTATTGCCCCTTCATTAAGCTTCCGTTGTTCCGCTAAGTATTCCTGGTCTGGCTGGATATTATGATCGTTAAGAATTTGTTGCTCGGCCTGCTTTATTATCAGGTTTATCAGTGCAAAACAGGGTGTTACGCCTGGGGCGCCTGCCAGATCGTTCTCCTTAAGAAGGCGGTACTCTTCACCGTAAAGGATGGCGACTGTGGGGCTTGCGGGTTGTGTCGTTGCGTAGACGGCAAACACTAGAGCGGCGCTCACAATAATTGTTGCGGTAATTTTAAGGACGGTCATTTGTAATTATCCGTGATACTTGCATCGCGTTGGTTTCGAGAGCTGGATTAAGTACTGTGGAGTCGGTTTGATAAGGTTTCCGGACAAGGGGGGGTAGTGATTTGATTTGGGTTACTGTGGCATAGGTCATGGAAAGTTAAAGACCCGGCTGAAGTGGGTGTTGCGTCTGGTCCACCACTGGGTAAATGCCTGTTCCAGGTGGGGGGAGGCGAAGGCTCCATGTTTTCGGAACTGGGTAACGGTGTGTATTTCTACAATATGACTTTTTTTCAGATCAAGGGCGCGGGCCGGGTCATTTTGGTAGAGGATGTTGATCTTGTCGGAGTCCTGTATGTTTTGAAATTCCGCGGGTGACAATTCTGTTGTGGAGGTTAAGCGGTCACGCAATGCCTGCAGGGCACTTTTCTGCTGCCAACGGGGGCGGGTTTCGGTGACAATTTCATCTATACCTGCGGGAAGCCGGGCCAGGAGCTTTTGGTAGGCTTCATCACTAGAGCCATAGGTCTCAAGCATTTCCTGGAATGCTTCAAGGGAAGTCATTTGCTTTTGTTGGGGAGTCAGGGTG
>CAYUGQ010000111.1:0-4857 GCA_964444305.1 uncultured Candidatus Sumerlaeota bacterium
GAGGGGATCGAACCCCCGACATCCAGCTTGTAAGGCTGGCGCTCTCCCAGCTGAGCTACTCACCCGAACCTGTGGGAAATGCGTTTGTGTATTGCATCAAAACGTTGAAAAAATTCAGCGGCTTTGCCTGGTTTCGACAAAGCCGCTGCTTTTAATGATCTTTTACTCGGATTTAAATGGAACCAGTGCCACAATGCGAGCGCGTTTGATGGCGTTCGTCAGCATACGCTGGTGGGCGGCGCAGTTTCCAGTGATACGACGGGGCAGAATTTTGCCACGATCGGTCATAAACTTGCGGACCCGCTTGGTGTCCTTGTAATCAATGTAATCAATTTTGTCTGCGCAGAATTGACACACTTTACGGCGTGAAAACCGGCGAGGCCCGGAGGGGCGACGCGGATGGGCGTGCTGAGGCCGCTGGCCTTGGCCTTGGTGACCTTGGCCCTGACCCTGACTCTGGCTTGGGCCCTGACCCTGGACCTGACCTTCAGCTGGGGCTGGCGCCGCTGCGGGGGCTGGTGCCGTTTCTGCAGGAGCCGCTGGTGCAGCTTCCGCAGCAACCGGCTCAGCACTCGTTTCGGTTACATCTTCACTCATTCTATTTTCTCCTCAATGGACCGGACTGATTAGATAATCGTCCGGGGAGCGTTCTTGTGGCCGGAGTAAAGGCCATCCACGCTCCTGGGTTTGTTTGGTTCGGGTTGATTTAGAAAGGCACATCATCGTTGACGGATGGGCCGTCATCGAAATCCAGACGCTCGGAAGGGGAGGAAGCTGGACGCTGCTGTTGCTGGCGCGGGGCGCTTTGTTGTGGTGCATTGTAGCCACCACCGTCGTTCGAACCACCGGACTGATAGCCGCCGTCATCGGGACCACTTGGGCCGCCTTGGCCACGTTGCGGAACGTCAAAAGGCCGCACGGTATCAGCAGACACCCGTATTTTGGAATGCTTAACGCCGTCCCGTTCCCAGGATTCCTGCTTCAAGCGTCCTTCCACATAGACCGGCTGTCCTTTACGAGCAGTCTCTGCCAGGCGTTCAGCCGTTTTGCCCCACGCTTCGACGTCGATGAACGATGTTTCATCGCGCCATTCGCCGCTCTTGTCTTGAAAACGACGATTTACAGCAATGGAGATATTGGTAACGGCCATACCGCTGGGCAAATATTTGGTTTCCGGTTCACGAGTGAGCCGGCCCGTCAGCATGACTCTGTTGATGTTCAGCATGGAAGCTTTTTGCCTTTCATGGAATTATCGACCCTGTGGCTGACCAGCTTGACCAGCCGAAAGAGTATCGGCTGCTGCATGAGCCTGTTCGTCTTTGTTCTTCTTGGTCTTGCGGACCTTCAGAACGGGCAGGCGTGTAATCATCACACGCATGACCTTTTCATCAAGACGAAGCACACGCTCGACTTCAGCCAGATCTGCACCTTCGGGGGTTCCTTCAAAAGAAATCAAGGCATAATAGCCTTCAGTTTTCTTATTGATGGGATAAGCCAGACGGCGCTTGCCCCAAGGGTCTACCTGGGTAATGTTGCCGCCGTGCCGCTTGAGCTGCTCGGTCGTTTTTTCCAACATGGCCTGATGCTCAGTGTCTTCCAGATACGGATCAACCACCAGCATGAGTTCATAGTTTGCCATTCGTTGTCACCTCCTTTCGGTCAATGGCCGGGGAAAGTTCGCAAAAGCGAATTCACCGGCAAGGAGCGGGATGTCCGAGGACATCGCGCAATACATCTGTCGTGGCTACCGCGGTTATGGTACTGCTATTCTTGTCTTTGGCACAACTTTACTCTACGGGGCCATAAACTGCGGGTGCGCCGCGCGGTCCGGTAAAGACATAGGCAACACCGCCTTTGTCAAACCAGGCTCGGGCAAGGTCATCCTGTTGCCAGACGCTGTTGACTCCGTGGTCTTTACTGGCAGTATCATGTACCAGAACTGTGCCGTCGCTGTTGATGCCGGTCAGTAATACCAGATGCCCTTGAGTACCGTTTTTCCGGCGGCCGAACTGGACCATGGGGTCGTTTACTTCCCCGGCTTTAAATCGGATTGAGGGGACTATAATGTAGCCGCGGTTTAAAGCATCTGATACCTGACCCCAAGTTCGGAAGCGGGTGATATATCCTCGGACTCCGTCTTGACTGGCAGCTTGGACGGCACGGTGCCAAACACCGAAGGCATCGGCTACAGGGTCAAAAATCTCTGATGCCAGCTCCTGGGTATCGCGTTGTACCCCAAAGCGGGCGAGAGCCATGTTGACAGAACAGGGACTGCAAATGCGGCCGATCCAGGCGTTTCGCTCTACCACTTGTGAGAAATATGGGACGTCGAGCTGAACGGGTTGTATCGGGGCACGGCGGTCGGCACCGAACTGTCGGGCGAGTTGATGGTTCCCGGTGCTGTTTGTATATGATAGAGAGAACATAAAGATACGGGGGGAGGGGGTGTCGGCCGATGCGCGGACAAGATCAAACCTTATTGCGACACCGGTTGCCAGGGTGTTTAGTTCCAGTGTGTCGATGTTATAGGAACCGAATGATAGAGGAATAACCCGTGTGGTCAGCTCATCACTTAAACGTCCCCAGGTTCCTGCATCAAACCATGAAGATGGAGCACGGTTTGCCAGGATTGGATTCATCCAAACGCGGAAACCGGTGTCACGGGGTGCATGTCCATTCCATGACGGAATAGCCTCATTGAAGGGGAATCTGGCCGGGACAATGGGAATTGTCAGCGAACCTGATCGGACTCCGTCTACAAGCTCAATGGCCGCACCGTCTGCTGTTGGGCGAACGTTTTCGGCGTGGGCGCCATGCAAAAGTTGAGGGGCGCCTTCAAGTATAACCAGATCATCAACGGTTCCCGGCGGGTTCAGCAGTTGATTCTGTGCAGCACCAGTAAAAGTCAGGGTTGCTAATATTAGAAGCAGAATAGCCCGCATAGCTGTTACATCCATAAAAATTGTTGCGCCACGCAAGCGGCGAGGTGATCAGGCCAGCGCCTTTTTTATCTTTTCTTTTAACACATCCAGATCGACAGGCTTGGTAATGTAGTCACTGACTTTGCTGTCCCAAACGGTGAAGTCATCCTGCAGGCCACGGACGGCGGTGCACATGATCACTGGCAGCGACTCATGTGTCTTGCGGATTTCCTCGAGAACTTCGAGCCCTGTCATATCTTCCATTCGGATATCAAGCACCATGAGATCTGGGACCCGTTGAGCGACTTTATCCAAAGCTTCCTGACCGCTGCCGGCGGTCTCAACTTCGTAGCCGTCTTCTTCTAATTCATCCCGGAACAGGGTTCTGATGTTCTTCTCGTCGTCAACAACAAGGATTCGTTTCATGCGCCTCGCCTGATTCTTTTGCGTAACAATATTGGGATGAGGTTTGCCCGCGGCTACATCAAGTTCAATTGTAATTTTGCAGCTTCAGACATTTTAGACATATCCCAGGGCGGATCCCACACCAGCTCTACTTTTGCGCCGCTTACTCCGGGGACCATGCTGGCTTTGTTTTCCACCTCTGGAGGAAGGGATCCGGCCACAGGACATGCTGGACTGGTCAACGTCATCTTGATATCAACGAAATTGGATTCATCAACATCAATGCTGTAGATCAGGCCAAGCTCGTAGATGTTTACCGGAATTTCCGGATCATAGATGGTTTTGATGACGTCGATAACATCTTCTTGAAGAGATCCACCTGCCGAAGGCGCATTGTCTTCGCTGGTTTCTTCCGGGGTTGCTCCGGGTAAATCATCAGTGGTTGGGTTTCTGGTAAATTTCATGGATTAGTAACCTCCTTATTCCGTGGTAACAGGCTGTTGCCGATTTTCGATAGCGGCCAGCAGCGTATGCCATGGCAGTGTTGCGCATTTGACGCGCATGGGAAATTCTTTGACACCGGCCAGCGCCGAGAGTTTGCCAAGCTCTTCAAGGTCGGCGTCAGAAGCATCGTTTTTCAACATTCTCTGCATGCGGTCGAAAAGTTCCTGAGCCTTTTCCGTGCTCAGTCCTTTTACTGCCTGAGTCATGAGTGACGCGCTGGCCTGACTGATAGCGCAGCCTTTGCCCTGAAAAGCTATGTCTTTAATTTCGTCGGAAGCGAGTTCGGCATAGACCGTACATCGATCACCGCACAGGGGGTTATTCCCGTCTGCAGTGGCATTAGCAGTTTCCAGCACTTTAAAGTTTCTTGGTTTTTTTCCATGATCCAGGATGAGGTCCTGGTAAAGTTCACGTAATTCGTTATCCATACAGAGTTAACTAGTCTCGGTTCAGGCAAAGATTTTAATGGTTTGAGTCAAAGCGGCATGAAACGCGTCTATGTCGCTGATGGTGTTATACATGGCAAAAGAGGCGCGGGCTGTTGCCGGTACATCATAAAAATTCATGACCGGCTGGGCACAATGATGCCCTGTACGAATGGCCACACCTTCACGATCCAAAAAGGTTCCGATATCGTGCGGATGAACTCCATCCACTATAAAAGAGACGGCCCCCGCCCGGTTTTCCGGTTCACCGATAATCTTAACACCATCTAAGGATTGAAGCCGTTGAACGGTGTAATCGAGTAGTTTCCGTTCGTAGTCTGCGATTTCTGCAATATCGAAACGTACAAAGTAATCGAGAGCAGCATGGAGCCCAATCGCTCCGGCGATATCGGGGGTCCCGGCTTCAAACTTTGATGGCAGTTCATTCCATGTGCTCTTTTCAAAGGTGACGGAGCTGATCATATCCCCGCCCCCCTGATAGGGAGGCATTTTATCCAAGAGTTCCCGCTTGCCATATAACACGCCAATTCCAGTAGGACCGTAAATCTTGTGGCCTGAAAACGCGTAGAAATCTGCGTCCA
>CAYUGQ010000111.1:4957-8693 GCA_964444305.1 uncultured Candidatus Sumerlaeota bacterium
ATTCCAGTAGGACCGTAAATCTTGTGGCCTGAAAACGCGTAGAAATCTGCGTCCAGGGCCTGTACGTCAACGGGGATATGCTGAACGGCCTGGGCGCCATCCACTAAGACGACCGCGCCATGCTCGTGAGCAAGGCGGATAAGGTCGTGGACGGGATTGACCGTTCCGAGAGCGTTTGAAACCTGTGTTATGGCAAGAATTTTGGCGTTGTCAGCCAGAAGTACTGCGGCAGCATCCAGGTCCAGATCGCCATTTTGATTCATGGGAATCACCTGAACGTGCGCCCCGGTTCGCTCCGCAATGATCTGCCAGGGAACAATGTTGCTGTGGTGTTCCATATAAGACAGAACGATATTATCACCGGGTTTTAAAGTGCTGCCACCGTAAGAGTGTGCGACGAGGTTTATGGCCTCGGTGGTTCCGCGGGTGAAAATTACTTCTGCGGGTGATGATGCGTTTAAAAAACGGGCCACTGCGTCACGGGCATGATCATAAGCGATCGTCGCCTGTTCACTTAGCTGGTGGACTGCCCGATGGATGTTGGCGTTTTTGTGACGATAATAGTCGTCCAACGCATTGATAACCGCCAACGGTTTTTGGGTGGTCGCGGCGTTATCGAGGTAAACCAGCGGTTTGTTTTGACGCACCCTTGTCTGCAGAATTGGGAAGTCAGTGCGGACTGTTTCCGGGGAAAACGATGCAAATTTACTGGTGGAGGCAGGGTTCATTAAACCCCTGCCAGTGCCTGCGGGATGGCTCGGCTAGCGAGAAGACGAGCCCCCAAATAATTTCTAAGAGACTCCAGCTTGATCTTTTCCACCATTTCGTTAGCGAAGGCAAATACGAGCATGCGCCGCGCCTGATCTGCCGAGATGCCACGGGTTTTTAGATAATAGAGCTGATCCTCATCCAGTTGGCCCACTGTCGCACCGTGAGTACATTTAACGTCATCGGCAAAAATCTCAAGCTGGGGATTCGTGTTGATGCGAGCGTCAGGGGAGAGCAGCAAGGCGCGGTTGGTTTGCTTCGAGTCAGTCTTCTGGGCAATCTGATGCACGTAGATGTACCCGTTAAAAACAGCATTTGAGTTGCCACCCAGCACGCCTTTATAAAGCTCATGTGTTTCGCAGTTGGGCTTCAGGTGTTCGATGCGCGTGTGGTTATCGATATGCTGGTTGCCGCTTACCTGGTATAGACCATTCAACAATCCGTAAGCTGCATCGCCGTCGAGTTGCATTCCGAAATCGTTTCTCGTGAGGCGGCTGCCGAAGGTAACGGCCTCACTGGAGAACGTGCTCGTGCGGCTCTGGCGGGATTCAAGAGTGGCAAAGTGGAATCCGTCGATCCCTTCCAGGTTTAGACGGTAATGATCCATCACTGCGTTATCTTCGACGTCGAACTCGGCCACACTGTTGGTCAGATATGTCGTTCCGTCCAGACCATAATAGGTTTCAACCAGCGTGAGCTGGCTGCCAGCTTCGGATACGACGAGCAGGCGTGGGTTGGTAAGCAGGGGAGTGTCGGATTCGGTGGTCAGATAAAGAACATGAACAGCGGTGGTAATTGCCGTGTTGGCCGGCACATGGAACAATAGGCCATCGCTGAAAAGCGCTGTGTTCAAGGCCAGGAAAGGATGCTTGTCATCTTTGACAATTTTTCCGAGAAACTTCTGGGCAGCGGGATGGTCGAGGCCGCCGTTGGTAAAGCTCTTGACTGTGACTCCAGATGGCAGAGAATCTGTGCGGGAAAGGTCTGGACGATAAAAACCGTTGACCACAACCAGGAGGACGTCTGTGAAGTTCGTCAGACCTTCTTCTTCGGCTCGCTGCAGAATGGCTGCGGCATCGCCATCTCCAGGTGTTGCGGCAGAGTAGGACACGTTTGTCGCAGGTGCTACGTTTGTAAACCGCCATTCTTCCTGCCGCGTGGTTGGAATGCCCAGCCGTTTGAACCGCTCCAGCGCATCTGTGCGCAGTTGCACAATACTGTCACCGCCCGGCAGCAGGCTTTGCGCAGACAGTTGGCTGTGAATGGCATCAACCTCGATAATTTTGTGGGCTTCCAGTTTAGGCATTGTCCGTAAAATCTTTCTTAAAAGGTCATTATTAAAATTGTGGTTCAGTGGAAGAAGCGGCGTAAAAGCCGGTTGCGGTGACGGTTATACGCCGGCGGTTTCTTCGATCCAGCCATAGCCTTTTGCTTCCAGTTCAAGTGCCAGTTCTTTTCCACCCGAACGCTGGATGGCACCCTTGGCCAGCACATGTACGAAATCCGGCACGATGTAGTTCAACAGACGCTGGTAGTGGGTCACGAGGACAATTGCTCGGTCCTGACTGCGCAGAGCGTTTACACCATCAGCAACTGCTTTTAGAGCGTCAATATCGAGACCGGAATCTGTCTCGTCCAAAAGAGCCAATTTCGGATTAAGTACGGCCATCTGGAAAATTTCGTTTCGCTTTTTCTCACCGCCGGAGAAGCCTTCGTTGACTGGTCGGTTAAGGAGACCTTCTTCCATATGAAGAATGCGCATCTTATCTTTGATGAGCTTCAGGAATTCCATAGCGTCCAACTCTTCCTGGCCATTGTGCTTGCGAACAGCATTGAGAGCTGTCTTGAGGAAATAGGTATTGCTGACGCCGGGGATTTCGACGGGATACTGAAAAGCCAAAAAGACACCTTCGCAGGCCCGCTCTTCGGGTTCCATTTCCAACAGATCTTTGCCATTAAAGGTAACGCTGCCCTGCGTAATCTCATAATCTTCACGTCCAGCCAACACCTGTGCAAGTGTGCTTTTGCCGGAGCCGTTCGGGCCCATGACTGCGTGAACCTCACCGGGATTCACTGTGAGGTTAATGCCCCGCAGAATTTCGTTACCTTCCACGCTGGCGTGGAGATCTTTAATTTCCAAAAGTGCCATGATTCACCTTATCTAATAATTGTCTATACCGCTTGGATGTTGTGTTTCAGAGATGCGCCGCAACAGGATAATTGTGGCGCGGGTCGAGCGTATGAATTAACCGACGCTGCCTTCCAGGCTGATGCCCAGCAGCTTCTGAGCTTCCACTGCGAATTCCATGGGAAGCTCACGGAAAACTTCCTTACAGAAGCCGTTCACGATCATGCTGACTGCGTCTTCAGTTTCGATGCCCCGCTGGCGACAGTAGAAGAGCTGATCTTCCCCGATCTTGGATGTCGAGGCCTCATGCTCCATGCTGGCTGTCGAGTTCTGGACATCGATATATGGAAAGGTATGAGCGCCGCACTGATCTCCGATAAGGAGGGAGTCACACTGGGAGAAGTTACGGGCGTTTTCAGCATTCTTCATGATCTTAACTTCGCCACGATAGGTGTTCTGGGCGCGACCCGCGGAAATGCCCTTTGACACGATGGTGCTCGATGTATTTTTACCAATGTGAATCATCTTGGTGCCAGTATCGGCTTGCTGGTAGTTGTTCGTTACGGCTACGGAATAGAATTCTCCGACCGAGTCATCACCCAACAGGATGCAGCTTGGATATTTCCAGGTTATGGCGCTGCCGGTTTCTACTTGCGTCCAACTGATCTTGCTTTTCTTGCCGGCACATTTGCCACGCTTTGTTACAAAGTTAAAGATGCCGCCAGAACCCTGAGCATCACCGGGATACCAGTTCTGGACGGTGGAGTACTTGATGGTGGCGTTGTCAAATGCTACAAGCTCAACTACGGCCGCATGAAGCTGATTTTCATCACGCATTGG
>CAYUGQ010000112.1:0-6938 GCA_964444305.1 uncultured Candidatus Sumerlaeota bacterium
CAGCCCCATCATGCCGACAGCGAAACCGTGCCCGGCAATTCACCGTCCGACGAGCCCCCGCCCACATCCTACCAACTTCCCACCACAGGCCCCATTTACACCACCGAGCTCGGCAACGGCGTCTGGCTCCGCCCCGACCTGAACGAGACTTCCATCACCGAAGTCATGCAAAACCTGCAGGCCTGGGACATCGACAACGTCTACGTTGATGTTTTCCGCCGTGGCGAAACCCTCTTCCCCTCCAGCGCATTCCCCCAGCGGCCCGATGCCACCGACCGCGACTGGCTGGCCTACATTATCGCCGAAGCCCACACTCACAATGTCCGCGTGCACGCCTGGGTCCAGACCCTGCGCTGGGTAGAAACCGGACCCTACCACCTGTCCACCGAGTCCCTCGTCCGACAGCACCCCGAATGGCTGGACCTCCGACGCGACGGACAAGCCTTCGACGGCAGCACCCTCACCCGTTTCGTCAGCCCCGCCGTCCCCGAGGTCATCGAACATCTCACCACCCTCACAATGGAACTGGCCAGCTACGATCTGGAAGGAATCAACCTCGATGCCATCCAGTATAATAATCGCACCGATATGGGTTATCATCCCGCCGCCGTAGCCGAGTTCTTCGCCCTCACCGGCGTCGATCCCCAGGAAATCACCGAAGACATGGCACGAAAAAGTCCGTGGATGCAATGGACACTCTTCCGCGAAGACAAACTCACCAGCCTCGTCGAAGCCATCGCCCGCACATGCCAGACCGCCGGCGAAGCCCGTGGCCGCCGCATCATGCTGTCCGCCCTGGTCCATCCCGGTTATGATCAAACCCGCGGCGCAAATTATCGCTATCAGAACTGGGCCGACTGGGTCCGCACCGGCCTGGTTGACGCCACCACCCCCGGCTGTTTCGCCGGCGAACTCACCGGAATCGAAAAACAACTTTGGGAAATTCGCAGCATCCACATGGGCGCAGACGAAGTCGCCTGCGTACCCGGCTTTCAGCTTGATCAATTCTCCGCCGCCGGCAGCGACTATTCCGCATCACCCGGCGCCTTCCCCCCTGACGCCCACCCCTCCCTCAGCGACCAAATGCGCCTCCTTCGCAACGCCGGGTTTCAGTATTACAACATCATGGATTACCATGCCCTCGCCCTCGAAAAACAGAACCCCGAGCAGTCCTCCCAACGCCGGTCAGGCAGCTTCTGGGGAATCTTCTCCCGCGACGGCCACCGCGACTAACGCCCCCGCAACAGATCCATCTGCCGCAACGCTTCATACAGCACAATACTCACCGCATTAGCCAGGTTCAAACTCCGCACATAAGCACTCTGCATCGGAATCGTCAGACACGTCTCCCCATGCTGCTCCAAAATTGACTCCGGCAAACCCCGCGTTTCCGGACCAAACAAAAGACAATCTCCCGCCCGGAAATCCCAGTCCGCATACGATTGATCCGCTTTCGTCGTCAGACAAAGCAAACGCCCACCCGTCTCCGCCCCGACCTCACCCGGCAAAGAAATTTCCTTCGGTGCCCGCAAATCCAACACCGTCTTCAACTCCTCCAGCCCCTCGTGCTGCGTCAATTTTACATGCGGCCAATAATCAAGCCCCGCCCGCCGCACAGTCCGCTCATCCAGACGAAACGCCGCCTGCCCCACAATATGCAAAGGCGTCTCCGTCGCCGCACACAGCCGCGCAATATTGCCCGTATTAGGCGGAATCTCCGGCTCAAACAAAGCCACATGAATCATAACCGCGAAACGCTCTCACCCGGTATAGCCACCTCATTCCGCCCCTCCCCAATATCACTCACTCGCGCCTCCTTGTGTTCCATGCTCCGCAAACACAAAGCCACACTTGCACCCTTGTCCGCATTGTTCTCCGCCCTCACCCCGCCATCATGAAATTCCGTCATAATCGTCTGCACCCAATTCATCCCCAGCCCCTCGCCCCCAACACCCTTCGTCGTATAACCATAATCAAAAATCACAGCCACCTCATCCTGAGAAAGCAACCGCCCCTCCCCATCCCGAATCCCCGGCCCATTATCAACCACCGTAATACAAAACAGTTCCGTCTCCGCCTCATACGTCAGCCTCACCTCCAGCGTCCCCACCTCCGGCGTATCATTTCGCTTAACCGAATCCACCGCATTCTGCAGCACATTAAACAAAGCCAGCTTCAACAGCCTCGGCTCAACAATAGGCGCCGGAATCTTCTCATCCAGCTCCCGCACAATCGAAACGTGACTCGACAGCGACGGCTCAAAAAGCTGCAAAAAATCCTCAATTAGCGGCGCAAGATTCCGCCGCTCATAAGCCGGCCGCTTGATATAACTAAACGACCGGTAAATGTTAACCATCTCCTGCATAAACCGTGTGCTCTCCAGCAACCCGTTCACGCTCTCCGATAAAATTGCCGCCCGCGGACCCGACAACGCCTGCCCCTCCGCCAACCCCGTCAACACCCGCCGCACCCCCATCAGTTCCAGCTTGCTCGTCGCAATAATGTTCGTCAGGTCATGCCCCATATTCCGCGACAAACTAATATTTGCCTCACTGCGCTCCCGAAACAATTGCTCCCGATAAGCCTCAAAAGCCACAAATCCCGCCCGCAAAGACTCACACGCCCGAACCAGGTACGACTGAAACGCCTCATCCGGCAAACGCCCCCGGTTATACCGACAATCCACCTGCAAACACCCCATCGCCAGCGAACCATGCCACGTAAACCCCGACTGATCCTCATAAAACCTAAAATACGACTCATGCAACTCCGCCACCGTATGCGGCGGCGCAATCCCCGCTCGAATCTGATCCAGCGAACCCCTCACCGACGGATCAGCCCACTCATAAACCTCCGTCGCATTTTCCCCACTCCCTAAAAAAGCCACCCGCATCCATTCCGCACCAAAACCCTCGCCCGTCAGCGACAGCGCCGTCCGAAACGCATCCCCCCGCTTCAGCGAATTGTCTCCCGCCCTGGCCGCAGCATTCAGCGTATCCTCAATCCGCTGTAAAAGCGCACTCGCCGCCAGTTCATTATATCCCTTTTCCAAATCCCCCCGCGCACCCGTAATCAGCGTCGGCACCTCCCCCTGGATCCGGTCAAGCTGCAACGTCACATTCCGCACCGGCCTCAACAGGTAATAATAAATCGCCAGCCAGGACAACACCCACAGCAAAATCAATATCGCCGCATAAACCCGATAGCGCTTCGTCAAAGCCTCAATCGCCGGCACATCCACCGGCGAAGTATAAATTCCCACCAAGTGCCCCGCCGTCCGCACACCCTCCTGACCCGACGTCCGCACCGGAGTAACATTCTGGCTCGTCCGCCCGCTAAATTCCCGGATAAACAGGTTGTTGCTCCAAGAATTATACCGCCCCTGTTTCCCCTCGTTAACCACCTCCATAACAACATTACCATTCTCATCGGCCAGCCACATCTGATAGATACTCGTAGGCCCATCCACAATCGACTGCAGAGTCTCCTCCAACTCCATCCGCTCCTGCTCGCGCCGATACTCCGGCATAGCATAAAGCGCCCGCCGCGCCTGGTCATTCACCGTATCCGGCAGATTAAAGATCTCCAGAAAATTGTTCCGGATAATCTCCAGCTTTTCCGCGCTATAAACCTGTCGGTCCATCACATAAAGCGTCAGCGTCATGATCAGAAAATACAGCGCCGACCCCACCACCACCATCAGGTTTGCGCGCGTACTGCGCCTGCGGGTTTTTCCTCGAGATAACATTATAATAAAGAGAATGTGACCCCCCATCGGCAACCGCAAATGATTTTCTCGTTGGCCCGCCCCTTGCCAAAATCATCTCAGATCATGCCCGCCATACACCCCATAATATACCCATTGAAATTCCCCCGCCGCCTGTCGGTAGGTAATATCTGTGCATCATGGCAGAGGCCACCACACTTGGACGCGAGCGGGTGATTTGGATCTAAGTATCTTCGAAACAATGGAACGCACGGCAATAGTCGACCGGGTCCTGTTTTGGACGGCAGTTTTCCTGCCGCTCTTTACAGCAGGCCTCGCCTTCATCCTGCGCGATGAACCCCACATGGCCCGCAACCGCCACCGATGGGTACTCATGTGCCTTATCGGCCCCGCCCTGCTCATCCTGTGGCATGTCTATAACAGCGTCATCGACCGCTTCGGACACGATAGCATCAAAGGGCTCCTCGTCAATGTCACCATATTCGCCGTGGCCGCCCTCCTGTTCACAGGACTCCGCGTGCTCCTTCGCGCCCTAATGACCGGCCCCCCGCCCCCTGTCGTCACCACTCGCATCCCCACCCAGCGCTTCACCACCACGCGAATGCGAACCCTAAACCCCGAGCTGTCCCCGCCTCCCCCGCCTCCGCCACCCCCACCACCCCCCGCCACCGGAGATACCAAGAGTGCTTGAAGACGAGTATCTGGAATATATCGAACTTTTCAACGAACGCGATTTTTACGACTGCCACGAAGTCCTGGAAGACCTCTGGCTGGATTACCAGGGACCATCCCGCCGTTTCTATCAGGGACTCATCCACCTCGCCGCCGCCTATCTGCTCCTCATGCGAGAAAGAATGTCCGGCTGCAAAGCCCGCTTTAAAAGCACCCTCAGCTACCTCGAAGATTATCCGGACGAGTACCTTCACCTCGAACTAAACCCCATCCGCGAAAATGTCCGCATGTGGCTCACTCGTCTTGAAAACGTCCAAAATGGTGCAATCGTTCCCTATGTCGACAGCGATGTCCCCGTCCTGAAATTATCCGAAACACCCCAGCCATCATGATCAAAACGGAAGTAAAACAACCATGCCGATGACCCTCGCACAGCTCGCCTGCGCAGTCAACGAATTCGCCCCCGAAGAACTCGCCTACGACTGGGATAACGTCGGCCTGCAGATCGGTAATCCCCAGGCAGAAGTCCGCCGCGTCCTCGTCGCCCTGGAAGTCACCGAAGAAGCCCTCCAGGCCGCCAAAGACCAGCAGTGCGACGTCATCATAGCACATCATCCCCTGATCTTCCGACCCCTAAAATCTCTCCGCCCTGACAACCCCGCCGGACGCCTCCAATTTGAACTCATTCAAAACGGCATCGGCCTCATCGCATCTCACACAAATCTCGACCGCGTACTCCACGGCACCAATGGAGCCGTCGCCGAACTTCTCGGCCTGCGTGACTGCGAAGTCCTCGAACCCGTCAGCGTTGCCCGCACCTATAAATTTACCGTATTCGTTCCACGCGACTACACAGAAAAGATCATCGACGCCATCCATCGCGGCGGCGGCGGACGCATCGGCGCATACAGCCATTGTTCCTTCAGATCCCCCGGCACCGGCACCTATATGCCCCTCGAAGGCGCCCGCCCGTTCAGTGGCAGCGTCGGCCGCATCGAACAGGCCGACGAAGACCGCCTCGAAGCCCTCGTCCCCGAACGCGCCCTCCGCACCGTCCTCGCAGAAGTTCGCCAGGCTCATCCCTATGAAGAAGTCGCCTTTGACGTCTTTCCTCTCCACGAAGCCGACCCCGAATATGGTCTCGGACTCGTTGGCACCCTCCCCACAAAAACACCCCTGCGACAATTCGCCCAGCAAGCCCGTCAAGCCGTTGAACAGGACTTCGCCACCTTCGCCGGCGAAACCAAATGGCCCGTAAAGCGCGTAGCCATCATCACCGGCAGCGCCGGCCATGCCGCCAAAGTCGTCACCAAAAAACTGGCAGACGTCATCGTCACCGGCGAACTCAGCTACCATATTACCCTCGAAATGACCGCCGCCGGAATTGGCGTCGTAGCCCTCGGCCATGCCGCCAGCGAACGCGTCTTTGCCCCCTATTTCTGCCGTCAGTTCACACAGCAAAAAGCCGTCGCCGACGCAGACATCGAATTCATTCCCTACACCAAATTCCCCGAACCCTGGCAGCTCGTGAAACCCACCGACGATAAGCGCACCAAAAAGAAAGTCTGAACCGTATGCATCCTGATATGGCCGGACTGTGCCAGATTAAAGAAATTGAACTGGAACTGCTTTCCCTCAAAGGCAAAGCCGAAGCCATCTCCATCCCCCTGGAGCGAACCCGCGCACGCCGCTTCGCCGCCAAAAAAGACATGATCGACCTTCAGGATAAACTGAACCGCCTCGTCACCCGCCGCCGCCAGATCGATAAAAAGCTCGTCGAACTCGACTCCCGGCAGAAACAGGCCGAAGAAAAGATGTACGCTGTCCGCACATCCAAAGAAGCCCAGGCCCAGGAAGCCGAAATCGAATCCATCAAAAGCACCGTCGCCGAACTGGAAGACGAAGCCCTCTCCCTCCTCGAACGGGAAGAAACCCTCGCCACACGCATCGATCAGCTTAAATTACGCACCGAGCGTGATCTCGCCGTCATCGACGAAGAAATGGCCCGACTCGAAAATCTTCTCGAAGAAAACCAGCGCCTCGCCAAAGGAGTGCGCGAAGACCGCATTGCCGCCCTCAATCGCATCAGCAAAGAAGTCCGGGAAAATTATGACTGGCTCCTTCGCCGATTCGGTCCCGGTCAGGCCATAGTCCGCGTAGACGGTGGAGCCTGCGGCGGATGCGGCTCGATCCTGCTCCCTGATCAAGCCCTCAAAATGGATGACGACAGCCTGCTCCACCGCTGCACCCACTGCCGCCGCTATCTGCTCGGCTGGAAAACCGGCCGCCGCTTGTAAAACCCACGCTACAGGCTTCTCGCGCGCTCCATAAGACCCTCGGCACATGACAGCGGCACCCGCAAATCACCCATGCCGACACCTACCTTAACTTCCGTCCGGTTTCCACCGTGAAAATCACTGCCCCCCGTCGGCAAAAGATCAAACTCCTTCGCCAGGTTCAGATAAAACCGCGTCTCCTTCGGCGTATGCATGCTATAATAGCACTCCAGACCCGCCAGCCCCGCATCTTTCATAGCCCC
>CAYUGQ010000112.1:7038-8635 GCA_964444305.1 uncultured Candidatus Sumerlaeota bacterium
GTCTTGTCCGCCTCCGCCGCCACTTCCTCATACGAAATATCATAACCCAAACCATTCAGCTTGGCGATAATCTCCAGGTTCCGCTCCCGCCTGCCCTCCTGGATCAGCGACAGTTTCTTTTGCAGCGTATCCGCCCCCGCATCAAAGCAATAGCCAAGCATGTCCATGCTCTTCCCGCCGTACTCACACGTTATCTCCACACCGGAAATAAACGTAATACCAAACTCTGCCGCCGCGGTCCGCGCCTCCGGCAAACCCGTAGTCGTGTCATGGTCCGTAAGAGACATTGCCGCAAGGCCAGCCTCATGGGCCAGTTCCACCAGGCGGCGAGGCGTTTCCGTACCATCAGAATGGGTACTGTGTAGCTGGAGATCGCAATATTGCATGGGACTGCTAAATTCCTGAAGGATTAATCTGCGCGCTGGATGTTCTTGCGAGGAGCAGGCGTGGGCACCGGAAAGCGCGGCTGCGTGACCACAGGCTCATACTTGGCAGGAGCGCGGCGCTCCTGGTAACGGCGAATCGCAGCCTGACCCAGCGGCGTATCCGGCAGGGGAGCGCCCGCAAGCACCGTATTCACAATATCCCGCGCCGCCTGGCGAAACAGCCGGTCCCGCGCCTCCGTATTCGTTTCAGAAATACTGCGCCGCGGATCACTGATATACTGGATCGCCGTAGGAACACGGAAACGATACATCGGCACGATCCGGTCCGAATCATACGGATCCCACAACTCAATAATCGTTTCCATATACATCACGTTTATCAGCGGAAACTCATCCCCCGAATGCCCTTCGGTTTCTTCCCGGATAAACTTAATCTTACCCTCAAGGCGCACATCAGAGCGTTCACTCTGCACCACATCCAGCCGCCCATCCAGCATGAACTCATCATTAACATGAAGCGTCAGATCAGCCTGCGCCCCAAACACCCGCGAGTTGTTCTTAAACTCCCGGATATAAATACGCTTAATAAACGTAGGAAGAGTCCGCGCCGGCGGCGTAAAAGCCTGCACCATATGCGGATCAGACATAAGAACCAGCCCGGCAAGCAATGCCGCTATCAGCGACACACCCCGGCAAGAGCGCAAAAGCCCTGGGAACGGATTATTTTTCAGCAATTTCATTTCTCTTAAAGGAGACAAATAGAGCCGTACGGGAATTGCCACAAAAAAACACATTGTTAAGAACATAACCTCATCGGCCCATCCAGCCGCCCCCCCCCACAGCCCTGCTCATCGGGTCAAACCCCGGGCGCCCGCCCCTGGATGCGTCTTTATAAACCGGCGCCATGATCGCCCGCAACACCTTCCAGTCAATCAGTTTCTCGACCATGACCAGCGTCTCGTTTTTAGGCGGACTGGCCAGAAATGCCCCAAATAATTCCTGCTGATTCCTGCCTGCACGAAACGCCATCAACTGATCCTCTTGTTTTACTGGACTATGGATGGTGTTGTGCTACAAGGGTTTACAATTGCAAGGAAGAGATGGGGTTTTTCAGAGGTCTCTCTATCATCCATCAGTGGTGGCTGAGGATCACTTTGGCAAACCGTGCACTCTGTGGAACTAAACCCGGTGCGGGCGCGGCTGGCTGAGGC
>CAYUGQ010000113.1:0-8629 GCA_964444305.1 uncultured Candidatus Sumerlaeota bacterium
GGCCAACTTGCGGTTGCTTCGCTGGCTAAACATGTCGCCCGTAAGCGCCATGTAATACAGTTTTTTCTTGCAAATCGCGGACGTGGGGGGGGGAGTTAGTCAATGAAATTCTACTTGTAAGGAGTTTCAAATGTTTAAGTATTGCCTGTTGGCAGTGGTGCTTTGCCTCAGCTTGCCTAACGCGGTTCAAGGTCAGGGAGCCGATTGCGGCTCCACATTCCCGACTTGTAAGGGCTCATGCCTTTGAACACCTAAAGGCCATGCAAAATATTGCTATTTTTATCAAGATCCCCGAGGGGGCATTTACAACCGATGCGACTGTGGCATTTCAGATTGAGATCTAATTTGCGATTAATCCTGGTTCTGCTAATGTGTCGTTTTGCTGTTGCTTCGGCGGCGCCGCAGTTTCCCGAAATTTCCCCGTGCATATACGCTGGTACAGGTGAAATTGTACTAAGTGGAAACTGGAAGGCACACCCGATTTTCAACAAATATGATCAGCGAACGACTTTTCGATTTCGCGGACTTCGCGCTGATGGCTTTTGCACCACACGATATACAACAGATTTTGGAGAGGCATCTGGCTCCTTTGCCGACGATGGTACATCAGCGACTTTCTGGTATCGAGGCGATGATCAGGTTCTAAAGGGGGTTTATGACGATGTGCACATGTTTCAGTACGCCCTAAACCCTTTGTCGTACTTGATTATGCCGAAACTGAGCCTGGAACACGCACAAGTCTCACCGGTGCAACCAGACAATCCGAACAGTGTGGCCTATAGAATTGGGACCCGAGAAGATCCTAACGGCTCCGTGAGCACTGATTATATAATTGCACCAAAAAACGGCCAGGTTCAGCAGTTTACCATTGTCGACCATTGGAACTATCCAAACGCCGGACTAAATAACGTCACATATGAGCAACTTGATGTTCGTTGGTCCGAGCCTTATTTCGCCACTCAAATACCCACGCAACAAGTAGCTACAATTGCAACCGGAAACAGAGGGCCGAAGCCCCAGATGACCGTCACTATAAACACAAATATTTCTTCTCTGGAGTTGATAAAACCTGCCGAAATTGCCAAAGCACAGGAGGACTTGGTCTCAGGCCTGTTCAGATACGAGGGCACGCGAGTATTAAGGCGAGCTTCAACATCAAACAGCGACGCAACAAATTCGGCCAGGTGGCCAAAAATTCTAGCAGGCTTTGGCGCCGCGGTGCTTTTGTTATCGGTGCTGGTTCTGCGGCGCAGAAATAAAAATTCATGAAGCAGCTTGCCATCGTGAGCGTCTGCTGCAGTAGTCTGTTTTTCTCTTCGGTTTGTATGGCGCAACAGGATACTGTGATTCAGACGAGTACAACTCTGGTACAGTTGGGCGTGTTCGACGAAAATACTTCTGTCGCATTTGACTTAAAGATGAAAGCCAATGAATCTGGCCTCAAAATTACGGGAGTAGCTCCTTCATGCAATTGTATTGCGAAAGGAAAGGATAATTTTCCCGTAGTGCTTGCTCCGGGTGAGACTAAAGTTTTTCAATTTCACTGGCAATTGTCATCCGGTGGATTGGCGGAAAATGATATCCACTTTTTTGGGCCTGGAGGGCAGCTTATTTCTACTGTTACAGTCCGTTGCACAGTTAGGCCCGCGATGTCTATTACTCCAACACGCCTAACGTTGCAGATGCCAAAGGCGAAGTCTGATCTAGCCGGTGCATTAAAAATAAAGTCTGGAAATTTGAAAATCGGCATGATTAGTTACGGTCTCGAACCGCCATGGGAACGATATTTAGTTGTTATGGGACCAGAACAACTGGTTCCTCACGAAGAGGCAACAGTT
The DNA here is from genome assembly GCA_964444305.1 of uncultured Candidatus Sumerlaeota bacterium. GTDB lineage: Bacteria > Sumerlaeota > Sumerlaeia > Sumerlaeales > Sumerlaeaceae > JAKFFN01. The sequence goes on from CAYUGQ010000113.1 coordinate 1,839, forward strand.
CAGCTTCTTTGGACCAAGGATTACAGCGAAACGAATTTGCCAACGTACGGCATTCTCGAAATACAATCCGCGAATTATGCCACTCACAAAATTCCGTGGAGAATACCCAAGTGAAGCGTGAGAAAAATCAGATATACCAAGTTTGTTGGCTTCGCCTGGTCGTCCTTTTGGTTGGTAGCACCGCTCTCACAGTTGTTGCATATCTGTTGTTAGTCCGCGGGGCAGCATATCAGGACCTGCCACTGCGGACACCACCGCCTGTTACACTTTCCTCTCAATATGAACTAGAACTTTATCGGGGGGATGAGCGCACCAGCGAAGGCAACACGGCACGCCCTTTTCGAAACTCTCAGTTGCTTCTGCTGAACACAGAAACAGGGAGCAAGAAGGCTTTTTTAGCACGCGGGCGATCAACAGCGAAATATCGTCCGTTGCCTGAGGACATTGAAAGCTACTTTAAAAAGCACTCACAGGATGCAGAAATCCGGTGGGGGTTTATGGAACTCCCACCGGGCACCTACTGGTGTAAGGCCGGTTCTTTCAAAAATGAGATTGGTTTTCAAATATCCGGAGCGGGCTGGACCGGTGATTCGATTTTTACTTCCAATTCCCAAACTATACGATATACGCCGGTAAAATGGGATAAAGCATCAACTCCATACCTGGATATTGAAAATGAACGACAACTTCCACCTATTAGTGTGAGAACTGACTGCTGGATACATGGAAGTATAACGAAAAACTGGTCCCATCGGGATAGCCTGGGTTGTGTGACACTACAGAAGGCGTCAAGTCAGGAAAAACGCACTGGGATAATGTCTGACTGGGAGAATTTTGTTAATGAAATGACAAAAGCCGGTTTGGCCAATACTGATTCTCCAGCAGTTAAATTAAAGATTATTGATACAGTCTCTACGGCGGTAGTCCAATGAAAATGCGTGGATTTACGCTGGTAGAGCTTTTAATAACAGTTGGTGTTTTGTCTATATTGGCAGCGATTGGCGTTAGCTCATGGCAAGAGGCTGTCACACGTGCGCGGGTGGTTCGGGTTCAGGAAGATATGCGCACTCTCGCCACCGCATTGGAAACCTATAGGCTGGATCGAAATGCGCCTGTTCGAATGCGACATTCAGACTTTTACCAAGACCCGCATATAGATGCTGTTGAAGGTATTGCCGTCCGGGGAATTTTAAGTCCGTGCCTTTCAACTCCCGTTGCATACATGTCTTCCGTTACGTATCTGGATCCGTTTACTGTCGGTATAGATAGTGTGCCTTTGGATGAGCAATTTTATACTTATCAGGTGCTGCCGGAATATATTAAGTTTCGTTCATCTTCTAAATTCTGGAAAGACGCATCGAACTTTTACGGTGAATGGCGACTTATTTCGGCAGGGCCAGACACGTTCTTTGACCATAACTTCATCAATAGTGCGCAGTTACCTTACGACGCAACGAATGGTACCTTTAGCAGAGGCAATATCATAAGAAGCCAAAAGCATACGAACACCATGATGCCCCCTATTCCAGCATTACTTGCTATACATTAAATTGAAGTAACAGAAGAGAAATTCGTCAGGATCGAATTCATGCAATGATTTGATTCTGGTCCATTGCGCCTGGTTTACAATAAGCTTTTATTCCTTCCACCAGCGTTCAAAGTCTCTGGTTCCAGATAAATACCCCAAGTAAACCCGGCGCGGGCTTCTGCACATTGTGTTCCGTGTCGCATTTACAATGAAGTCCTGGACGTCCGGGTGTTTCTTTCCGCGTCCCATGTTCGCACGTTTACTCTTCAGGCCACAACGGAATGCGCCGAGTGGTTTTAGTACATTGGTCCGGTGGCGGTGCCGAGGGCTGTGCCTATTGCCTGGGGGCCGCCGGTGGCGAGGGTTGCTCCGGGCATTGTGGCGTCTATTATTCCGCCTTGGCCGAATTCGCCGGTGGTGCCGGGCTGGAGGCCGGTGGCGGTTAGGAGTTCGCTTTCGCGACGGACGGTTTCGACTACTGAGTCTGATGCGCGGAGGGATACTCCGGCTCCGGTGACGACTCGGGTTTCGTATTCGGCGGCGAGTTCTTCTACGGTTATGGGGCCTGGGGGGGGGAGTTCTCTTGTGGGGGTGGGGGCGTACATGCGGGCGACGACGGCGCGGGGTACGTAGCCGATTTCTCCGTTAAGGGGGAGGGTTACTATGCCTTGTCCGCTGCCGAAGGAGAGGAAGCGGTGGCCGAGGGGTACCCAGCCGAGGACTTGGTGGGTGGTGAGGGATTTGACTTCGACGTAGGAGGGGTGGGGTGTCTGTCCCTGGGATTCGGGGACGGACTGGATCTGCTGCCATACGGGGGTGTCGTGCACGGGGACGCGGGTGAGGCTGTCCTGGCCGGTGGCGAGGGCGGTTATCCCGGTGAGTATGAGGATGAATGGCAGTTTGATCATTGTGATTTAACTCCTGCGAGCGGTGAGTGTCTGGGGTAGGTGGGCATAGCTGGTTTTGGATTTCCAGTAAGTTTTTACATAAAGTGCGTTTTGGTTATTTTTTGTTGTTTTGATGGGCGGAAGGGGGGGGGTAGGCTGTGGTGGTGTGGGTGTTGCGGTGGTGGGCTATGGCTAGGGCGAAGGCGGCGCAGGTGAGCATGATTGCGGCCATGGGGATGGCGGTGCCGTTTGAGAGGGTGCTGACGAGGGCGGAGGCTATGGCGGCGAGGAGCATTTGGAGGCTGCCGATGAGGGCGGAGGCGCTGCCGGCGTATTTTGAGAATGGGGTGAGGGCGAGGGCGGTGGTGTTTGGAACGAGGGGGCCGAGGGCGGCCATAAATCCGAAGATGAGGATGACGTAGAGGGTGGTGCTGGGGATGGCGAATATGGTGACGGCGAGGAGGATGGCGGCTATGGTTACGGCTAGGGTGGCGGAGATGGCGATGAGGCGCTGGGGTGTTATGTAGCGGAGGATTACCTGGTTTAGCTGGGCGGCGGCGATGAAGCCGAGGGCGTTTGCGCCGAAGAGCCAGGCGAAGTGGGTGGGGTTTATTTTGAGTATGTCGAGGAAGAGGACGGGAGCTCCGCTGATGTAGGTGAAGAGGGCGGCCATGCAGAGGCCTCCGGCGATGCTGTAGGCGGCGAAGTCGGGGTGGCGGAGGACGATTTTGTAGTCGCGGAGGACTTCGGCGGGGCGGAGGCTGATGTCGGGGTCGGGTCCGCGGCTTTCGGGGAGGAGGAAGTAGACGGTCATCCAGATTAAGATGGTGAAGAGTGCGAGGAATATGAAGATGGAGCGCCAGCCGAAGTGGGTGACAAAGAAGCTGCCGGCGGTGGGGGCGAGGATGGGGGCGGCACCCATGATGAGCATTAGGGTGGAGAAGACTTTTGGCATTTCTTCGGGGGGATAGAGGTCGCGGATTATGGCGCGGCTGGCGACCATGCCGACGCATCCGCCGAGGGCGAGGATTAGGCGGAGGGCGATGAGCCAGTTTAGGCCGGGGGCGAGGGCGCAGCCTAGGGAAGCCAGGGCGAAGATGGCGACGCCGATGAGCATGGGGGGGCGGCGTCCAAAGCGGTCGACGATGGGGCCGTAAAAGATTTGTCCGACGCAGATGCCGACGAAGTAGCTGGTGAGGGATAGGCTGACGCTGGCGGTGTTTGTGTTGAAGTCGCGGGCGATGGCGTTGAAGCCGGGCAGGTACATATCGATGGCGAAGGGGCCGAGGGCGGCGAGGGCGCCGAGGATGAGCATGAGTCTAAGATGGTGGGGGGGCTTCATGATGCTGGGAACAATTAAGTCCTTAACTAATTCTGGTGCTGTGGGAGGCGGGATTAGCCGCCGCTTTTGGGGGATAGGGAGCGAGAAGGATGCCGGTTGCGGCGTGTGGGGTTTGGGGGGGATGGTTGGGATTTATTGGACGCGGGCGGATCGGCCGCTTGCGCTGTATTGCAGTTCTGAGGTGTCGGGGACGAAGATGAATCCGACATCAATGCTGGTGGTTTGCATCATGTTTCTGAAGGCGACGAAGTCCTCGAAGGCGTCGTTTTCGATGTAGCATTCGATGAACTCTGAGGAGGGGGCCATCTGGCTGATGAGTTTGCGGAGCTGGCCGTCGGGTTGCATGGTGTGGCTGAGTTCCTGACCGGATCCGCGGCTGGTGAGGATGGTGTCGCCGCGGGATTTTCGGACGTTGTAGTCGTCGCTGATATAGCTGGAAGTCTTTCTGGAGATTATGCGGACGATTCCGTTGCCTTGAAAGGCTATGGAGATGGTGGGGTCTTTTTGGGTTGTGCGGGCGACGGGGGCGCGGCCGGAGAGTTGTTTTGCGGCGGCCTGGATTTGATCGAGTTCGTCTTTGGCGGCTTCGTATTGTTGTTTGATTGCGGAGTATTCGATGGCAAGCTGCGTCTGCTGTTGGAGGGTGTTGGCCTGGGCCTGGAGTTGGGCGAGCTGCTGGGTTTTCTGTTGTTTCTCTTTTTGCTTTTCCTGGTTTTCGACGTATTCGCCCTGCATGGTTTCGAGGGTTCGGATGTCGGCCTGGGCTTCGGAGAGTTGTTCGATTAGGGCGGGGTCGCGCTTTGCGGCGGCCTGGCTGATGACGAGGATTGTGATGAAGAGGATAACGCCGACGGCGCAGGCTATGACGTCGAGGAAGGAGAAGCTGAAAATTTCTACGGGTTTGCGGTCTGATCTCATGGCGTGTTGCTTCCGAGGATGGGGTCCCAGACGTTGGTGTAGGGTTCGAAGCCGTAGGTTATGTTTGCCATGTCGAGGACTTCTTCGAGGACTAGCCAGAAGGTGGTAGCGTCTGGGCGAATGATGAAAACGGGGTGATCTTTTTCGGATAGTTCGTAGACGAGGAAGTTTGCGAGACTTTCGCGGCTGAGGGTGCGTTTATTGCCGTTGCTTCTGTCGATGATGTGGTCGGGGTGGACGTCGAGAAAACGGGGTGTTTTGCCGGTTTGGCCGGTTCCGAACCATAGGGTGCCGGCGTTTTGGCGTTCGCGTTCAATGGTTACTTGTGCCTGTGCGACGACTTGGCGGGCTTGATTGACGGTTTGGGTGGTGACGTTGCCAAATTCCAGGATGGTTGCAGATAGCTGGGCGATTTGTTGTTGGAGGCTTTGGATTTGGGATTCGACTTGTTCCTTTTGTTGGTCCCATTCGCGGGCTTCTTTTTGTGTTGCCATCATTTCTGGGAGGGCGTGTACGGTGGCTTTTTTCTCGGCTTCGAGTTTTTCGACTTCTTCCTGGAGGGTGTTGGGGTCGAAGGCGAGGGTTACCTGGTTTATGACCATCATGAGTATGAGGATCAGGGCTCCGAGGCAGCAAGCGAAGACGTCGAGGAAGGAGAGGTTGAAGATGCTGGCGGTTTCTCGGGGGGGATCGGGGGCTCGGCGGCGCATGGATTATTGGTTTCCGGGGGCGGAGACTACGCTGTTAATGGCGATGTTTGCCCGTACGCCCTCGGTGCTGAGTTTGTCGGCGATGGTGGTGATCTTTTCGAGTGTGGCGGAGGTTTCTTTTTGGCGGGCGATTTCGGTGTCGAGAAGTTCGCGAAGGCGGGCGGATTCTGTGGAGAAGGATTCGGTGAGATGGCGAATGTCTTCACGGGTGATGGCTGATGTGTGCATCCAGTTTAGCTGTTCTTTCATGTGGATGAGGTTTGCTTCGATGAAGTGCTTGAGCTGGAGGGCGACGCCGGCTTCGGCCAGGGATGCGGCTATGGATTCGCCTTGTTCGGATAGGGAGGCCAGGGATTTTAGGACAACTTGCTGGGCGATGTCGTGAAGATCGACGTTTTCGCCGGCGGAATCGCTGGACTGCAACATAATGATGGCTCCGCCGGGTCCCGTTGCGTGGGTTGGGGTGGTGGGGGGTGAAGGCAGGGCTTCGGGGGAGGAGGTGGGCATGAGTTCGACGACGGGGGTTTTTGTGTGGATGATGAGGCGTGCGCGGATGGCGAGGGCGTAGAATTCGTCGAGGGTGTTCAGGAGGCTGAGTTCGCGGCGGTCTACGAAGGCCATCATGAGTGCGATGATGGCGCTGTAGATGAGGGCTACGAAGGTGGTGTCAAAAGCTACGGCGAGTTCGTGACAGATGGCGACGAGGCTGCGGTTCATGTCGGTTTCGCCGGTGCTGGTGGCGATGACCTGGCTGAAGCCGGCGACGGCCAGTGATATGCCCAGGACGGTTCCGAGAAAACCGAGGGTGGGGATGAGCCAGATGAGGTATCGGACGGGGACGTGGCTTGCGTCGAGTTTTCGGCGTTCGACGGAGGTGATCTGGTCGACCATGGCGTCCATCTCGGCGCGGTTTTCTGCGGTTGTGCTTCGGTGGACGATTTGCTGTATGACGGAGTCTGTAAGGGTGCGTCCGGGTCCGCCGGGGATGTTGGTGAGGGTAGTGTCGTTAAGCTGGCGGATGGCGGCGAGGTAACTTTCCCAGGTTTTGAGGCGGTTGTATTCGCGGGTGATGAGCGGGAGGCGTATGAAGAGGAGGGCGAGGCCGATGGTGAAGCCGACGGTCATGATGTGGGGTATGCTGCCGCGCTGGAGGAGGCGTTCGTAAATGAAGGTGAAAACCCAGTTGTCTACGCCGGCTTTGTTGAGAAAAGCGAGCAGGCCCATGAAGACGGCGTAGAGGATGAGGCCGAGGACCAGTGATGCGGTCATCCAACTGCTGGCGAGGGCATGCGATTTTGCAAATATGGAGATTGCGGGGGCTGGGGGATTTTGGGGGGTAGCAGGTGGGGCAGCAGATGGTTCTGGAGGGGATTGGTGCGGTGCTTCGTCCATTGGATTTTCCTTAT
>CAYUGQ010000114.1:0-8589 GCA_964444305.1 uncultured Candidatus Sumerlaeota bacterium
CATGTTATACGGGGGTGTTTTGCCGACGCGGGGGACGATTCGGTTTAATGATTTGGAGGTTCCGCGGCAGGCGCGGGTGGCGCGGGGGTCTATCGGGATTGTGACGCAGGATGATAACCTGGATCCGGATTTTGATGTGGTGTCTAACCTGATTGTGTTTGCCCGGTATTATGGTTTTTCGGGGCGGGAGGGGGCGCATCGGACGGATGAGTTGATTGAACAGGTGGGTCTGCAGGAGCATCGGAAACACAGGCCGGATGAGTTGAGCGGGGGGTTACAGCGGAGGCTGGTGTTGGCGCGGGCATTGATTAACCGGCCGGAGCTTGTTTTTTTGGATGAGCCGACGACGGGGCTGGATCCGGATAGCCGGCAGGGTTTCTGGAAGTTGGTTTCTGAGTTGAAGCAGCAGGGCTGTGGTGTGGTATTGACGACGCATTATATGGATGAGGCGCAGCGGCTGAGTGACCGGCTGTTGCTGATGCAGAGGGGCGTGATTGTGGATGAGGGAACGCCGGGGGAATTGATTTTCCGAACTTTGGGGTCGGAGGTGATTGAGGTGGCGGGGGTGGCGGAGAGTTTGTTGCAGGAGATGGCGGCGAGGTCGGGGGCCTGGATGCGGCCATTTGGTGATGGGTGGCTGATGAATGTGATTCCGGATTTCCGGGCGGAGACATTGGCGGGGCTGGAGGCGGCGAAGCCCTCGCTTTTTACGCTGCGTGCGGCTAATTTGGAGGATGTATTCCTTCGTCTGACGGGAGATGCGCTGGATTGAGTGAGGTTTCTGTTTCACGGGACAGGGGGGATGATGCGGGTCCGATCAAGAAGCAGGTGCCGTCGTCGCTTTATGGAGTTTATGCGGTGTGGTATCGGCATGCGCTGGTTTATGTGCGGACATGGATGGTTAATTTCCTGCCGCCGATGACGGAGCCGATTTTTTACCTGCTGGCGTTTGGGTTTGGTTTGTCGCCGATGGTGGGTGATTTTGAGGTGGCGGGCCGGGAGATGAATTATCTGAAGTTTATCGGGCCGGCGATGATTGCGGTGGGGGTTTGCTTTCAGTCGTTTTTTGAGGGGGCTTATGGGAGTTTTATCCGGTTGCGGTTTCAGAGGACGTGGCATGCGCTTTTGACGGGGCCGCTGGGTTTTTGGGAGATTTTCTTCGGGGATTTTGTGTGGGCGGCTACGCGGGGGATTATTGCGGGGGTGATTACGGGCATTGTGGTACTGCTGTTGGGGCAGATCACGGTGACGGGGTTGCTGTTTACGTTGCCCCTGGTGGTGCTGGGAAGTGTTGTGTTTTCGGGTATGGGGATTATGGTGGCGGGGGTGGTGAAGACGATCGACCAGATTAATGTGCCGGTGTTTCTTTTTGTGATTCCGATGTTTACGCTGAGCGGGACGTTTTTCCCGCGGGAGAATCTGCCGTGGTTTCTGAGTATGGTGGCGACGGTGTTGCCGCTGGCGCAACTGGTGGATTTGATCAGGATGCCGATTGTGCCGAATCCGCAGTGGGTTATGGATTTGGTGGGATTGATTGTGTGGGGTTTGATTACTACGGTGGTGGCTTACCGGGTCATTTTCAGGCAGGTGTTCCGGTAACTAATGGGTCTTGATAGAAATGGAACAGCCGGATAAGGTGAGTGGTAAACTCTTTCCTTATCCGGCTTTATTTTGTCCGCTGTTGTTTTGCGGTTAGATGTTTTATGTCTTAGTAAGTGAAGTTGTTGACGTCGTCTTCTTCGGTGCCGCGCTGGCCGGCGGGGAGCATTATTGTTTGACCGTTGCGGCCATTGGAGTAGACTTGGAATGTGGCAGGGTTATAGTAGACGTCGGTTGCATAGAAAGGATTTTCTGGCGGGAGGCGTGTGGCGTTGTTGATGGTGTAGTTGTCATCATCGGAGCCTACGCTGCGGACGTAACGGTAGGGTGAGCCCCAGGGGTCGAGAATTTGTATACTGCCCATGGTGAGGGTTTCGGTGCTTTCATCGACCGGAGCGCCGTATATATCGCCGAGGTTCAGCTTTTTGACGTCGATGTATGGTCCCTGCCAGCGGGGATGGGCTGGGGCGCTGGTGTTGCCGCTCATGCTGCGGGTGAGAGCCAGGTACATGAGGCCGTTGCCTTCAAATTCGCGGACACCGTTGATTTCGCTGCCGCTGGGGGGGAACTGTCCGACGTCAAGCTGATAGCGGGTGACTGCGAGTTCGATGGCTGATATGGTGCCGCGGGCCGCCGCATAGCGAGCGCGTTCCACCTGGTTCGTGAAGACGCCCACTGCGATGGTGGCCAGCAGTCCGAGGATCAGGACCACGACCAGGAGTTCCATTAATGTGAAGGCTTTTTTCATTGGTTGCACAGACCTTACTAGTTTTCCTTAGAACCTGCCGAAGTTTCTGCTGACGCCATCGGTGCCAAATTCGTAGACGATGTCGTTTGGATCGAGGTTTGGAGGCAGCAATGTATCGGTATCTGAGAGGCCATCACGACCATAGCTGACTACGGCATAGCGCTGGAAGCGATCTTCGTCAAAGCGGGTGAGTTCGCCGTTGCTGAACTGGGCGTGAGGGTTTTCGAAGTTGAACTGATCGCCACGATGGTCGTTGCCGTCACCGATGATGCCTATGGGCGAGTAGAAACGGTAGGGGTTACCCCAGGGATCGAGGGGGAAGTCGCGAAACATGTCGATGGAGTTGCGATAGTTGTCGTCGTAGGGACCGGTATACGTGGCGCTGGATGGGTCATACCAGAAGCGGTGGAAGTTAATGTATGGGCCGTTCCAGTCGAGGATCAGACGGCGCACGCGAGGGTTGCCGCCGACACCGGGGCGACCATCGGCCAGGGTTAGCTGGTTGTTGATCTGATCTTCAGCGGGGATGGTGGGATTGATGAGGAAAATATTGCTGTCGGCTACGATGCCACCGAGGTGCTGATACTGATCGATTCGCTCTTCGTCGGTACGGACAGCGTTGTCGCGGCGGGCGGGGAGATCATCGAGTAGCTGGAAGGGCACATAAAAGCCGTGCATTACGGCGACGGCTTCTTCGGCCATGGCAATCTCACGGGTTTCGCCCTGGGCTACGCGGATGCGGGCATCTTCCTGTCTGGACACATACACTGGGACAGCGATGGTGGCCAGGAGGCTGATGATCATCATGACGGCCAGAAGCTCTGTGAGTGTCAAACCGCGGCTTTTGTTGGTTGTCAGTTGCTTCATTTTCATATCCTTTAGCATAAGCCGTTCAGCAAAATACGTCAATTCTTTCTGAGGTGTTAGAACGCGCGGACGAGGTCGTCGCCGCCGCCGAGGTTACCTTCGGGGCCGACACCGGATCCGTCGCCGGGGACGCCGTTGGGGCCCAGGCTCAGGAGGGTGTTTCTATCGAAGCGTGTGGCGTCAACCGCGATACCATTGTAGTTGAAGACTGCAGAAGCGGGACCGCCAGGAGTGATGGACTGCTCGTTGATCCAGCCGCCGACTGCTGCCGTGTTGTTGTTGGCAGACTCTCCGCCAACAAAAAGGAAGTAGGGGTTGCCCCAGGGATCGAGGGGTGAACCATAGGTCCAGGGGAAGGCGGGAGGATTGATGCCGGGGGTGAGCTTGCGCTGATACGACAGATACGGACCGCGCCAGCCGATAGATTCGGGGTCTGCCTGAACGCGAGCGCTAAGCTGGGGGTTAGTAAGGAGGGGCAGGCCAGTTTTGGCATCAAGGAAGATGTACATTGGGTTATTTGCAGAAGTGTTCAGATGGGCGTCGCGGATTGAGTCAACAACGTCATTTGGGTCGTGAGCGCCGATGTTATCGCCGACGGCTCCGGAGTCGTCCAGTACATGAAGGCGAACGATGTATCCGGTATCAATGGCGACCTGGGACTGGGCGTTGGCAATGGCTTCGAGGTCTGCCTGAGCGGCTGCGATGCGGGCATCGGATGCGCGGTTTGTCAGGACGGGAACGATGATCGTTACGAGGATGCCGATGATGATTACGGCGATCAGGAGTTCCACCATGGAGAAGCCGCTGGTCCGGCGGGTGTTTGCGTATGTTGTCATATTTCTGGTTCTCATAGTCATCAGAATTCCACCATTAGATCATCACCGGCGCCGAGGCGGTCCGGGGCGGTGGGGTTTGTTATGGCATAACCGCGGAGGTAGGACTGGGGTGTGGTGCCGCCATCTCCGGGCATTCCGTCGGGGCCCATGGAGTAGATTACTGCACTGGAATAGGCGCCAGCGGTGTTGCTGGGGTCGGCAGCGTTGCCGTTAGGCGGGAAGAACAGATAAGGGTTGCCCCAGGGGTCGATGGGAATGCGGTTGTCGTCATGATCCTGAAGACCATTGCCGGTACGATTCTGAATGGCGGCATAGTCACCATTGGAGCTATAAAACAAGTTTGGGTTTATCATAGAGCCGGCGGCGGTGGCGTTCTGATAGGTAATGGAACGCTGGAAGGCAATGTAGGGACCGCGCCAGCGGGGGTGATCGTCGGTTCCGGCGAGCTGTTGACGTTCAGCCTGGGTGAGAAGGTCGCGGGAGTTGGGGTCGGTTCCGGGGAGGTTTCTGTTGGGGGTTCGATAAAGGAAGAAGGGTACTTCGTTGGTTACGCCGCCGGGAGGAGGGGCGGTGTATCCGTTGAGTTCGATATTATCCAGATCTTCGAGGCGGGCGTAGGCGTCGATGTCTGCCTTCACGACCTGCTGGGCTTTCATTAGTTCGTTAAGATCAGCCTGGGCTGCGGCGATTTTGGCGTCTTCCACCCGGTTACGATAGATGGGGAGGATGATGAGTGACAGGATGGCGATGACAGCGGCCACCATGGCGATCTCGATAGCTGTGAAGCCGCGCCGGGTATGCACAGGCATGGTCTTGAGAGAGGATGTTTTCATATTATTGGTCTCAAGCTTTATCATATATCTGTTCCTTCAGGCTGTCTCAAAACTCGTAGTACTTGTCATCAGATCCGGCATCGCGCATGTGGGGTGGATTGTTGAACGGAGCGACGGTCTGGATAGGGTTGGGTTGGAGATCGACGAACCAGTCGAGGGCTTCCTGAGTGTAATAATTATTACTGGTCTGAAAGGTGCGGGGCTCGCCGGCGACGTCGCCGTAGAGGCGTTTTCCGCTGCTGACGTTAAAAGCGTTGGTGTCGTTCCAGAGGTGGCCAGGAACGAGGTTTCGTCCGTAGCTGACGATACCGGCAAAGTAGTTGGCTTTATCTCCGAGGGAGTCGTCGGCCCATTGAATTACGGGTTCACCGCCGCCCTGGGGGCGTTCGATTTTGATAAAGTACCCCATGTAGGGTTGGTTCCAGGGGTCGGCGGGCCAGCGTTCGGTGATGATTCCGCCGCCGGGTACGGCGATGTTCATGTTAATGGATTTTTCGGCCATTCCGCCGGACATGTATTTTTCGCCCCATTGAGAGCGGATGCGAGTGGCCATTACTTGGCTGTTGCCGCGGCCAAACCAGTCGATGGCTTCACCGGGGAGGCCATTATCGAGGATGTACCGGGTAAGCTCATCTTGCCCGAAGCGCAGCCAGCTCAACCTGGGGTAAAATCCGAGGTCGCTGTGGGCGAAGGACATGCCTGTGGCAATACTGCGCGCTTCGGCGATGGCGGCTTTTTCTTTTTCGCGGTTTAACTGCTCCACGATGTTAAAGACTGCCAGCCCGGCAAAAATGGCGAGCAGGGCTGCCACCACCAACATTTCGATGAGGGTGAAGCCGCGATTTCGTCTCGTTGGGCTCATTGTATATTTTAAGGTCTTCTTCATGGTCATATATGTCCCAGCTAACTATATGACTTTACCGGAAAAAATGTCAACATTCTGGCATAAGCTTTTATGATGCGGGCCAAAGTCATGTCTTTCTGGTGGAAAATCTTGTTACCTGAACCGTGCCAATGCCTTACCGGCAAGGAGAAAAGAGGGGTTTTGCGGGGAAAGGTATTTTTCTTTGGAAAATTGGGGATTTAGAGGGGGCTGGCGAGGTCATTTGTCGTCCGTGCGGTTTTGTTGATCGGCATGTTTGACGAGGGCGTAGAGCATTTTCATGTGGGGAACGGAGAGTCCGGCTTTCAGGGCGCGGCGGAGGGGTTCGCCTATGATGGATTCGACTTCGAGGGGTCGACGGTTTTGGAAGTCGAGTTGCATGCTGCTGTGATAATCGCCCATGGTTTCGGAGTTGCTCATCATTTTTTCGGGGAATGAGGGATCGACGGGTGCGCCGGTTGCTTTGGCGGCGGCCATGGTTTCGTCCATGAGGTTTTGGGCGAGATCGCGGAGTTCGGGTGTGCGGAGGACGGCGGCGACATGGGCACGGGCGGCGACGCCGAGACCATTAAATGGAATGTTCCAGACGAGTTTTCCCCAGCGGACCTGAAGGAGGTGGTCGCTGACATCAACCTGAATGTCGGCGGATCGAAAGAGTTCGGCGATGGCATGGGTGCGGTCGGTGATGGGGGCGGAGAACTCGCCTATGCGGATCTGGCCGTGGTCAATGTGGTGGATGTGGCCGGGGGCTGTGCGGTTGCTGCAGATGAAGGAGATGCCGCCGAGGACGCGAGAGGCGGGATCTGGGCCGGTGTGGGCCAGGGCTTCGGTGATGGCGTCTTCGTTTCCGAGGCCGTTTTGGAGGGTGAGGACGATGGTTTGGGGGCCGGCGACGTGGCGCAAAAGTTTTGGCAGGGAGCTGTTGGCGGTGGTTTTAAGGCCGACGAGGATGAAATCGCAAACGCCGAGGTCTTCGGGGGAGCTGTAGACGTCGGGGTGGATATGGAAGTCGCCTTCGAAGGATTTGATGAAGAGGCCTTTTTGGCGCACGACATCATAGTCGCTTCGCATGAGGAAGCTGACGTTATGGCCGGCTTTTGCGAGGCGTGCTCCATAAAAGGCTCCGAGGGCGCCGGCGCCGATAATCCCGATTCGTCCGGTGAATGCTGTCATGGGAATAGGCTGTGGCTGGCGGGTGGGGTCGTCAACTGAAACCTCTTCTAATAAACGGACCAGTCGGTCACGCTGGAGGGGGGGAGGAGTTCGGCGCGGAAGTTGTCGAAGTGGGCTCCGCGCTGGACGGGGTAAAAGCCGAGGCGGCCTGTGTAGTTCATGCCGGAGAGGCCGGAGTGGAAGGTGGTGTCCTGGGCGGTGTGGATGAGGTTAGTGTCGAGGAAGTAGCGGATTGCTGTGCCCTGGGCTTCGATGCGGAAGGTTCGCCATGCGTTGCCTGAGAGGGTGAAGGAGTGGGACGGGATGACGTTTCCGTTGACGCTTTTCCCGCAGGTGAGGAGGGCGGTTTGGGCATTATACATCATGAGATAGCAGTTTCCGGCGCCTTCGAATGTTTCGTCGAAGCCACCGAAGCCGTCGTCGCGAATGAAGATGCCGTAGCGTTCACTGCCGGTCCAATTGCCGCCGTAGGAGGGGCGATACCAGGTGTAGACGTCGGCCTGTACGCTGTAATCGGTGTGTTCCGGGCGGCCGTAGCTGACGCTTTCGTTGTGACCGTTGCCGGTGTTGCCGTGGTCTGTGAGCTTAAGGACGCGGCGGGGCGGGATGCTGTCGTTGGGGTTGTCGTCCCAGTCGATAACGCTGCGGCGGTCAAATTTGGGGCGTCCGTAATCGAGGGGGCCGAGGATATTAAAGTTATTGATCATGGGAAACTGGTCATTGGGGCGCTGGCTGAGGTCGATGTCGGGGTTAACGGCTTCGGGGTAGACGACGAGGCGGTTGTTTGCCTGGACCCAGCCGTATTTTTCTGTGGTGGCAGGAATGGGGATGCGATACCATCCGCCGGGGGCGGTCTGGTCTGCGACGAAGCGGCCGCCGGCGAAATGGATGGTTCCGACGTGGGTGGAGTTTGCGTCGGGAGACTCGTAAAGGGAGTAGGTGGAGTTTAGTTGCTGATAATGATTATATACGCCGTCGTCGGGGAGTGGTTGAATGACGGTGCCGGTATAGATTTCTTCGACATCGGTGGCACGGACCCAGGCGGAGCGATAGGCGGTGAAATTTGGAATGAAGACGCGGTAATAGCCCTGCTTTGCGAAGGAAGCGAAGAGGAGCTGGTTTTCGTAGACGTTTGCGATGATGGAACTGCTATCTGTGTTGCTGACGCGGATGGGGGTGGTGGACTGGTTTACCCGGAGGATGTGGCCGACCTGTTTTGTTGCGGTGGGGTTGAACATGATGGGGTATTTGAAATGGGCATAGTAGAAGGGGCAGCGGATGGTGCCGCCTTCGGCGGATTCAAAATGGAGGTGTTCCGAGGTGGAGTTGCCGGTGTTGCCGGAATGACCGAGGAAGTCGCCGGTCTGAACGACGTCGCCGACCTGTACCTGGATGGTGGGTCGCATGTGGGCGGTTAGAACGGTGAGGGTTTGGTCTTGGGGGGATTGTCCGTTAACGCGGATTTTGACGTAGTTGCCGTAGTAGTTGAGGGTGTGGTTTTCGTCGGGGATATTGTTGACGACTTCGATGACCTCACCGTCGCAGGTGGCATACATTGGGGTGCCTGTGCCTACGGAGAAGTCGGTTCCGCCGTGGTTATTATAGGCGTTAGGGGAAACCCACGTGGATGATATCCAGCCGGTCCAGTCT
>CAYUGQ010000115.1:0-8106 GCA_964444305.1 uncultured Candidatus Sumerlaeota bacterium
GCATCGTGCCTTTTAGCGCGATACATATTAGCTATCGCCACCTGATGACGGGTGAATCCTACACCACGCGCTACCTGGTCCCCATGATCCCCCTGGCCCTGGCCGCCCTGCCGCCGTTCTGGCACTGGGCAAAGAAAAAGCCAGTGTGGCGATTCGTGGGAATCATCACACTGGCCTTAAGCCTGGTTAATAACCTGATAGCCGGTTTCTTCCCGGGATTGTCCTTCAACAAAACCCCCTGGGAAATCTGGGACCGGTTTGGGCTGTTAGCTCAATCGTTCCTGGTGTCGATCAGTTCGCTTCATTAATAACGTCAGCCGCAACTTTACCGCGGCCAGAAGGGCTGCCACCTACGCGCCAAAGGCTGCCGCGACTAATGGTTCCATTGCTGGGATCATACACAATTTTGGTGATAAATGCTTTGTTGGCCGGGCTATTTGCTGCCAGGGCATTCAAAGAATTACCGAGGTAATGGTGCATCAAGTCCGGCCCCGAAGATTCCAGCAGGTACCACTGTGGTTTGCCGCCATCGCCCCACTGGAGATTTTCCGAGTTCCCATTGCCTGTCGGGGGCGGGTTAACTCCACGGGCCGTGTAGAAATATTCTTTAAGTGACTCTGGGTCCGGCAGCGCTGCTTCCAGTCGCTGGGTTTCGAGGTTTGCCGCTTCGTACACGCCTTTTCCCGGAAATGGATCATTAAAAGTAGAACGGCTATTCAGATAGGCAATTGGTGATGTCAGGCGTTCCAGGGTGCGTTGCTGCGGACCGGCGTATCCACCAATAGCCCGTGCCGATATGTTCATAAAGGGCACCGTGTTATGGTCAATACGATAACTTTCCAAACCGGTAACGATTGTCCGCATGTCGGCTTTGGTTCGCGAGACTTTCGCGCGGGTTTGCGCTTCCAGGAAGTTTGGAACCGCAATAGCCGCCAGGATCGCGATAATTGCGACCACGATGAGCAGTTCAATGAGAGTAAAACCTTTTAATTTATATTCCATAATTACCATCCTCCAGATTCAACAAAATGGCCAATGGCTGGGGCAAAGCGCCCCAGCCGGCCAATCTGTGGATTAACTTTAATACAGGTTCCAGTCGGCCACGTTGGAGCCTTCCGCTGTGTTTGGAAGACCAGGCGTTCCGGAGCCAGGATACGGACCAACAATGATCGCGGCCCCCCAGTTATGACCCAGGGAATTGTCAAGTTCAGGGCTCAACAGCTCAATGCTCTGCCCCGTGGCGTTGGCATCAATCTCAGGCCAGGGTGCTATGTTGTTATAGGTTACCGTGTCGATATATGTCGTGTTTCCCTTAAACCCGATGCTGTTAGGGTGGGCGATAAAGACTGTATCGCTTGGGTTGTTCAGGACGTAATTTACAGTGAACATCGGAACTTCACCAGGAATCGAGTAATGCATGGTCAGATCGGAGATACTCTGCGTCAGCACTACGAAACCGTTACCAGCAATCACGGCACCTTCAGGGAACTCGAAGTAGTTCGTTGTCGGGTCACTCACACGAATATAGTCGAGCGGAATGGGCGATGTGTTGCGGTTATAGATTTCGACATACTCATATGTATCTGCACCGATGTTATCATAAAGAATCTCGTTGATCACCAGATCGTCTGAAGTTGGGAAGTACGCATCGACAATGAACAGGTGGAAGTCGGCAGGAGCCTGAACCGGGTTTGTATTGGTTGCAGATCCATCTGATGCTTCGATGTAAAACTTCACAATTGTCCGTGCGCTGTAGCCGGGCAGGGTGACTTCATAGGTGCCAGGTGTGGAGGATTCAGTCATTGGGAAGGCTGTGAAGCCCGCACCGGTGTCGACCATGGCGCGCACGCTGGAAATGGTTCCCCCCAACACATGATCAACGTCAGCGCTGATAACAATGGGGGTGTTCAAGCCCGGCAATTCGAGATCACGGGTTACATTAGAGATCAGGACACCGGCAGTGTAAACGGTGTTCTGGGCACCGGGCGTACCTTTTTCAACGGCGATTCCCCAGTTTGCTCCGTTGTTAGGATCCAGGCTCGGGTGCTTGAGTTCCAGCGAACGCAGGCTGCCAGCGAAGTCGGCGGCTTCAGGCCATGGTGCGGTGTTTGAATATGTAACCTGAGATACATAGCTGGTTTCAGTCGGGTTTGAAGCTGTTCCAAACTCATTAGCATGAGCCAGGAAAATCGTGTCGCCCCCTTGGTTCAGAGCAAATGTTCCCCAGTCGTAATAGGGAATTCCGGATACGAAATCGTAATTTCTACGCAATTCGCCGACGTTCATCGTCAATACCATATAGCTGTTGCCCTCAATGACAGCGCCACGAGGCAGCCAGCGATAGCTGTTTGATAAGTCCGTAATACCAAAGAAAGACAGATCAACAGGATCAGCGCTTCTGTTATACAGTTCGACATACTCAAACGTGTCAGCGCCGGGGTTGTCATAGAGGATTTCGTTAAAGATAATGTCTCCCGGCTGAAGCGGGCTGTCGGTTACATGGAATCCGTTCGTGAAACCGCTCATTGGAGCGTGCAGAGGGAAGCGGGCTGTGGTGTTCGTGTCATCTGTTGCTTCAACATAATAATCGACAACGGTGTTGTTTGCGAAAGAGCCAATGTCGGCGGTCCATACGCCCGGATCGCCTTCGACAGCGTTTACGGCCGTAAAAGTATCATCGGTTCGTACGAAGACAGTAACACTTTCAACGGTTCCGTCTGGATCAGAAGCCTCAACCGTAACCGTCACAGCCTGGCCAGGGGCCGGATACTGCTCATCCCGGACGGCAGAAGTGATTACCGGGCGCTGGCTTACGGCAGGTTCATATGGCATGCCGGGTGTCTGAGCATTGTCCGCGAAGTTTGCTCCAACCCAGGCCAAAGTGGCTTCCTCAGTGGTTTCGTCATGGCCAGTCAGACCATTACCACCAGTCAGCACCTCATTGGGCTCCGACATATTGGTCCGGTGGATCAGCGTAAAGCCGCTACCCATCGTCAGGTTCGTATGATCGCCGGCATCGGGAAGATATGGTGTCCCGTTTGCTCCGAGGTCACCAGCCGTTTTCGGAATAAACCGGTTCGCCGACGGGCTGTTTCCCCAGGCAACGATATCCACATCCTGCACGAGGTCTGACACACCATCCCAGTAAAACAAAACAGCAAGTTCGCCATTGGTAGCGGACGCGTTTGTCAGGTTAAAGTTTGTCGGCAGGCTTCCTGTATTAAAGTATGACATATTTGGAATTTCGGGGTCTGTCTCGCCCACTTCGAACAGAAGAGGTTCTCCGGGAAGATTCCGAAAATCTTCGTAGGTTACGTTTTCACCAAAATTGTACTCAAGGAAGTTATACCCGCCACCGGTAATGACCGCATACTGACCGGGCTGAAGTACCGTACCAGCGGGAAACCGTACAATATTATCCGTTGCTCCGGTCAGGTTGATAGCCGTCGGCAGCTTCCAGTACTCCATAGTATCTGCAAAGTAATAATTATCCAATGGAACCGGCACTGCAGTTGGATTGTAAATCTCCACATACTCGGTGGAGTACCCTTCAAGTTGAGCGGCATTAGGCGGTGCCATACCCACTTCGCTTAAAAGCAGGTGGTCTGCCTGGGCATGCCCCGCAGCTACGCTGCAAACCAGCGCCGCACCGCATAAATAATTTAAAAATGTTCTTCCCATCAAGTAGAACCTCCAAAATCAAAAAGCCGGACTTTTCGCCCAGCCTTTTATGATATCAGTATTACAAAGATTGCGCGGGGCAAAGTATTCACCTTTGCCCCGGCAAACACCTGTGACAAAAAAAGGGCAGACCACTTGATAGAGATCTGCCAGTTTTCTGTCATAAAGCTAACCTAAGGTAACTCACGGATGTAGATATTTCTCCACCAGGCCGGGGAGCCGTGGCTTTGCAGTTCGATCTGTTCCACGGGAAAGATCGGCTGCTTTCTGTCCCAGAAGTTTTCCAGCACCTGGTTTTCCACAACCCGCGTTCCGTTTAGGTCTACCGTGACTTTATCGTCGACCATTTTAATATAGAACGTGTTCCACTGGCCGATGGGGTTGTCGGCCATGGTCAGTGGTTTGCTGGTAGTTTTCTGATTGTTATAAAGACCACCGCTGCCTTCCGGCCAGTAGTACGGATCCCAGATCTGCACCTGGGGCGAACCTCTCAGGTAGAGCCCATTGTCGCCGCCGGGGGGAATGGCCCAGTCTACATACATCTCAAAGTTGCCGTAGTCTTTAGTGGTACACATGTGAGAGCCGAGCCCGTCGAAAAACAGAATGCCGTTTTCCACACTCCAGTGGTCATGCATTTCCTGATCGGCCTTGGCCTGCTTTTCCGCCAGTTCCGCTTCGGTCATGGCCCGGCGCTTAATGGGGTTTTCCACGAGACCTTTCCAGCCGTCGAGATTTTCCCCGTTAAAGAGGACCGAGAAGCCTTCGGGGACGCTTTCATTAACGACATTTTTAATGCGGATATTGCGGACCTGGATCGGGTCGTTATGGCCCATAAAGCCGATATGCCCACGGTTGCGATAAACGCCGGGCTGTTCCTTCCCGCTGGCGAACCCGTCTTTCAAAGCTTCGTCCAGGTTGACCTCGTTAATGACTTCACCGTTGACCGTCACCTTGATGTTCCGACCTGTGGCCACGATTTCCTGCTCGTTCCATTCGCCAATTTTTAACTGAACGGGCTTTGCCGCCGCGACGCCATAGACCGAACCATGACGCTGCCAGTCTTTCAGGTCTTTATACTTTGGATCATTCTGATCAAGGATCTGGATTTCCATTCCGGCATAGGCGGCGTTTTCAAACAGGGGGGCTCGAATTCCGACGCCGTTATTGCCGGCCTTTTCGATTTTGAACTCCAGGCGAAGAACGAAATCGCCGTACTGCTTTGTGGTGAACAGGTTGCCGCTGTTGCCGGATGGCAGTTCGATCACGCCATTATGGGCCCGGTAAGCATCCGTCGCTCCGACCCAGCCCGTCAGGTCACGGCCGTTGAACAGGCTGATAAAGCCTTCTTCGTCCACTTCCTGTTCCAGGCTTTCCACTTCGCGGATCAGCTCATAGATGTGCTTTTCCACGGGGCGGCGCTTTTCTTTTTCGTCGATGTGATTCAGGGCCAGCTCAAGAGCCGCCAGGGTTTCCGCGCCCCGAAGGCCGCCTTTGCCCTGCGCTTTTTCATCCGGCACAGCAATTTTTACCAGCGACGCCGCCGCATCGGGACCAGTATCGTCGTTCTTCAGCAGTGGCACCAGCGCCAGCATTGAAGCCGTGGTTTTCACGTCACCCAATTGAGCTGCCACCATCTTTTTCTCCTCGCCACGAGAGGCCAGGGAGGCTGCACGGGAGAGCAGGCGAACCTTCTCAGCCTGATCTTTGACGCCGCCCGCAGTCCGCACGATTCCGCGCACGGCCAGCACCTTGTGGCGCTCCTCTTCATATTTGCTCGCGATGTTAATCAGCGATTCCAGCACGTCGTAATGCTGCCAGTCAGACAATGCACGCACCGCCGCGTCTTTTACATCACCGTCGGCTTCGTCAGCAATTTTCTTCACGACGGCAATGCTTCCTGCATCGCCAATGGCGGCCAGGGTTTCCATGAGGACAGCCTTGCCGCGAGGGTCCGCCTCATCCAGGGCTTCCACCAGCAGGCGGGAGCTGCCCGCCAGGTCGCCGTCTGCCTTTGCCACTGCCGTATAAGCCTGCCGTGCGCTGTTGCGTTCGGCATTGCTGTCCGCCGCCAGGATCATATCCCGCAGGCGCGGCAGGTCCGAATCTTCCGCCACACGACCCAGGGCATTATACGCCGCCGCGCGGACTTTGGATTCGTCTGAGGCCGCCGCTGTAAAGACCGCTTCTTTCTGAGCTGATGCATTGCGATCGCCCAGCAGGCCGATCAGGGCTACCCGTCCGTCTATGTTAGCTTCGGGAATTGCGGCGGCCACTTTGTCTAGCAGGTCTTCGCTGGGCACGCGGCGCAACTGAGCCACAATGGCATCTGCTACGGACTTGCGTGAATCCTGTTGCAGGCGCTCGATCAAGGCATCCACGGCATCACCGCGAGCGATGTCGCCCGCCGTTGCCACGGCCGTCACGGCCACTTCTTCGTCTTCATTGGAAAAGAGTTCGATCACCTCCGGCAGGGCCTCTGGCGCACCGCGATCTCCCAAGGCCAGCAAAATCGCCACGGTCACTTCCTGATGAGGCGCGGTCTGCATGGCTTCCACCATGCGCCCGGTCACCGCTTCGGAATCAAACCGGTTAATATTATCCAGTGCCAGTGCGCGGGTTTGTTCGTCGTCATGATTTACCCAGGCAAACAAGTCGTCCAACGCGGCCTCGCCCTGAATGTCTGTCAGGGTAGAAAGTCCAAGTCCTACCAGGTGCTGTGATGCGGTGGTGTGCTCGGCGGAGATTATTTCGCGGGCGATCTCTACGCCCAGAGCTTCGTTGCCGCGTTCGGCGACGTTTTTCGCGTAGGCCAGATAGCGGGCCGGAGCCAGTTTATCCTGAAATGTCTCATTTTGCTCTGCGGCAGCTTTCAGGGCCGATCGAGATGCCGGGTCGCCAATAGCCGCCAGGGCATCCAGCGCGGCTGTCTTAACGTAGATATTATCCGCTTCCGCATAGGGCGCCACCTGGGCCGCCGCATCACGCGGGGCCAGCTCGGCCAGGGTCAGCAAAAGTCCCGTTTGAACTTCGCTGGTGTTGGAATCATTCAGGTTTGTGCGGACCTGCTCAGCCAGTCCTTCCGGACGCAGTGCCGATAATGTGCGAATGGCCCGCGGTCCCAGATTTTCGTCGGTCATAAGCGGGTAAAGCACATCGGCCACGTCCGCTACTCCGAGGAACTGAAGCTGCTCAATCAGAAAATCCCTGGGCTCGTTGCCCTCAACTTCTGAAATCATATCCGCCATGGAACGGGCCAGGGCTGCTTTCTGCTGATCTGTGCCCGAATGGCCGACAGTCCACACGAGGCCACCCAATGCGAACCGCGCCGTAGTGTCTGCGTCGCTCTTCTCCGTGGTCAACCTGGAGACCAGCTTCGGAACCAGCGCCGGGATATCCTGACCCAGCTCTGTAAAAATTTTGTTAGCCTCGTCTGATGAATCTGTCGGAATCTCTGCCAGGAGGGCCTGCTGACGCTCAGAAACGTCGAAGGTTTCCCCAAAGCTTACCGCCGGAAACACACCCAGCGCCGCCATCAGGACCAAACTTTTTGTGAAACTCATTTTTATGTTCATCCTCGTCTCAAATCCTTTCAACCCTCTCACTCAGCTCAGCCCAGCGTCCACGGGGCACGCATAGGTTCGTTCACCAGCTCATTCGCCTGGGGATCATCGATAAACTCAAATTTGTCGGGATCAAACCGCAGTTTGCGGCCTGTTCGTATCGCGGCTTTCGCGAGATTGATCAGAGTGCAGGCCCGATGGCTCACCTGCTCGTTCAGGCAGAACTTCTGGCGGTTCTTGATACATTCCACAAAATCGCTGTTCTGCGGTTCCGGATCCGGCAATTCCGCCAGCTTCCGTTCCCAATCGGGAATAGTGCAGCGCATATTGCTTAAGACTTTGCCTTCCGGTCCCTCAAACATCGGCGTATCCGGATCGTTCATCTCCGCATCAATGACGATCTCGCAGCCGTCGGCGTACCGCAGCGTCACATTCCGGAACGGCATCACCGCGTAGGGGTGTTGCTCATAGGCGTCCGCCCATACCTCTACAGGGCTTTCGTTGTCTTTGCCCAGGGCGTACTGTACGGGATCGACAAAGTGCTGCGCCTGATCCCCCAGACCGCCGCCATCGTAATCCCAATAGCCGCGGAAGTTCATGTGAACCCGCTTGCCGTGATAAGGCTTATAAGGCGCAGGGCCAAGCCACATATCATAATCGAGTTCTGCCGGCACGGGCTCTTCGCCCAGGGTCGGATCGCCAGACCACGCGAAAGTCTTCCATTCAAAACCATGAACCTCACCCAGATACGCTTTGACCGGCGAACCCAGCATTCCGTGCATGATCATTTTGCGGATCACGCCGATGTGAGCACCCAGGCCGAAGAAAGGCCGCTCATAACGCCAGTAGGTGTTGACCCGAAAAA